>JACMLX010000206.1 GCA_014379355.1 Gemmatimonadaceae bacterium
TGCGCCGCTTTGCGCGCAGTCCGTGTCGCCGCCGCTCGGCCTCACGCTGGCGGCCGCTGCCGCACGCGCACGCGATCTCAGCCTGCCGACAGTCACGAGCACGTTGCGCGCCTCGCAGGTGGACGCGCGCATCAACCAGCGTCGCGCCGATCTGCTGCCGAACATCAGCACGTTCGCCGAGGCGAACAGCCGCACGTTCAATACGGCCACACTCGGTATCGATTTCCCGACGCCCGCCGGACAGCAGCCGTTCTTCGATCCCAATGGTGAGGTGCTTGGCCCGGTGCCGACCAGTGATGTGCGTGCGCGCGTCTCGCAGACGATCTACGATGGTGCTGCGCTCGCACGACTGCGTCTCGCTCGGCAGCAGGGTGGTGCGGCGCGCTCGGAGACCGCACAAGTCGGCGCCGCGGCGGCCACGCAGGCCGCCAACGCATATGTGCGCGTGCTGCGCGCCGAAGCCGTGTTTGCGGCACGCGCGGCTGACTCGACGCTGGCGGCCGATCTTCTCGGCATCGCGCGCGAAACGCTGCGCGCCGGGACCGGCGTCGCACTCGACGTGACGCGGGCGGAATCGCAGCTGATCTCGATCCGGTCGCAGCTGATCGGTGCACGTGTGGAACGTGACAAGGCGCGACTCGACCTGCGCCGTGCGATCAACGTGGACTTGAATCAGCAGATCCAGATGCTCGACTCGCTGGACGCCGGCGAACTCGCCATTCCCGACGAGCGCGAAGCACTGGCGACAGCCGAGCGCCTTCGCCCGGAACTGCTCGTGATCAGGGAGCAGTTGCAGTCCGCGCATCTCGCCTCGACCGCAATCCGGGCGGAGCGATTGCCGTCGGTGTCTGCCGTCGCCGACGAGGGCTTCATCGGCAAGAATGTGGGCAACAACATGCTCAACACATGGACGTGGGCGGTACGAGTCACGCTACCGGTGTTCGAAGGTGGTCGCCGTCAGGCTCGGCAGACCGAGCAATCGCTGGCGGAGCGGGAGATCGAATCGCGCCGCAACGACTTGCTGCAGCAGATCAGTGTCGATGTGCGGAGCGCGTTGCTCGACGGCGCGTCGGCGAGTGAAGCGGTTGCCGCCGCCAGGGAACGACTCAGGCTCGCCGATCAGGAAGTGGCACAGTCTCGCGATCGCTTCAAGGCCGGCGTGGCCGGCAACCTCGATGTGACGTCCGCATTGCTGGGCCTGAGCACTGCGCGAACACAACTCGTCGACGCGCTTGCGAATCGCCAGCTGGCCCGCATTTCGATCGCCCGCTCGCAGGGCGCCATCACATCACTCCGCTGAGTGAAAGGACTTTTGTCATGACGACCCAGATGCGCCCCGAAACTTCCAGCAGCTCGCCGAGCACCACCTCCGAACCCGCGATGACTCCTCCTGTCCCGCCAAAGGCCGTCAAGTCCGACGCACCGAAGCGCAGCCCGTTGCCGTTCATACTTGGCGCGCTGGTCATCGCCGGTGGGTTCTGGGCATTCAAGACCTTGACGTACGCGAGCGCGCATGAGAGCACCGACAATGCGATGATCGACGGGCATGTGATTCCGGTGCTCGCGAAAGTCGGCGGCTTCGTGACCGCCGTGCGCGTTGCCGAAAACGAGCACGTTGCCATGAATGGGCCGCTCGTGACGATCGACGATCGGGAGTTCAAGGTGCGGCTCGCATCGGCCGATGCCGACCTGGCCGCCGCGCGTGCGGCGACGGGTGGCGGTGGACAGGCGCAGGCAATGGTCGCCACGGCGTCCGCGCAGACGGCGTCGCAGAACGCGAACGTCGATGCAGCACGTGCGCAGGTGGTGCGCGCCGAGGCCGATCTGGCGCGGTATGCGGATCTTGCCGCGAAGGACATCGTCAGTCAGCAGCAGCTCGATGCTGCCAAGGCGCAGGTGGCGGCGACCCGTGCGCAGCTCGTGGCGGTCCAGCGTCAGGTGAGTGCCGCCGGCGCGAACGTCGAAGGGATGCAGGCCGGCGTACGCCTGGCGCAGGCGCGATTCGGCGTGGCCACGGCCGCGCGCGACAACGCTGCGTTGCAGCTCAGCTTCACGAACATCGCGGCGCCGACCGCAGGCATGGTGAGCAAGAAGCTGGTCGAGGTCGGGCAACTCGTGCAGCCGGGCCAGACGCTGATGAACATCACGGCCGACACGGGTCTGTTCATCATGGCGAACTTCAAGGAAACGCAGCTCGAGAAGTTGCGAGTCGGTCAGGTGGTCGAGCTCGAAGTCGATGCATACGGTGGTGCGACGATCGAGGGTGTGGTGGAGAGCATCAGCGCCGCCACCGGCGCGCGCTTCACGCTGCTGCCGCCGGACAACGCGAGCGGGAACTTCACGAAGGTCGTGCAGCGTGTGCCGGTGCGCATCCGGATCACGAAGGGTCTCGATGCGGCGCGTCCGCTGCGCATCGGCCTCAGTGTGGTGGCGCACGTCGCCACGAAGTAGCTCGATTCGCAGGCACGACACACCACACCGCCGTCGAGGCAACTGAGTATGGCAAGCACCGCCCTCACTGCGCCGCACGCCGCCGCGGCAACGGTCGAGGATCCGTACGCCAATCGCTACTGGATCGCTGCCGCCGTGACATTGGCGGCGGTGCTCGAGCTGGTGGACACGTCGATCGTGAACGTGGCCGTGCCACACATGATGGGCAATCTTGGCGCGACGCTCGACGAGATCGCGTGGGTGAGCACCGGCTACATCATTGCGAACGTGATCGTGATTCCGATGTCGAGCTGGCTGTCGAACTGGTTCGGCCGGCGTCGCTACCTGACCGGCAGCATTCTGTTGTTCGTGGCTGCGAGCTTCTTCTGCGGCGCAGCGACGGGGCTCTGGTCGCTGGTGTTCTGGCGCGTGATCCAGGGATTGGGCGGTGGTGCGTTGCTGAGCACCGCCCAGGCGACGCTGTTCGAGGCCTTCCCGCCGAAGGAAGTCGGCAAGGGACAGGCGATCTTCGGCATGGGCGTGATGGTGGGGCCGACGCTGGGGCCCACGCTCGGCGGCTACATCGTGGACAACTACGACTGGCCGTGGATCTTCTACATCAACGTGCCGCTTGGCCTGATCGCCGCGGCGATGGTGTGGGCGTACGTCAGGAATTCGAAGACGGGCGTGCGCGCGACGAAGATCGATGTCGCGGGCATCGTGCTGCTGGCCGCCAGCGTCGGCTCGCTCCAGTTCATGCTGGAGCGTGGAGAACGCAACGACTGGTTCGAGAGCGGACTGGTGACCGGTCTGGCGATCACGAGTGCGGTGACGTTCGTCCTGTTCATCTGGCGCGAGTTGACGTTCGAGCAGCCGATCGTGAACCTGCGCGTGCTCAAGAGTCGGCAGCTGGCGGCTGGCGTGACGTTCGCGGCGGTGCTGGGCCTGGCGATGTACGGCTCGATCTTCGTGCTGCCGGTGTTCCTGCAGCAGCTGCACGGCTTCACGGCGTGGCAGACGGGCAAGGTCATATTTCCCGGCGCGATCGCGAGTGCGGTGACGATGGCCGTGATCGGCCGCAACGCGAATCGCATCGACGCGCGGTATACGATCGTGCTCGGCGTGATGATGTTCGGCCTCTGCATGTACTGGCTGTCGGGCATTTCTCTGGATGGCGGCGCCGATGATGTGTTCTGGCCGCTGATCCTGCGGGGTGTCGGCATGGGACTGATCTTCGTACCGCTGACGAATGCGAGCATGGCCGACCTGTCGGCGACGGATGTGCCGCAGGGCACCGCGCTGTTCAATCTCACGCGGCAGCTCGGCGGGTCACTCGGTATCGCGATCATGGCCACGCTGCTGTCGCGGTTCACGTCGAGTGCGCGCAGCAACCTCGTGACTCACATGACCAGCGGTGATCCGGAGGTGACGTCGCGCATCGCGATGCTGTCGCGCGCCTTCGTCGCCCGCGGCTCCGACGCCACCACTGCGGCGGCACAGGCGTATCGCGTGCTCGAGCGACAGGTGCTGGCGCAGGCGAGTGTGATCTCGTTCTCGAAGATCTACATGATCAGCGCCGTCCTCATGTTCCTCGGCCTGCCGCTGCTGCTGTTCTGGAAGACCGGCCGAAACCGCGCCGGACTTTCTGCGGCAGACGTGCACTGATTTGTTGTCAATGGGCGCCGAGCAACGTTCAGTCGCGACCGAGAGATCTTGAAAAGTGTTCTCGCGGGGACGCGGGGGCGCGGGGCAGTCGGTGACCGTCATGGGCTTTGAACGGGATTGACATGAAGAGGGTTGTTGGAACTGCGCTCGCGTGGCGCTGTCAACGGCCTTTGCAGTTTTCTGCGGAATGATCAGCGCGCTGCGTGCCGAACGCCCCGCGGCACCGCGTCCCCGCGCGAAAACTGTTTGCAATGGTTGCGCGGCGTCGAGGTCACGAGTTGCTGTAAGTCAAGACGTTGCTGCGTGATGGGAA
>JACMLX010000207.1 GCA_014379355.1 Gemmatimonadaceae bacterium
CGGTGGTGGCCAGCGGCGGCGGCTGCAGCCCTGCGCCGCCGGCCCCGACTCCCGCCTGCACGAGTGCCTGCGAATACGCAGTGTAGGCGGCCCAGTACGCACCGACGCGCGCGGGATCTTCACGGGCGTCGAGTTCATCCTGCGTTTCGTACACGATGACGGCGAATTTCATCCAGGTCTCCGGAGAAGGGGCGCAGCGCGTCACGTCAATGTGCGCGTGCATCGGGATGACGTGCAGTGAATGTGCGGATCGACAATGGAGTGCCAGTGCGTCGAATGTCGATCGAGCGGATCCTGAACCGTCATCGCCATGACAGAACTCGATACACACGCACACCATCATTCCGGAGGAATCGTTCGCATGCAGATCCCACAGCTTCGTGGCCTGGCGCTCGGCATCGCCCTGCTGGCCGTCGGCGCACCACTCAGGGCACAGGCACAGGCGACCGCCAATGCGCCACAGCAATTCTCGATCATGATCTGGGAGACACCCGAGCAGCTGGCGCTGCGGACCGATGGCGCTCGCGGCGGCGCGTACTGGGCGGCGTTCGCCGATTACGGGGCGGAGCTCCAGAAGGCGGGCGTCCTGCGAGGCGGGACGGCGCTCCGCACCGGTGATGCCGTGCGGACCGTGACGGTGCGCAACGGTCGGTCGATGGTCGCCAGCCGCGCACACGTGAATTCACGGACGGCCCTTGGTGGCTACTTCATCATCGAGGTCCCGACGCTCGATGATGCGGTCCGGTGGGCCGAGCGACTGCCGTCCGCGCTCACGGGTGCGGTGGAAGTCCGGCCGGCATACCCGGCGCCCACCATGATGAAGTAACTACTTGCTACTATTTGTCGACGCTGCGGTGTGCCGGGGCGAGGCCACCGCGTAGCTGATGAAGCCCAGGTTGATGTCGGTGATCTTCCGTGAGAGTCGATACACACCGCCGCCTTCGCGCGACTGGCTGGCGTCGGTGTTGCCTTCGATGGTGGCGAGGAAACCGCCATTGACCTGCGTGATGATGCCGGTGTGACCGAGGCCACCGCCGTGATCCATGACGAAGATCATGCCGGGGGCGAGCAGCGACGGATCACCAACGGCGCGCGCGCGCATGATGCGCGTCGCGCCGGCGGTGACGGCGCGCTGCCAATGATCGAGGCAGCCGGCGGTCTTCACCATCGGGTTCGGACGCGCGATCGCGCGCGCCGCCTCGTCGTAGCACCAGTACACGAACGAGCAGCACCAGGCGAGTCCCGGTCGTGATCCGGCGCGCCGCTGGTACGATTCCACTTGCGGACCGCGATTCGAATTGAGGGGCACCTCGCGCACACCGTTCGAAGCTTCCCTGCCCGCGACCGTGAGGACGCGCGCCAGCAATCGCGAGGGTGCCGTGGCGATCGTCGGCACCGACGCGCTGCCGAAGAGGATCTCCCACGTGATGGCGCCGATCTGGCCGTCCAGCTTGAGGGGCCGGCCGTACGCGTCGACGTGGCGCGCCTGAAAGAGCCTGACGGCATGTGTCATGGCGGGACCGAACTCGGGATTCCGTTCATCGAGTCGACCGAGCGTACGTGGCGCGAGCACGAGCGCGTGATTGAGCCTGACCTTGATCGCCCGAACGAGCGCACCATCCCGTTCGCCGGCCTTGATGACGTGTCCCGGATACTCCATATGGGCCGACCCCCATGTGTGAGGTGACGCTGCGCGGCCTCCGTGCCCGCGCTCATGCAGGAGAAACGACGCGGCGGCGCGCGCTTCTCATGAGCAATGCGGACTCGTCCGGGCGGACGAGACAGCGACCCACGCGAGCGACCGCGACCGTGCGCTGGCAGCAACGGGGCCTGACGGCGATCTTCCTGCAACTTCTTTTCTCCCCGGACCCGACGATGACTGCGACTGCCCCGCTGCCGACCATTTCCACGCCGGTGCACGACGACACGCTCGATGCGTTGTGGATGCCCTTCACCGCGAACAAGGCATTCAAGGCAAAGCCGCGACTGCTCGTCTCAGCCAGGGACATGCACTACGTGTCCGACGATGGTCGACAGATCCTCGACGGGGCGGCCGGGCTCTGGTGTGTGAACGCGGGACACTGTCGCGCGCCGATCGTGGAAGCGGTGCAGAAGGCAGTGGCAACGATCGATTTTGCGCCGGCATTCCAGATGGGGCACCCGGCGACCTTCACGCTGGCGACGGAGCTCGCGGCACTGCTGCCGGATGGCATCGACCGCGTCTTCTTCTCCAACTCCGGTTCGGAGTCGGTGGACACCGCGCTCAAGATTGCGCTCGCGTACTGGCGCGCACGCGGACAGACGCAGCGCACGCGCTTCGTGGGTCGGGTGCGCGGCTATCACGGGGTCGGCTTCGGCGGCATTTCCGTCGGCGGCATCGCGCCGAACAAGGATGCGTACGCCGGCCAGCTGCTGCCGCACGTCAGCCATCTGCCGACCACGCACGACCTGGCGCGCAACGCGTTCTCGCGCGGACAGCCCGCGGTCGGCGTCGAGCTGGCCGATGCGCTGCTGCCGATCATCGCCGAGTTCGGGGCGGAGACGATCGCGGCGGTGATCATCGAGCCGATGGCCGGGTCCACCGGTGTGCTGGTGCCGCCGGTCGGGTACCTCGAGCGCCTGCGTGCCATCTGTGATGCACACGGCATCCTGCTGATCTTCGACGAAGTGATCACCGGCTTCGGCCGGCTCGGCGCACCGTTCGCCGCACAACATTTCGGCGTGACGCCTGACATGATCACGATGGCGAAGGGCATCACGAACGCGACGATCCCGATGGGTGCGACGGCGGTGAAGCGCGAGATTCACGACACGGTCGTGTCGGCGACCGAGCGCGGCATCGAGCTCTTTCATGGCTACACGTATTCCGGCCATCCAGTGGCAACGGCTGCCGCACTCGCGACGCTCAAGCTGTATCGCGACGAAGGCATCTTCGAGCGTGCCGCGGCACTGATGCCGGTGTGGGAGGACGCGGTGCATTCACTCGCGGGCGAGCCGCACGTGATCGACATCCGCAACATCGGCATCGTCGGTGCGATCGAGATGGCGACACGTGACGGTGCCGTCGGCGCACGCGCGATGGACGCGATGAACGCGTGCTTCTGGGACGAGGACCTGCTGGTGCGTATCACCGGCGAGATCATCGCGCTCTCACCGCCGCTGATCGTGAGCGAGTCACAGGTGTCGGAGATCATCGAGAAGGTGCGTCGGGTGCTGCGCAGCATTTCCTGACGCTTTTCTTTCGCGGGCTCACGAGCTTTTGGATGTGGAGGACGGGGAGATCGGGGAGTGCTGGGGTTGCAACGCTCCGTTTTCTTAGCGGCAGCGCTGACTTTCTTGGCGGTGGAGCGCACGGAGCGCACGGAGGGTGCGCGTTGCAGCGACACGGTGTGGCGCGCGACATCGCTGACTTTTTTGGCACTGCAGTTCAACAAGAAATTGCCGCAGGTGCGCGAAGCCGTGATCGCTGCACGCGACGCACTCAGTGCGCTCCGTGCGCTCCTCACCCAAAGCAGTTCAACGATGACGCGCGAAGGGAGGAACGTCGGACGCGACACACTCGCCGGGCTCTCCGTCCTTTCGCCACACTGCAGTTTTGAACGATTGACGGGAGTTCAGAGTGACGCCACGCGTCTCGGTCTACATCGCGGTCAGTCTCGACAACTACATCGCGCGTGATGATGGCGCGCTGGACTGGCTGGCGGATGTGCAGGACGCCGGCGGTGGTGACTACGGCTACGCGGCGTTCATGGAATCCATCGACGCAGTCGTGCTCGGGCGCGAGACGTACGATGCGGTGCGGACGTTCGACACCTGGCCGTTCACCGGGAAACACGTGGTGGTGCTGACGAACCGAGCGTTCACACCGGCATTCGGTGAGTCGACGTACGCCGGTGCGCTCGCGCCATTGATGCAGCAGCTGGGCGAGGAAGGTGTGGCGCGCGTCTACCTCGATGGCGGCGCCACGATCCGCCAGGGACTCGACGAAAGCCTCGTGGATGACATGACCCTTTCAATCGTCCCGATCCTGCTGGGCACGGGTCGCCCGCTGTTTGCGCGCGGCGTGCCATCCACGCACTGGACACTCCTGCACGCAGAAAGTTTTCCGACAGGGCTGGTGCAGCTGCACTACCAACGCAGCTAGCGCGACGTCGCAGCAGGCACACAACGCGACGGCGCGGCTCCGATTCGGAACCACGCCGTCGCGATGAACATGTCCGGCCGCAAGCGCTACTGCGGGCGCTTGCCCCACGTCGCGCCCGGCGGCTCCTTCATCAGGCGAACCGGGTTCGCGGCCAGCAGGCGCAACGCTTCCTGCACCGCGCGTTCGAGCTGGCTGTCGTGGCCGGCAATGACATCGCGGGGGAAATTCTCGACGGCGATGTCGGGCGCGACACCTTCATTCTCGACTGCCCACTTCCCATCGCGATCGAAGAAGCCGAGTCGCGGCGCGACGAGGCCGCCGCCATCGACGAATGGCGCCTGATCGGACGTGGCGACGAGACCGCCCCATGTCCGCGCACCGACGAGGGTGCCGATCTTTCGGCGATGGAACATGTAGGGCATCAGGTCGCCGCCCGAGCCAGCCATTTCGTTGATGATCATCACTTTCGGACCCCAGATGCCAGCTGACGGGCTGGCGAACGGCGTGCGGTCGCCGACGGGATTGTTGAAGTAGCCATCGAAGTCGCGGCTGAGCAGCTCGATGATGTAGTCGGCCGCAGAACCACCACCGTTGTACCGCTCATCGATCACCGCACCCTGCTTGTTCTGCTGCGCGAAGTAGTAGCGATTGAACTGTGTGTAGCCACCCTGTCCGGTGTTCGGCAGGTGCACGTAGGCGAGCTTGCCGCCGGACAGTGAATCGACGAGGCGACGATTCCCTTCCACCCATGCACGCGTGCGCAGGCCCTGATCGTTCGCGACCGGCACCACGGTGTATCGGCGTGCACCCTCCATCGTGGCGCGCGAGTTGACGGTGATCACGACCTGCCGATTGGCCGTCCCATCCAGGAACCGGAAGACGTTGTCCGTACCGCGCACGTCCTGCCCGTTGATCGCCAGCAGGTACTCACCCGGTTTCACATCGATCCCCGGTGCCGCCAGCGGTGCACGCAGGTCCGGGTTCCAGCTTTCCGCATCGTAGATGCGCGTGAACTGATACCGCCCGTTGTTCACGATCATGTCGGCGCCGAGCAATCCACCGTTGGCGGGCGGCGTCTCCGGGAAGTCACCGCCGTTGACGTACGAGTGACCGACCGCGAGTTCGCTCCCCATCACATCCAGCAGGTAGTTCAGGTCGGCGCGCGAGGCGACGAACGGCACGAACTGACGATACATGGCCACGACTTTCGGCCAGTCGGTGCCGTGCAGGTTCGGTACGTAGAAGTAGTCGCGCACCTTGCGGCGCGCTTCCTCGAAGATCTGCGCGAATTCGAGCTTCGGCTCCCACCACATGCGCAGCGTGGCGGCGAGGCGACCCGTACCGACCGCTGGCGCCGCCGGCGTCGTGGCATCGACGAGGAACAGCGCACCCTGCGCACCGCCGGTGCGGTAGAGCAGCTTCCGTCCATCGGCACTGACGGTGTACGCGGCCACTCCGCTCGCGAACGGAATCGCCTTACGATCCTTGAGCGTGTAGCGATACACCGGTCCACCGGGCGTCGTCTGCTCGACCGGTCCGGTGGCGTCGACATTCTCCCAGAAGAAGACCGTGCCGGCCGCACCACTCTTCACCAGGGCATAGTCGCGCGAGGCGACGTTCGGCACGGCGATGATACGGCGCCCGATGTTCTCGAAGTCGATCGTGACGACGGGCGCGCGCGTCGCAGCAGCGCTGGTGGCAGGCACCGGCGGCGCGGCCGTGGGACTGCCTGCCGGGAATACCGCGGGCACCGGTGCCGGCGCGACGGCCGGCTCATCATCGCTCTCCGGTGTGAACGGGGTCGGTTCACCTGTCTTCAGCACCGCCACGTACAGCGCGTTCGTGCGCGGGCGCTCGTACGATGTCATGTCGAGCCACTGCGAGCGCAAGGCAAAGTCAGTGCTGGCGAGGAACCACAGATACTTGCCACTCGCATCCCACGCCGGTGACGTCGCATCGGCGAGACCATCGGTGATCTGCTTCGCCTCACCGGTCTCGGTGTTGAGCACCATGATCACGTGGTAGTAACTCGGCAGGCGACGCGCGAACGCGATCCACTTCGAATCCGGACTCCACACCGGCTCCATCGACCGGGCCGGCACCATGAACATGTCGCCGTCATATTTTTTCACGGCGCCAGTGGTGACGTCCACCACCCACAACTTGAGCGCGACATCGGTGAACAGCATCTTCCTCGAATCGGGAGACCACGACGGCGTGTAGGCGAAGCTCATGCCCGGCAGCGCAATCGCGCGCGGTTCACCCTGCCCGTCCTGCGGCGCGATCATCAGCTTGTATTCGCCCGACGCATCGCTGAACCAGCTCACCGAGCGGCCGTCAGGCGACCAGGCCGGCGCGCGCTCCGCGCTGCCACTCGAGTGCGTGAGATTGCGCACGTCTCCCTTTTCGGCGGGGATCGTGAAGATCTCGCCGCGCGCCTCGACCAGCGCACGCTTGCCGGTCGGTGACAACGCGAGCGCTGAGATGCGCGTGGAGACGTCCTTCCACTGCGGCATCATCCACGGGAAGTCACCCTTGACCTGAATCGACACCGGCGTCGCCTTGCCCGTGCGCGGATCGAGGACGTGCAACCGGCCCGCCTGTTCGAAGACCACGACGCCGGCGCCGGCATCGAGCGTCTTGACGTCGAAGTCCGTGAATTTCGTCTGCTGCGTGACGGCCTTCGAGCGCCCGTCATACCGGTAGACGTTCTGCACACCATCGCGATCCGAGATGAAGAACACATCGTCGCCGACCCACGCGGGATCGAGTTCCTTCGAGTTGATCGGGCGCGGAATCGTGTCGAGCGCAAACGACTTCAGGTCGAGGACCCAGATCGGCTTGTTCTGACCGCCACGATAGTTGCGACGCTCGTCATCCCACGAGCTGGCCATGCGATACGCGATGTGGGTGCCGGCCGCATTGATGTGCCCCTGAAAGGCGCGCGGCATCGGCATCGGCTCCTCGACGCCACCGTCCGTGCTCACGGTCCAGAACCGCTGCGTCGGTGACGGAGCGCTCGACTGCCGAGTGCTGCCGAATACGACGCGCTTCCCGTCGGGCGTCCAGCCGGTGACGGCGTCGGCACCCGGATGCCATGTCAGGCGCGTGGGTTCGCCACCTTCGATCGGCACGGTATACACGTCGGCGTTGCCCGCGTACGTGCCGGTGAAGGCGACGGTGCGGCCATCCGGTGACAGTTTCGGCTGCGCCGTGTTGCCTTGGAACGACGTGAGACGACGCGCCTGTCCGCCGCTCCGATCGACGATCCAGATGTTGCTGGCATAGGCGAACGCGATGTGGCGCTCGCTGATGCTGGGCTGGCGCAGCAGCAGTGTTTCCTGCGCGGACGCGGGAACGGCCGCGAGGCCGATCACGACGGCAGTGACGAACGAGCGACGAAGCATCGGAGAGGTGTCGGAAGTTGACGGACGGGCGGACGGGTCCGGCCAAGTACGGCGCGCGGTGATAATGCGTTCGGGCGCGGCGGAGGTCCACATGCCTCGGCGGAGCACGGCGAGCGGTTTCCATCATCACAGTGCGCCGCGCGAGGCACCCTCTGCACAATCGGGATGCGGAGCTTCCCTAGGGTTTCCCGCCGGGGGTCGCTACCCTCCGCGATGCCTGTGACCACCGCCTGCGGAGCGACCCCCTGACCGACGCCACCTCGCCGACCGGCGCTGCAGCCGACCGGGGCACCACCGGCGGTGATCGCAAGGCCGCGATGCCGTTCATCATGCTGACGGTCTTGATCGACATGGCCGCGATCGGGCTGATCGTGCCGGTGCTGCCGTCGATCGTCGGCAGTTTCACGCACTCGCAGACCGATCAGGCGTGGTGGTATGGCGCCGTCAGCACGGCATTCGGCTTCGCGAACTTCTTCGGGTCGCCGGTGCTGGGCGCGCTGTCCGACAAGTACGGGCGTCGCCCGGTGCTGTTGCTTGGCTTCTGCGGCCTGGCCGTCACGTTCTTCGCGACGGCACTCGCGACCGCGATCTGGATGCTGATCGTGGCGCGCCTGGTCGGTGGCCTGATGCAGGCCAACGCCGCTGTCTGCAATGCGTACGTGGCCGACATCACGCCGCCGGAACTCCGTGCGAAACGTTTCGGCATGCTGGGCGCGATGTTCGGCGTCGGCTTCATCGTCGGACCGGTGGTCGGCGGCCTGCTCGGTGCGATCGACCTGCGGCTGCCGTTCTTCGTGGCCGGCAGCCTGTCGCTGCTCAATCTCCTGTACGGCTACTTCGTGCTGCCCGAGTCGCTGACGCACGACAATCGTCGCGAGTTCCACTGGCGCAACACGAGCCCGTTCGCGTCACTGGCGCAGCTGACGAAGCTGGGCGAGGTCGGGCCGCTGGTCGCCGTCGTCGCGTTCAGTGTCCTCGCGCAGTACATCCTGTTTTCGTCGTGGGTGCTGTACACGACGTTCAAGTTCGGCTGGGGTCCGCTGCAGAACGGCTGGTCGCTGGCGGCGGTCGGCGTAGTGTCGGTCATCGTGCAGGGATTCCTGCTCGGTCCACTGCTGAAGCGCTTCACGGCTCAGAAACTTGTCGTGTGGGGCCTAATCTCCGCCACACTCGCGAACCTGATGTACGGCGTGGCGACGCACGGGTGGATGATGTACGCCGTGATCTTCGTGAACGTGCTCGGATTCACCACCGGGGCGTCGATCCAGAGCCTCATCTCGAGCGCTGCGGATGCCAGCACGCAGGGACGCACCCTTGGCGCCGTTGCATCACTCGGCAGCCTGATGGCGGTGGTCGCGCCGATGTTCGGGGCGCCATTGCTCGGCATCGTGTCACATCTGCCCAAGGGCGACTGGCGCATCGGTGCGCCGTTCTACTTCTGCGCGGTCCTGCAGGCGGTGTCACTGTATCTCGCGGTCCGGCATTTTCGACGACAGCACCGCGACGGACCGAGCGACGGCGTCAGCGCGTGATGGTGGCCACGTCACGACGATCGAGCCAGCAGAGCAGCTCGTCGAGTGATCGGAAGATCTCCAGTTCGTCCGGATGTTCGTCACCACGCATCGTCTGGAACATCCGCGACACGCCGTACAGCACATCCGTCGGCGCGAGAATCGCCGATCGTGTGACAAAGCCCGGCGACTCACGATCCTCGAACATCGTGATGAGTCGATGCAAGCCTGAACTCGTGACGCCCATGTGCGTCACACCGCGCAAATCGATGAAATCATCCATCGATGCGTCGTAGTCGGGGTCACCGAGCAGCAGCCCATACGCTTCGAGCAACTCACGATCGTTGATCGGACCACGAAACGTCACGACTCGCCGGTGCGCTGGTTCATCGTACGAAAAATCGATCGATCCGTACTGCTGCTGGGACTGGTTCACGATCGTAGATTAATGCCGACAGGTGTTTCGAGGCAAGCGTGAAACACGAGGCGTCACAACTCAGCCACGTGTCGAGAGCCGCTCTTAGACTGCGCTAGTTTTTCAGCCCTGCACACGCGCGACCGCCATCATCGTGGCCTGCATCAGCGCAACCACGCGCGCTTCGTCTCCGCTCACGGCCCACACTTCTCCGCTGCACACCGTGAGCGTGCGTCCGGCGCGCACCACACGACCGACGGCTCGCAGATAGTCACCGACCGCGGGGGCGAGCAAGTTGATCTTGAATTCGACGCTGACGACGTCGCGCTCCGTTTCCATCACGGTCGCGGCGGCGGCGCCACAGGCGGTGTCGACGATCGACGTGACGACACCGGCGTGCATCACACCGGTATGCTGCGTGAGCTCCGCGCGACACGGCAGCCGGATCTCCACTTCGCCCGGCACGACGCGCTCGAGTGTCGCGCCGAGGATGGTCATGAACGGCTGATCGTCGAAGATGGCGCGAACGCGTCGCTCGACCGTGCTGTGCGTCGTCATTTCGCCGGCAATGCGGCGAATAGTCGCTGCACGAATCCGTCCAGTGCACCGTTCTCGATCCACCGGACGACGGCCACGATATCGTGATCCGGATCGACGATCACGACGTTCGTGCCGTTGCCGACGTGCACGAACACCGAGGCGGGCGCGGACGGCACAAATTTGCGATCCGTGTTGAGAAACCAGTTCATGAACCCGTACGTCGGTTGCGCGGGCGTCGGCGTGAGCGCCCTGGTCACCCAGTCCTCGGAAAGAATCTGCTTCTCCTTCCACTTGCCACGTCGCAGCGTCAGGTAGCCGAAGCGCGCCATGTCGTGTGCATTGATGAACAGGCCGCCGCCCCAGTGTCCACCACCCGACACGGACTGCACGGCCTGACCATCCATCACGACCCACGACGATTCGTAGCCGAGCCATTGCCACGTGCTCGACGCTCCGATGGGCTCCATGATGAATTCGCGCAGCACTGACGGCAGCGGGCGTCGCCAGACCTGGAGCGCCGCCAGTGCCAGCGCATTGACGCGCACGTCGTTGTACTCGTACACGCTGCCGGGTGTGACACGTGCGCGGGTGCGCCACTGCGCGGCGTCACCGGTCGGGCGGTCGGCCCATTCCGGCTTGCCCCACAACGTGCCTTCCCAGTCGCTGACCTGGCGCAGCATGTGATCCCAGGTGATTTCGCGATTGTGCGGCGTGGCGAACAGGTCGATGAGCGTCACTGCCGTCGTTCCGGGTGCGCCCGGCAATGTCGGAATCGGGCCGACGTACGGATACACCTTGTCTTCGAGACTGCGGATCATGCGCCGGTCGTACGCCAGGCCGACGACCGACGACAGGATGCTTTTCGTGACACTATGCGTCATATCGACGCGATCCGGATCGCCCCACTCGGCCACGATGTAGCCGTGGCGCAGAATCACGCCGGTTGCGTCACCGCGATCCTTGAAGGGACCGACAGCACCGCCGTACGGTTCGCGACCGAACGTGCGATAGTGATTCTCCTCCATGCTGCGCGGATTCTTCACTTCGCTGCTGATTGCGAAGGCCACCGCGGCAGCGAGGCGGGTGGAATCCAGTCCGACCTGCGCCGCCGAACGATGTTCCCAGGCCGCCCCCGCCTCCGGATAGTAGACGGGGGCGACACCGGCGCGCGTCGCCGGGCGCTGCGCCGGCATCGGCGCGGCGGCATACAACGCGACGAAGCAGAGAACTGCCACATGCTGGACAGGCGGTCGCGATCGGGATGTCATGGTCGGTCAATCAACGAGGAAGAACGGACCCGGCGGACGTCCGGAACGGTTCGAACCGGGCACGTCGCACGAGGTTGCGGTCACCGGCGGAGACTCACCGCCGTCGTCAGGGGGTCGGCGTTTCCGGTTCGGACGGCGCATCCGTGGCGTCACCCTCGACGGCATCGGTGTCTGTCCCGTCGCCCTCGTCGCCGCCACCGTTCCGGCGTCGCTGCAGGCGCTCGTCGCGCTTGGCGTCCTTCTTCTGCTTGCGCTCGAGTTCTTTCCGGCGCTTCTCAAAATCGTAATTCGGCTTCTTCGCCAACCGCGTATCCTCCGCTTCGGTGATGCGGCCGGGTGGACACGCGGCTGCTGGGCGCACCGCAAGCGGAACGCGTCGAACCATCAAGATACGCGGTCGCCAACCCCCGCAGGCCGCTGCCTCGCGCCGGCGTGTGCGACTACGGGCGGCCGGGCAACCGGCCGAGCGCGCGCTTCTGGCGCAGTCCTTCATCGAATTCCGCCCGATCCTGCGCCTCGAGACGTGCGCGCACATCGGGATGGGCACGCATCTGATCGCTGAAGCGCAGGACGGTGCGTTCATCCAGTCCCTCGAGCAGGCGGAGTGCCAGGTCGGTGCAGTTGCGTCGCTGCGTCCGGTACATCCACTCACCCAACTCGAGCGTCGCGAAGCGCGGTGCTCCCACGTAGCCGGGCCAGTCCGCACGCTGCGCCACACGCGCCCATTCGGCGGCACCATTCGCGGTGACGTCGGTCGCGTTGCGCACCGCAGTGGAATCGACCAACTCGGGTCGAGAGAACCAGAGACGTGCGGTTTCCATGGCACCGCCATGCGGCGAGTCAGCGTCGGCCGTCATCGCCGTGGCGCTGAGCATCGTGATCGGTGGTGGCTCGAGGCCGTCCGCCTGACATCCGCGTCGACCGAGCAAATGGACCATGAATCCGCGATATGACGCCGCGAACACATCGCCGGCCAGGTCGAGCGCACGATCGTGATTCGCGTCGGCATGGCCGTTGATCACGAACACGAAACGGAAACCCTGCTGGCCGACATCGTCGGCGAGGTCCGTGAAGACCGCCTGGATCGTCGAGGCACGCACCGACAACGTGCCGGGGAATCCGGTGCGACCCGCGCGCCGATCGAACGCGCCGCTGCCGAGCGGCACCGTCGGGAGCATCACCACGGTCCATCCGGGTCGCGCCGCAATGTCCGCCGCGAGATCACTCGCGACGCGTTCATTGTGGAACAGTTCCGCGCCGCTCGGCAGCAGCGCACCATGTTCTTCCACGATCCCGGCCGGGATGATGAGCGCAGTATGCGCGCGATCGAGCGCGGCGATCTGCGTTGCGTTCAGGTCCGTCCATCGCAGGATGGGCTGTGCCGGCGCGACGCGCGCGGCGAGCAGCACACACGAGACGCCGACGACGATCGGGGGGAGCTGGAATGAGCGCGCCACGCAGTGCAGGTGCGAAGAGTGAAGAGTCGGTGCGCAGCGGCACCACTCTTCAGGACGACGCACGCCCACGTCAGGTATCGCTGGCGTCGGCCGTCGGGAGCTGACGCGCGCGGACGCGCAGCAGATCGTGGTACATCTTCTCGACTTTCTGCCGCGCCCACGGCGTGCGTCGCAGGAACTTGAGACTGGAGGCGATGCTCGGATCGCTGGTGAAGCAGCGGATGTCGATCTTCTGTCCCATCGCGTTCCAGCCGTAGTGCGCCACGAGATCGGTGAGGATGCGTTCGAGCGTGACGCCGTGCATCGGGTTCGACTTGTCGGGAGCAGGCGTCATCGGGCGAACGTGGTGTGGGCGAAAAGACGGAGACGCAACGGTGAGCCGGCGCGTCGGCAGAAAGATGGTCGAGTCGGGGCGGAATGCGTCGCGCCGGTCATCATCGAGGGCACGGAGTGTGCACGTCCATGCCTGAGAACGGCGTCGTCTGTGACCTTGGTCGATGTCGCTCGTTTCAGAGTGATAGCGCGTCACGTCTGCGCGCTGCGTTCTGCCGATTCACGGACCGTGACGCGCGCGATCCCTCGCACGATGTCCGTCACTGTGTCAGCCATTCCGACGAAGGAAGGAGACCCATGCTCCGTACGCGATCCACATTGCCGGCACTTGCCCTGCTCTCTCTGGCCGGCTGCGGTGGCAGTGCCGGCGACGATACCACCGGCCCCGCCGCGGAACGCTTCACCGCCACGCTGGCCGGGTCGAGCGTCGTTCCGGCCACGGCATCGACCAGCACAGGCACGATCACATTTGAAGCACGTGACTCGACCCTGAATTTTTCACTGTCCGTCGTGAACATGACCGGCATCACCCAGGCGCATGTGCACAACGCCGCCGCCGGCGCGAACGGCGCAACGCTGGTGTGGCTGCTGCCGGTGAACGGCAACGCCGCGCAGGCGCCCAGTGTGACACTCGATGGCGTGATCAGCCTCGGCGACATCTCGCCGGGATGGGTGCGCGGCACACCGCGCCTTGCGATGGACTCGGTGAAGGCGCTGATGCGTGCCGGTCGCCTGTACGTCGACGTGCACTCGTCGAGCTTTGGTGCCGGTGAAGTACGCGGGCAAGTGGCGCGCATGCCGTGACGCAACCGCGGTAACGATCCCAAGCACACACATAAAAGCGGCGCGCGGCCCCGGAAGTCCGGGACGCGCGCCGCTGCGTTCGTGAG
>JACMLX010000208.1 GCA_014379355.1 Gemmatimonadaceae bacterium
CCGCCGCGCCGAACCCGTAGCTCCAGCCGAACCGCTCGCCCAGCCAGCCGCAGACCAGGGGGGCCGCCGCGCCGCCCAGGTTGTACAACATGTAATAGGTCGTGAAGCCGGCGTCGCGCCGCGCGTCGTCCCGTTCGTAGAGCGCGCCGACCAGCGCCGTTGCGTTCGTCTTGAGGAAGCCGACGCCGACGACGATGAACGCGAGCGACAACAGGAAGCCGTCGAGGTGCACCGCGCTCCGCTCGATGATGCGCGCGCCATCCGCGGCAACCCGCTCGATTGCCGCAGGCCCTTCGACCGCAAGGCCAAGGTGTCCGACCACGAGCAGCACGCCGCCGAGCAACACGGCGCGCCGCGCGCCGAGCCAGCGATCGGCCACGGCGCCGCCGATGATCGTCGACATGTACACGAGTGCCGTGTACGCGCCGTAGATCCCGAAGCTTTCCTCGTCGGTGAAGCGGAAGTGCCGCGTCAGGTAGAAGACGAGCAGGGCGCGCATGCCGTAGAAACTGAAGCGTTCCCACATCTCGGTCGCCGCGCACGTGAGCAGTCCTGGCGGATGTCCGCGCAGCACGCCGCGCCCAACCATCATGGGGGCGTCGCTCCCATCAGATATCGTACGAAGTAATCCCAGCGCCGACGCGTCACGTACGGAGCGAAGGCACCCGCGCTGTGCGGCGTGTTCGGCAGGTAGATCAGGTCGACGTCCTTGTCCGCTTTCATCAGCGCATCCATGACTTGGAACACCGAGCCTGTCGGCACGTTTTCATCGAGCTCGTTCAGGATGACGAGCAGGTGCCCCTTGAGTCGCTCTGCCTGTTGCCGGCTATCGAGCACGTTCCAGTTCGTCGCCACCTCGCTCGGCGTCGGCCGCAGATCACTGCCGTCGCTGTAGACGGGTCGGCCGTGCTCAGCGGTGAAGTGATAATCGTTCATGAAGCCCTGCAGCGCGCCAGGCGGCACCGTCGCGACGCCCACCTTGTAGAAGTCGGGAAACTCCAGCACGCCGCGCCATGTACTCCATCCACCGTATGAGCCGCCGGTGAGGCCGACACGCGTCGTGTCGATGAATGCGTATCGTCGCGCGAGTGCCTTGATCGCGGCGACGTGATCATCGAGGCCGTTCACGTTCAGGTGGCCGAAGATGCTCTGCGTGAAGGCGCGCGACCGGTACGTCGTGCCCTTGCCGTCGATGATCACGCTGACGAAACCCAGCGCGGCGAAGGCTGCAGCGCCTTGCGTTGTCACGCCCTGGGGAAAGCTGTGGGGAACCACGGCGGTCAGCGGGCTCGCGTACTGCGCATCGACCACCGCATATCGGCGCGTCGAATCGAACACGGTCGGTCGATAGAGCACGCCGTAGATGTCCTCCGTGCCATCGGCACTTTTCGTCACGAAGGGCTCGGGCACCCGATAGCCGGCGGCGAACAGCGCGCTCGCATCCGCCTTCTCGACGATCGCCACCAGCTTGCCGTTCACGGTCCGCACCGCCGTCTGCGTCGGCTCCGTCACGGTCGAGTAGTTGTATACGACATATTTGCCGCTCGGCGACACGACGCTGTAGCCCTCCGCGCCATCGATCGAAAGCACGTCATTGTACGGGCTCGAGATCGCGTGATCGGCTTTCTCGGGTGACAGGAGCGTGAGCCCGGTGCCGTCGAAATTCACGCGATAGAGATAGCGGAAGTACGCATCGCCCCCTTCGCGTCCCGCTCCCGTGAAGAAGATCTGATGCTTCGCGTCATCCACCGACACGACGTCACGAACCAGCCAGTTCCCCTTCGTGATCTGGTTCCTGAGCCGACCGGTCTCGCCATCGTACAGGTACAGGTGTCCCCAGCCGTCGCGTTGCGACCACCAGATCACCTGCTTGCCGCCGGCCGCCACCTGCACGTTCGGCGGATTGTAGGACGTGCTGTTCAGGTCCGCACGCAGCGAGCCGTAGTCTTTCGCGCGCTCCTCGATAACCGTGCGCACCCGGCCGGTCGTGATGTCGGCGTCGAAGAACCAGGCCGATTCCATGTTGTCGCCGAACGAGACCGCGTAGAGATGCGTGTTGTCCGGACCCCACCAGGTCTTGCGCGTGGCCAGCATATCCTGCTGCAACACGAGGAGCTTGTCGTACGGAAATGCGAGCGTCGTCGCCTTTCCCGTGGCGGCGTCGATTGCGACCCATTCCGCCGTCGCCGGCTTCTCCCCGGTCAACGCGATGCGAACCATGTGCAGCTTCGGCCGGAAGCTGCCGTCGCCCGGCACTGTTTCGACGTACGGGTAATCAGCCACGTGCCGCTGATCGACGCGCGGCACCAGGATGGTGCGTGAATCGGGCGACCATGATGTCTCGAGCGGAGGCAATCGGTGGCCCTCGGCGACCTGACGCTCTCGCGGAATCGATGCCGCCTTCCATCCGCCCGGATAGATCCCGTACCCATAGTTCGGTCCTTCGCCGTCCTTCGTCAGCTGCCGCTCCTGACCCGTCTGCATCTCACGAAGCCAGAGATTTCCATCCTTCGTGAACACACCCTTGCGACCATCGGGCGAGACGATCACCCCTTCCAGCTCCTCGGTCATAGTCACGGGTGTGCACAGGGCAACCGACCCGAGGCGGCAGTCGTACTGTTGATCCACGCCGGTGAAAAACCGCCCGTTCCGCGTGAGCGCCACGCCGGCAGACGGCGGCGCCGGAATGGAGATACGAATGCTGCCACCGCCGTCCGCGAACATCAGGTTCGTGATTGGAAGATCCGTCGGTTGCAGTGTTGTTCTGCTGGACTGCGCGAGCGCTCTCGCCATGACTTCATGATCGAACGCCGGTCGCTTGCGCCCCGTGGCGGCATTGACGATCGCATAGTCGTGCCCTTGTGGAAGGTCGTGCCGATACCAGAACTCATCGGTGCTGCCGATCCAGTGCGGTGACACGAACCCGTTCCTGATCAGCGTGTTGCCGCGCTGCAGGCCTTTCGCCCGGTCGTAGTCTGCCTGGGTCACGTGCTGCGTCTGCGCTCGCGTGAGGCCAGGTGCGAGGAGGGCTGTTACCAGGAGCGCGGAGCGCAAGAGGCGCGCACGTGAGGAGGACAAGCGCATGAGACGCGTGGGGAAAAGATGGCTTCAGCGACAGATGGATTTGATGACGACGCCGGAATTGGGTGCGCGGCAGTTGCCGCAAGCCAGCCCGTTGCATTCACGTGCAGTTCCTCGGCGATAATTAGCGGCCGGGCCGTCGGAGAATTCTCAGACGAAGGATGACCTGCACGCCTGAACGGCAGCGCACCTTGGCTGTCTGATTGTATTCCGAGGCTCTGCAGCAGGCAACGCGACACTGCTCCCGCGCGGACGGTCAAGTACGAACGTTGATGTGCGGGATTACAGGGTCCTGACCGACTCGCACGCGGAGTTGGAGGTCATCCTCGGCATCGAGCATGTCGAAAGGTGCGCGCAATACGGCTGGCGCAGCGCGTTCGCGAACAGCGAAGACGGCTGGGCGCCGGCGTCGCGCGTCAAAAATTTCACCACCGGCCACGCGAAACTCGGCGCGTAAGCTTCCCGTCAAGCACACAGCTAAAAGTGAGACAGGTCGGTTGACGTAGGCCTCGGCAAAAAGGTGAGGGGCGGGACGCTGCCGATGTGCGCTACGCGAGCATGTCACCGTTCATTGCCGCTGCCCGCAGGCGTCGATCGCGAACTCAGGGCGAGCGATACACGAGATCGCGTCCGTCACCCAGCGACCCGACACCGCAGTCTCGCTGCGCATTGATGCAGTTGCGCACGATGCTGATCATCGCGTCTCGATTCCACCCATCCATCCAGTCGGCGTGGGCGGACAGGCCAACCCGCATCGATCCGGAGTACATATCGCTGCTCAAGCGCCAGTTCACTGGATTGGAGCGTGCTCCCACCGCGTAACGTACGATCTCCGTGATGCGCGGGATCGGCACCGGATGCGTCGTCGGGCATGAGGACACCTGCCCCGGCGAGTTTCGGTAGATCGCGAACGCCATATGCGACTGATGATCCGGCGAGTCGAGGTTCACGCCATCCCAGCACTCGGGAAAGTAGATGATCAGCACTACAAAATCGCCGACGGCACAGTTGGGGATCATGCCGTCGATGGCCGACTGATTGTTCCAGACATTCTGGCATTGCCACTGCACATTGGTCTGCGTGCCTGTCGCGTTCTTGTTGCCAGCAATCATCCGCAGGCCGGCAGGGATCGGCTGAAGCGTCCTCGGGTCCAGAATTCCATTCTTGTAGTAGAACTGCCCCTAAAACGGCGTCTGCACCTCGCCGGTCACCGCGTCGAAGACCGCGGGAAACCAGTACGCGGTCCGATTGAGCGTGCCACCGAGGCAGGTGCTGTTGCCCGTCGTCGCGATGGACTGCGGAGTCGACGAGCCATTCATGGCGGTGTTGCCGAAAAAGGCATGGAGATGTCCCGCAAGCGCCTGTCCCGGAAAGACTATCGGATCGAAGGCCGCCATCTTGGCGAAGAAACATTCCGTCCGGAAGACGCCTTCCGGCGCGATGTACGCCGGAGGAATTCCCGTGGGCGCCGTCATCGCACCGCTGACACCGACATCCCCAAGTGGGACCGTGATTGAGGCGGGAAGTCCCGCCATGCCAGGATTGGGATTCTGCACCACCTCCGTCTTGCGGTCACCATAGTCGCAGTGATCGGCGACGGCGCCCGCCGGCAATTGCGCCGTGAACCTCGCGCGATCGCAGACGCCCCATCGGAACATGGTCTGCGTCACGGAGCTTCCGTTGGTCGCGACGAGCCGGATGTCTCGTAAACCCGCAAACTCGCACCACGATCCGTTGATCCGCGCGCAGAATGTCCATGTCTGCGTCGGGGTCGGTGTCGGTGTCGGTGTCGGTGTCGGTGTCGGGGTCGGCGTCGGGGTCGGCGTCGGGGTCGGCGTCGGCGTCGGTGTCGGCGTCGGCACGGGGACGACCGGGGCGGGCGTGACGATCAGCGTCCTGGTGACAGGGAGACTCGCACCACCAATCGCGGCCGAAAGCACGACTGGGGTTGCCCCGGCCCCGCTGGGTGTGTACGTCGCGCGATACGATGAGTCCGCCGCGAGGTACTCGAGAAGCGATGAGGAGTCCGAGACCATTCCGCCCGTGAGCCGCACCCTGACTTCGACGCCCGGGCCCAATCGCACGCCCGCGCTCGTCCGCGGCACGACGACGATGCTCGTCGCGCTGCCGACGCGCAGGCTGTCAGGCGTGATCGTGAACGTGCTCGCCGCGAGCGAGGGCGTGGGCCGCTCCGGGGTCGGTGCCGTTTCGATCAGTCCGGCGTCACCACATCACACGCCGGAGGAGAGCACGACAACAGAGGAGACGACTCGACGAAGCACACGGCGCTCCGGGCGCAGGAAGGAGATGTGTTTTGCCGTAGACGATTCCTGCCGCAAAGTCGTCACGACAAAAGACACTGAAGTTTAGGCGCATGGCATCGGCGGGTGCAGCGCATACGGCCATCGTCCAGGGACGCTGACGACACGCTGCAACGTCGGACGACCGCCGTCGGCGCTATCGCCAGCCCCACACGCGGGCTCCACGCTGCGACACCGCAGATATGACGCCCGGCGCTCGAAGCCCGGGCCTCAATGACACGACGGGCAGTCCCGCGAAGCGGAACGGCCCGTCGTGTCGAGCAGGTCCAACGATCGTACGGACAGGGTGGGATTCGAACCCACGGTACCGTTTCCGGCACGCCGGTTTTCGAGACCGGTTCCTTCAACCGCTCGGACACCTGTCCATCGACATCACGCGCTGCAAACATGTCCAGCCCTTGAATTTAGGTACCCGAGGTCGATGGGTCAACGGATCGGGCTGCCGCGGTCGCCGCTCGGCGAGCGGAAAAAAAGTGCGAGAGCATTGAGCTGGCGTCGGACGCGAGCACCCCGCCTGCCACTTCGGGCCGATGATTCAGCTGCGGATGGCGCAACAGGTCGCTCACCGAACCGGCCATTCCCGCCTTCGCATCCCAGGCGCCGAACACGACACGCTGCATTCGGCTGAGCACGATCGCGCCGGCACACATCGCGCACGGCTCGAGCGTGACGTACAACGTGCAGTCGACGAGTCGATCGCTGCCGACGGCGCGCATGGCCGCACGGATCGCACGCAGCTCCGCGTGTTGTGTCGAATCGTCGTCAATGCGCATGGCGTTCGCCGCGACGGCAACCACGATTCCGTCTCGCACCACGCACGCGCCGACGGGCACCTCACCATGCGCGCCAGCCTGTTCGGCCTGCACGAGCGCCTCGCGCATCCAGCGTTCGTCTTCCGGACGCGCGAACACGGTCACGCCGGTGCCCCTTCCTGCACCGGCTCGTCGGCTACCTGCCGAGTGAACACGAGCGTGCTGCCCTCGCCCGGCGACGCCACCACCACGTCGCCATCGTGCAGTGTGCCATCGAGCAGCGCCAGCGCGAGCGGATTCTGCACCATCCGCTGAATCGTGCGCTTCAAGGGCCGCGCGCCGAATGCAGAGTCGTACCCCTCCCCGACCAGCAACTTCTTCGCTTCCGGGGTGAGCGTGATGCTGAGTTTCCGCGCACCGAGCATCGTGTCGAGCTTCGCCAACTGCAGGTCCACGATCTGCGCGATCTGCTCCTCGCCAAGTGGACGGAACACCACGACGTCGTCGATACGGTTGAGAAATTCCGGCCGGAACTGCTGACGCAGCATGGCCAGCACCTGCGTTTCCACCAGCGCCCAGTCTTCCGCGTACCGCTCGAGGATCACCTGACTGCCGATGTTGCTGGTCAGGATGACCACCGTGTTCCGGAAGTCCACCGTGCGTCCCTGGCTGTCCGTCAGGCGTCCATCATCGAGCAGTTGCAGCAGCACATTGAACACGTCTGGATGCGCCTTCTCGATCTCGTCGAACAACAGCACCGAGTATGGACGCCGCCGCACTGCTTCCGTGAGCTGGCCGCCTTCGTCATACCCGACATACCCTGGCGGCGCGCCGATCAGTCGCGCCACGGCGTGTTTCTCCATGTACTCCGACATGTCGAGGCGCACCATCGCGCGTTCGTCGTCGAACAGGAAATCAGCGAGGGCGCGCGCCGTCTCCGTCTTGCCCACGCCGGTCGGACCGAGGAACAGGAAGCTGCCGATCGGCTTGTTCGGATCCTGCAAACCAGCGCGTGATCGACGGACGGCGTTCGCGACCGCTGTCACCGCATCGCGCTGGCCGACGACGCGCTGCGCCAGCTCGTCCTCGAGCTTCGTCAGTCGCTCGCGCTCGGACTCGAGCATGCGCTGCACCGGGATGCCGGTCCACTTCGCAACGACGTCGGCGATGTCATCATCCCCGACTTCCTCCTTGAGGAATCGACGACGACCATCGCGGACCGACACCACCGCTTCCGCCTCGGCCAGCTCGCGCTGCAGTTGCGGGATGCGACCGTACCGGATCTCGGCGGCGAGTTGCAGGTCACCGGTGCGAGCCGCCGCTTCCGCGTCGGTCGTCGCCTGATCGATGGCCTGCTTGATGCGCCCGACATCGCCGAGCGCCTGCTTCTCCTGCTGCCACTGCGCTTTCATGGTCGCACTTTGCGTCTTGAGCTCGGCGAGCTCGCGCTCGAGCGCCACGAGGCGTTCACGCGCAGCCGCATCGGTTTCCTTCTGCATTGCCTGCCGCTCGATCTCGAACTGCATCACACGTCGCTCCACTTCATCGATCGGCTGCGGCAGCGAATCGATCTCGATGCGCAGCCGGCTTGCTGCCTCGTCGAGCAGGTCGATGGCCTTGTCGGGGAGGAAGCGATCACCGATGTAGCGATTGGAGAGCGTGGCAGCCGCCACGATCGCGCTGTCGGTGATGCGCACACCGTGATGCGACTCGTAGCGCGCCTTGAGGCCGCGCAGGATCGCGATCGTGTCGTCGAGGGTCGGCTCACCCACGAAGACGGGCTGGAAGCGACGTTCGAGCGCCGCGTCCTTCTCGAGATGCAGTCGGTATTCGTCGAGCGTCGTCGCGCCGACCATGTGCAACTCACCGCGCGCGAGCATCGGCTTGAGCATGTTGCCGGCGTCCATCGAGCCTTCCGCCTTGCCGGCGCCGACGAGGGTGTGCAGCTCGTCGATGAACACGACGATCTCCCCTTCGCTGTCGACGATCTCCTTCAGCACCGCCTTCAGGCGTTCCTCGAATTCCCCACGAAACTTGGCGCCGGCAATCAGCGCACCGAGATCGAGCGAGAGCAGTTTCTTGCCACGCAGCCCCTCCGGCACGTCGCCGTTGATGATGCGTTGCGCGAGACCCTCGACGATCGCCGTCTTGCCGACACCCGGTTCGCCGATGAGCACCGGATTGTTCTTGGTGCGCCGCGACAGCACCTGGATGACGCGACGAATTTCATCGTCACGGCCGATGACCGGATCGAGCTTGCCCTCGCGCGCACTCTCGGTCAGGTCACGCGTGTACCTGGCGAGCGCCTGATACCGATTTTCCGGAGTCTGGTCGGACACGGTATGCGACCCTCTGACCGCCTTGAGTGCAATGGCGAGCGACTCGCGCGTGGCACCCATCGACTGCAGCAGTGCGCGGCTGTCCGTACCCTTCACATCCGCCAGCGCCAGCAGGAAGTGTTCGGTGCTGACGTAGTCGTCACCAAGCGCCTTCGCGTCCGCGTCTGCACGATCGAACACCTGATTCAGCTCGCGAGACACCTGCGGCTGCGCGTCACTCTGTTTCGGATACCGCGCCGACTCGGCCTCGGCGCGCTGCCGGAGATCGGGCACCTTCACGCCGGTTTTCTGCAGCAGCGGGACGACGATACCATCCTGCTGCGCGATCAGCGCGAGCAGCAGGTGCAGGTCGTACGCGAGCGGGTTGCCGGCGCGGCGCGCGAGCGCAATCGCCTCATTCACCGCTTCGCCGGACTTGATGGTAAGGCGATCTGGATTCAGCATCGGACCAATCGGGATCAGGGGAAACGCGTCACGCCTTGAATGTGCAGTGTGACCCGTGCAACACGAGTGCCGAGCGGTTCTGCCGCCCGACTCATCCTACGGCAGTCGCGCTGGCAGAAGTTGCGCCGACATGGCAGGCATTGCCTTTCACTGGGGTGAGCCGATAGGCTCGCTGCATGTCGAGTCTGCGAAGGATCACTGTACTGTTGTTCGTGGCGGCGGCCGGCTGCCGAAAGGCGAATGCCGACCTGGGTATGAGCGACAGCGCCTTCGTGCAGGTCATGGGCGAGCTGAAATTCGTGGCCGATGCGCCGAACGTGACGAACGACGTGCGCGCGCAGCGCCGCGATGCCGTGCTTCGAAAACGGGGCGTCTCCGCCGACCAGCTCGAGAAACTGTCCAGCACCCTGACGTCGCATCCGCAGCACGCCAAGCGACTCTGGTCGGCCATCGACATGAAGGCCTTCACCATGTCGCAGAAGAAGCTGAAGTAGCCGCGACGGTGGTGACGCGAACGGGAAAGGGCGCGACCGGAGATCCGGAGCACGCCCTTACCGATGCACCACCAGCTTCTTCACCACGGCCCGACCGTTCACTTCCAGACGGTACAGATAAATGCCGTCCGGGGCATCGCGCTGTGTTCCGTCCACCCGGCCATCCCAGTACGCCTGATACTGACGACAGGTCAGCATCACTCCATTCAGCCGCCGCGCTCCGTCCAGCTCGCCGTTGGGACCGGCGAGCAAGGCCACCGCGACCTCCTGTGCGAGGAGGTTGTAGATCCGAAGGGTCACCCGATATTGCCGGCTGACGTCCCGGCAGACGGGCGGATCCCCCACGAAAAACGGGAATCGCGTCTCGCCAGCCGTCGGATTCGGAGAACTCTGCCCCAGGTCGAAGCCATCCGGACGCAGCCGCACCGGCGGTTGAGCCGGGGAAACAGGCGTTTGTGCGGACACCACGACCGGCAGTGCAGCGGCGAGACACACGGCCAGAAGCCGCACGGGTCTCCGCCAGGTCATGCCACACTCCAAACAAACGAGAAAGGGTTCCGATCGGCCTCGAGTACGGGAATGGATTCGCCTGCCAACTGTTCGATGAGCCTAGGACACCTGCAGACGGCAGTCAAGCAAACAACGTGGCGGGATCAGCGAATTTCCCGCGCATACCCCTCAATGCGTCATTTTCGCCTTCGGAGGGTCATTCGGTGGCGCGCGTTCCGGACACTGCAGGAATCGGGCGACTGTCGCGCCCGGCGACCTACGCCGTCGCCCAGGCGTCGAAGGCGCGCAGCGGGCGGCCGTCGGTCAGGTGCGCGTGCACGAAGATCCGCAGCAGGCGTCGATGCGCCCGCTCGGTAGGCAGGTCCATGGCATCCGACGCCACGTCACCGCCCTCGAGCCATGTCCGGATCTGCTGCCGAGCCGACGACGGCAGACGTCGCGATGGGACGCGCGCCGCGCACGACGCGCACAACACGCCACCCGCTTCCGCGCTGAAGGCCACGTCGAGCGGCGGCGGAAGCGCCCGGTCGCACTGGATGCATGCGTCGAGCGCCGGAAGGAATCCGATGGTGCCCAGCAGCCGCCAGATCGCCCGAATGGTGGCGACCGTCGCCTCCGGATCGACGGCGATGGCATCGAGTCCATCGCGGAGCGCGTCGAAGGCATCGGCCGGGGTTTCGTCGTCACCGGCCACCCGGAGCATGACTTCGGCGAGTGCCGAGGCACCCTCGAAGCGCGGCAGGGACGATCCGAGCGCCGAACGCGATCGCATCACATCGAAGCGGGCGAGGGTGTGCAGGTCGCGACCGGCGCGCACGTCGTACTGCACTTCACCTTCGGCGAACAGGTCGACGGCGGATCCGAAACGACGCTGCGACGAGCGAGCGCCGCGCGCCAGCACGGACTGCACACCTGCCTCACGGGTCGCGAGGCGCAGGATGCGCGACGACTCGCTGTAGTTGAACGCGTGGAGCACGATGGCCGACGTGACGATGGCAGGCACCGTGGCAATCTACCGGCGCGCGCCATGACCGAGGCGATCAGCGCTGACGACGCAGCGGGACGAGCGTCGGCGCGCCGACCGCCGGATCGTGCGACACCACGAGCGGCCACCCATACACGGTCTCCAGTGTGCCCGCCTGCATCACGTCACGCGGTACGCCGGACGCGGCAACGCGCCCCTCGTGCATCAACACCATCTGATCCGCGAAGCGCGCGACGAGCGTCAGCGTGTGACTCACCAGCACGACCGTCCGCCCGGCACGCGCCTCGCGAGCGAGCGTCTCGAAGCTCGCCATCTCGTGTGCGATATCGAGGAACGTGGTGGGTTCATCGAGCAGCAGCACTGGCGTGTTCTGCGCCAGCGTCCGTGCCAGTCGCACCCGCTGCCATTCGCCGCCCGACAACTCGTCGGTGCGACGTTCGGCGAACGACACCACGTCCGCCCGTTGCATGGCGTCGTCCACGAGTGCGGCATCGGCGGCCGTCATCGCATCCCACAGGCCGAGAAATGGCGAGCGGCCAAGTGCGACGTAGTCGCGCACGCGCATCGGGAAGGCGAGCGATTCGCGCTGCGGCATGACCGCGACGCGTCGACTCATGAGGCCTGGTGTGGAACGCAGCAGGTCGACGTCACCGGCCATGATTGCACCGTGCGTTTCAGGCATGAGGCCGAGCACACCGCGCACCAGTGAACTCTTGCCGCTGCCGTTCGGCCCGACGATGGCGGTGATCGCGCCGGCTGCTGCCGCGATCGTGACCTCACGCACGACTGGCGCTGCGCCACGCGCGTACGCGAGTGACACCGCGTCGAATCGAAGTGGGGTCAGTGGCGTCACCGGATCCGTCGCAGCCGGAGCAGAAAGACCGGCACACCGACGAGCGCGGTGATGGCGCCCAGCGGCAGCTCGACTGGTGCACGCACCGTGCGTGCGATGAGATCCGCACAGATGACGAGCGCAGCACCGGTGAGTGCCGATGTCACGATGAGGGCCCGATGCCGAACGATGCCGAACGCCCGCGCGATATTCGGCACGACGAGTCCGACGAATCCCACCAGTCCCGCGGCTGCGACGCTGGCGGCGGCAAGCAGAGCGCAGATCACGAAAATCTGCTGCGTGGCGCGACCGACGTTGACCCCGAGCGCGGCCGCCGATTCATCACCGATCGCGAGCACATCGAGCAGACGACCGCGACCGACGAGCAGCGCCATGCCGAGCACGACGTACACGAGCAACCAGGTCACGCGCGGCCAGGACGCGTCGCTGACGCTGCCGGCAATCCACCACAATGCCCCACGCACACGGTCGGGTGACGCGTCCGTGAGCAGGATCAGGATGAGCGCGTTGAAGAATGCACCGATCACGACGCCGGCCATCAGCAGCGTGCGCGCATCACGCGCACCACCGGCCGCGCGCGCGAGTGCGAGAATCAGACGGGCATTATTCAATTGCATTTGGACTGACCGGTTATGCATTATCAGTTTCTAAAAAAGAATTGCTCACAGGTTTTTTTTATAACATGGCGGCGGGTATGGTAACCAATTGTGTTAAACTGATTCCGCTGGGCCAACAGGATGGACAACAGATTTTGTTTTCGTTGCATCCATTGATTGATGAATTAGTTACAGTTA
>JACMLX010000209.1 GCA_014379355.1 Gemmatimonadaceae bacterium
CACCCAGGCCGACGCGCCCGACACCGCGGCCGCCGTTGCAGCGGCCATCACCACCGAGCGCACGCGCATTGCGGGTGTGCTCACGATCGCACGGGTGCCCCTTGGCACCGATGTGCAGAGTGCGATCGACAACGGCCATTCCGTCGAAGCGTTCGCGCTCGCGCGTGCACGTGCTGACGTCGCAGCCGAGAGTGCCGGTGCCGATGCGCACCGCGCCGCAGCACTCGCCGCGGAAAAGAAGAACGCCGAGTCGATGCAGCACGTCGACTCGAAGCCGACGACGGAAGACGCCACCACGCCCGAAGCCCAGGCTTCGCGCATTCTCGCGAACGCGAAGGCGGCCGGTGTGCCGCTCGCAGGAGGTCAGTCGTGAGCTACCTCAATCCGGGTCGCACCAGCGACATCGAACCGGCGCAGGATCTCCTGATTGCCGGCTCGTTTCCCGTCGAGACGAAAGAAGTCGACATCCCCGCCGGCGCGGAGATCGTGAAGGGATCCGTCATGGGTCGCATCACCTCCGGCGGCAACTACGTGCTGTCACTCACCGCTGCCGGCGATGGGTCGCAGAACCCGAGTGCGATTCTGCTGCAGACGGTCGAAGTCAGCGGCGGCGCGCGCAAGGGCCTTATCGGTCGCACCGGCAACTACGCCGCCTTCAAGCTCGTCTACGGCACCGGACATTCGCGTGCCACGGTCGAAGAGCCGCTCCGCGCGCTGTCGATCTTCCTCACTGACGTCCTGGAGAACTAACCGTGGCCGCCGGCTCATACTCCACGCAAACACTCCTCGCGCTCGTGCCGAGCCTGCAGGAGCCCGCGCTGTTTCTGCGCAACACAGGATTTCCGAGCGTCGTGAATTTCGACACGGAAGAAATCTTCTGGGATCGCATCTCAGATGATCTGCGCATCGCGCCGATCGTCGCGCCGATCTCCGAGGCGCAGGTGGTCGAGACGACGCAGTTCAGCTCCGAGTTCATCATCCCACCGTACGTGAAGTTCAAGTTCGCGCTCAAGCCCGGCGACATGCTGCGACGGAAGGCGGGGGAACGCCTGTCCGGCACACTGTCTCCGCAGCAACGCAAGGATGCGAAGATCATGGAACTCATGAACACCGCCGAGAGCATGCGCGCGCGGCGTGAAGAGTTCATGGCGTCGGAGATTCTGCGCACCGGATCCCTGACCATCACGGGCAAGGGCTACGGCACGCGCACGATCAACTTCCAGCGCGCGGCGGCCCTGTCGGTCACGCTCGCCGGCGCGAACCTGTGGTCCGCGACGACCAGCAACCCGCTCAAGAACTTGGAAGACTGGTCGTTACTCGCGCAGCAGCAGCCGGGCGGCGGGCCGCTCCAGAACTTCATCATGGATCCAGCAGCCTTCGGCCTGCTGAAAGCGCAGCTGCTGTTCCGGGGTGAAGAGAAGGCGCTGTCAACGGACTATCGCGGCAACGCCTCCGCGCTCAACCTCGGCCCGATGAAGGGCAAGGTGAACTACGGCGGCAATCTCGGCGCGTACGACATCTGGGTGTACCAGGACTGGTACACCGACGCGGCGGGTGCACAGCAGCCGTACATGCCGGCGAATACCGTCATTGGGCTCGGTGCCGCCGGTGGCACGCGCGCGTACGGTTCGATTCTCGACTTCGACAACCTCCTCGCGCAGGAAGTCTTCTACAAGACGATCCGCAAGGATGACCCGTCGATCGAGTACCTGATCGCGCAGTCGGCGCCGATTCTGGTGCCAACGCGGGTGAACGCGACGTTCCGCGCGACGGTCGGCTGATGCCGGCGCCACGTAGTGCGGCAGCGGGGACTCCCCCCCCTGCCGCTGGCCCGGGTGCCGAAGCACCCGCGGCCGCTGTATCGCAGGGCCCCAGCGCCGGGCCCACGACCACGACGTCCTTCGACGTGGCGATCAGCGCGTCACCGTCACCCGACGAGGCGCCTGCCGTCGCGATCGCAGGCACGGTGGTGCAACTCACCGAGACGTATCACGGTGACGCTGGCCCGATTCCGCCCTTCACCGACATGGCGATTACGGAGCCCGAACTCTCGCGGCTGCGCAAGCTCGGCATCGTCATCGATCCCGATGCGCCGGCGATCGTCGCGTCAATCGACCCGGTGCTCGACGTCGACGGCATCGTGTCAGACGATGACGACGACGAGGACGACGACGAATGAGTGACATCCTCGCTCGCGGTCAGGTCGCCTGGTTGGCCGCCGCCGGTCGTCCGACACGGCGCGCGGATGCGCCGGCGTCGGAGGAGCCGGTGAACGCCGTGCGCCTGACTGCGGACGAGGCTTCCGATTTCATCGGAGACCTTCGCATCGAGAGCGCGCGCGAGGTCCTCGTCATGCAGCGCAACGCCCTCGGATCGCTCGAGCACGGGATGGTGATCGTGCATGACGACGTGCGCTGTCAGATCCTTTCCGGTCCGAACACGGTGCCGCCTGATCGTGGGCTCGTCGTGTACGGACTGCTCGGAGGCGAGTGATGCATCTCGCCGCGGTGCGCTGGATCGCAACACTGCTGCGCGACGAAGACGAAGGGTTGCTCGCGACCATCGTGGCCGGTGTGCCAGGCATGCCGGACGATGTCGATCTGCCGCTCGTCGTGCAGATCGCCGACGAAACGCGGAAGGACGACAGCTGGGTCGCGTACGGGACGTATCCCGAGACGGTGAAGGCGAAGGGTCTGTGCCTGGTCGTGCGTCGCTTCGGCGTCATGGAAGGCGACGTGCTGCCGAACGGCGGCGCGATCAAGTCCGGACAAGTCGCCATGCACATGCTGGTGCCGAAGCATGTCGATGGTGTGCCGGTGGCGACGGCCGTGATGCAAGGCGCGTTCATTCTGCGCGCCGCCGAACGTGTGATCAAATCGAAGTGGCCGGCGGAAGTGAGCACCGACAATCCGGTGGTCTTCGGCACACGCATTGTGCCAGCACGTGACGCCCCCGTGTTCGCGAGCCATCCGCTCTATGACCCTGAGACCCTCGGCGGCGGCGTCTATCTCGACGCGTTGCTCGTCACCGTCTCCGTTGATGACAACTGGGCGAACGGCTTTGCCGCCGACACGCCACCGACCGCCTAAGAGGCCCCGCTTCCGATGCCATTCCAGACCGCCAGCCAGAATCTCATCCGGCGCCCGAAGCTGATTGCGAAGGCCGCCGACACGCCGGCAAGCGCGACGCCGATGGTCACCGCGTTGACTGCGGCGGCCGCCGCCGGCACCAACCAGCTCACCGTCGCATCGGCCGCCAATTTCGTCGCCGGTCCGATGCGCGTCGCCGCGGGCGAGATGCTCGAGCCGGTGTTCGCGGTTAGCATCGCCGCCCTCGTCATCACGCTCGCCCGTCCGCTGCAGTTCGATCACGCGGTCGATGAGCCCGTGGTCGCGCAGCGCATGTACAACTTGGGCGACGTCGACGGTGACGTGACGATCAACGTGGCGCAGGAATCGAGCGATCAGCAGTCGGCGATGCGCCTGCTGCCCTTCACCATTCTCCGCGGCAACGTCAGCATCGGCGCGCAGTTCCGTCTCCTCGGCACCACGCTCGCGAATCTGTGCGTGGCGCTGGGGTTGCCGTTCTCGAAACTGACCGGTTCGAGCACCGCCGTGGATCCGCTGCTGTTGCAGACGGATCTGACCGACGTCGACACGTCCATCAACGAGTCGCTGTTCATCATCAGCGAACGCCAGGACGGGACGCTGGTCGTGCACGAGCTGTGGTCGCTCGCGACCGACTACACCGGCGTGTCCGTGAACTTCGCGCGCGCGCAGAACGGTGCGGTGCCGGTGAGCGTGATGGGATTGTCCGCGTTCATGCAGTACGACTTGGGCGTCGGCGTCAACGTGCCGTGGACCGCGCTCCCGACGTATCGCGCGACGAAGGGCACGGTCTTCCGTGAACTGCGCGAGGTGGGCGTCATCGAAGCGACTGGCGCGACCGCCGTGATCGCCGAAGCGGGCGGTGACGGCGGCGACGCGGACGTCGGCGAGAAGCCGATCACGCTCGATGTCGCGATCGCCGGGCTGGTGAATGGCGACTTCGTGATCATCGATTCGGAAGACCAGGTCGAAGTCCATCAGACGAACACCGTGGCCACCGTCACGGTCACCCTGCGCACCGGGCTGTTGCGCGAGAAACTGAACGGCACGGTCGTGCAGAAGGGGGTGAAGATCCCGTTCTTCACGGTGGCCGCCGGCGGGGTGACGTTCAACACGGGTGGCAGCACGACGCCCATCCCGAGTGAGCTGCGCGATCTGCCGATCGGCATGCAGAAGACCGCGGTGCAGGCGACGATGTCGTTCGCCACCCTCGACATGCTCGTCGCGAACGTGGCCCGCGCGATCGGCGTGCCAGCTTCGCAGGTGTCGGGCGGCGGCGCGCTGCTCTCGAAGCTGATCGCCAGTCGCACGATTGTTGGCGCGTACTTCGAAGGGATCACGCAGAGTGGAATGTTCTGCCGCGTGATCATCTGGGGCGCCTCGCAGGAAGTGCAGTCGTTCGCCCTGGCACTCGGCGCGGCGAATCCAGCACAGACGCCCTATGCACTCCGTCCGGCGTCCGGTGTGCAGTTCACGCAGTGGACGGTCTGAGCTGATGCTCGACGTCACGGCACTCGAAGCGGCGTGCGCACCGATTGCGGCCAC
>JACMLX010000210.1 GCA_014379355.1 Gemmatimonadaceae bacterium
TGCAGCAGAACTTCTGCGCATGATGACCAGCCGCGGCATCGTGTCCGGCAGGAACCGTGCAGCCTACCGAGGTCTCCGATGCGTCCGCTGTTGCGAAACCTGTTTGCCGCCGCCGTCGTCACACTCGTCGATCCCGCAGTCCGCGGGCAACTGTCCGCCCAGCAGTTCGGGCCGCAGCCCACGCCGGCAGCACGGCAGGAGCTCCTGCGGCTGCGCGAGGCGGCCTGGCGCACCTTTTTCGCCAATGATCAGGCCGGGTTCAAGCGCATCGTGCCGGGTGAACTGCTGGCGATGGGATGGGACGGCGGTCCATGGCAGGATCGCGCGCAGATTCTCGCCGGCATGACCGAGTTCGCGACGGGTGGTCAGGTCATCGACACCCTCGAGTTTCCGCGCACCGAGTTCCAGCAGTACGGCGACGCGGTGATTCTCTACACGACGTTTCGACTGGTGCTCAAGTCACCCGACGGAAAACGCTCCGAGACGAAAGGGCGCGGAACCGAGGTGTTCGTGCGAAGGGCGGGGCAGTGGGCCCACACCGCCTGGCATCTGGATACCGTCGCGAATTGAACGGGGCGGCGTGCGCGACACGGCGGCTTCGAATCACTCACACGAAGCCGCCGTGTAATGCGCGTGTGGATCACACCGTGCGCGTGCGCCACGTCCCGCGCCGGAACATGAACCAGCTGACCGCCGCGAGCACGGAGTACGCCACCGAAATCGACACGAAGATCGCGTGGAATCCGAGGGACGTCTGCCGGGCCAGCACCCACGCCAGCGGAATCTCGAACAGCCAGAACACACCGATATTGATGCGTGTCGGCGTGGATGTGTCACCGGCACCATTGAACGACTGCGTCAGCACCATGCCGAACGCGAACAGCGGGAAGCCGAACGCCATCACACGGAGACCGTCCACGGCCACGCGTGACACGGCGATCTCACTGGTGAATGCACTCACGATCCACGGCGCGAACACCGCGAAGATCGCCCCCATGATTCCGAGAAACGCGACGTTGTAGCGCGCCGCCGTCCACACCGCCTTCTCGGCGCGATCCGGATTGCCGGCACCGAGTGCCTGTCCGACCATCGTCGCGGCGGCGTTGCCGAGACCCCACGCCGGCAGCATCGCGAACATCACCATGCGCACGGCGATCGTGTAGCCGGCCATGGCCGCACTGCCGAACACCGCCATCAGCCGCACGAGCACGATCCAGCTCAGGCTGCCCACCAGCACCTGAAACGTGCCGTTCACCGACAGGCGCAACATGCCCAGCATCGTGCGCGGCTCGAACACGACATGACTGCGTCGCACGCGGAGATTGCCGGTGCCGCGCGTGAGTCGATACAGCGCATACAGCAATCCGGTGCCACGTCCGATGGTGGTCGCGAGCGCGGCACCGGTGACGCCGAGGGTCGGGAAGGGTCCGATCCCGAAGATCAGGAGCGGTCCAAGGGCGATGTTGATGCCGTTGGCGAGCCACATCACACGCATCGACACCGCCGCGTCACCCGCACCACGGAACGTGGCGTTGACCACGAACAGCAGGAACGCCGTGACACTGCCACCGAGCATCACGCGGGTGAACATCGTGCCGGTGGTGACTACGTCCTCACCTGCGCCCATGAAACGCAGCAGCGTGGGTGCGAACACGGCGCCCGCGATCGCGATCAGCGTCGCGATCAGCGCGCCGAGCAGGATCGCTTGCACGGCCGCACGGCCGGCGCCATCGGCGTCCTTCTCACCGATCCGTCGCGCGACCACGGCGGTGCCGGAAATCGAGAGGCCCATCGCCAGTGTGTACACGACGATCATCATCGACTCCGTCAGCCCGACCGTGGCCACGGCGGTGGCACCGAGCCGCGCGACGAAGAACACATCGGACAACGCAAACAGGCTTTCCATCACCATCTCCAGCACCATCGGGATGGCGAGCAAAAAGATCGCCTGGCCGATCGGGCCGGAGGTGTAATCGTGCTGACGGCCGCGCAACGCATCGCGCACGTCGCTGATGAGGCGGCCGGTGGTGCTCGTGGTGGTTTCGGGCGTGGTCCTGGTCGTTCCGGTCATGCGTGCCTCACCAACGAAAAAGAAAACGCCCCGACTGCGGTTCGAGGCAGGCGGGGCGTCCGGAGGCGAGGAGCGGCGAAATGTTCGCGGCTGCTACCCGTTGCGCGCTGCGTCGATGAACCCGTGCGTGCCGCCATCCACCAGGCCCGGCACGACCGGGACGGCGGGAGCGAGCGCAAACATTCGAAGGGAAATCATCGAAGCACCGTTGGGAGCAGGAGTGCGCGTGACCAGCGTACGCGTCAGCAACCGTACATGGGGCACGCGGTGTGGTCAAGATGTCATGGGGTCGCATGCCACCATCGCGACGGCGCGATCCAGAGCTTGCCACCCGCTGGCCCGCCCCCAACCTTACCCGCACCAGTCACCGGGGGGCCATGCACGTGTCCATGCCCACAGATGTCCGCAATCCCCAGTACTACCACAAGGTCGTGGACTGCCAATGGGCATGTCCTGCACACACGAACGTCCCCGAATATCTGCGCCTGATCGCGCAGGGACGTTTCACGGAATCGTATCTGCTGAACCGGGAATCGAATGTCTTCCCGGGAATCCTTGGACGAACCTGTGACCGACCGTGTGAGCCCGCCTGCCGACGTGGCCGGATCGACGGAAAACCGGTTGCGATCTGTCGACTGAAACGTGTGGCGGCCGATCTGCGCGACGACATCACGCCGTACCTGCCCACTGCCCCGACCGTTCGAAACGGCAAACGCATCGCGCTCGTCGGCGCCGGCCCCTCGGCGTTGACCGTCGCGAATGACCTGCTGCCGATCGGGTACGGGGTGGTGATCCATGAACGCATCAGCCGCGCGGGTGGGCTGATGCGTTTCAACATTCCGGCCTTCCGCCTGCCGGAATCGGTCCTCGACGAGGAAACGCAGTGCATCATCGACATGGGCGCCGAGGTGCGCTACAACACGCCGGTGCACAGCCTGAAGGCGTTGCTGAGCGAAGGGTACGATGCGGTGTTCGTCGGCAGCGGCGCACCGAAGGGCAAGGAACTTGACATCCCCGGCCGCTGGGATGACGGCGCACGCGGCAGCATTCACATCGGCATCGAGTGGCTTGGCTCCGTGCACTTCGGCCACATCGAGAAGATCGGCGCCAGGGTGCTCATCATCGGCGTCGGCAATACGGCCATGGATTGCTGCCGCACGTCGCGCCGTCTGGGCGGCATCGACACGAAAGTCGTCGCACGCCGGTCACGACCGTACTTCAAGGCATCGCCGTGGGAGCTCGACGACGCCGAGGAAGAAGGAATCGACATCGTCGAGAACCACGCGCCGAAACGCTTCGTGATCGAGAACGGCACGCTGGTCGGCATGGAATTCGAGCGGCTGGAATGGAGTGAGAGCGACGGGAAGCAGGTCAGCCGAGTGCTCGACACCGTGATCCTGCCGTGTGACGAAGTCATTCTCGCGATCGGGCAGGACAACGCGTTCCCGTGGATCGAACGCGATATCGGCATCGCGTTCGACAGGTGGGAGATGCCGGTGGTGGACCGGATCACGATGCAGTCATCACTGCCCGGGGTGTTCTTCGGTGGTGATGCGGCGTGGGGCCCGCAGAACATCATCTGGGCGGTCGAACATGGCCATCAGGCCGCGATCTCGATTCACCAGTACTGCCATGGTGCGTCGGTCGCCGATCGTCCGCCGCAGGGCATGCACCTCGCGAGCACGAAGATGGGCATGCATTCGTGGGCGTACAGCAACGATTTCAACCCGTCGCCGCGCTCGAAGATGTCGCACACCGAACTGGTGGAGCGATTCTCGAAGATCAGTGTCGAGGTCGAACTCGGCTTCACGCCGGAACAAACGGCGACCGAAGTGCAGCGATGCCTGAACTGCGACATCGAGACACACTTCACCGCGTCGCTCTGCATCGAGTGTGACGCCTGTGTGGATGTCTGTCCGGTGAGCTGCCTCACCATCGCACCGCCGGCCGACAGCGAGGCAGAGCTGCGCACGCGGCTGTCGGCACCGGCGGTGAACCTCGAGCAGGCGCTGTACCTGTCGCCAGCGTTGCCGCAGACGAAGCGCCTGATGGTCAAGGACGAAGACCTCTGCCTGCATTGCGGATTGTGCGCGGAACGATGCCCGACGGCGGCGTGGGACATGGCGAAGTTCGCACTGGTGCTGCCGTATGCATTCGGCAGCTCCGGTATCAACCTTCCGGCGACGGTATGAGCGGCATCAATGATTTTGCGTTCAGGATCGCGACCGTCAACGGTACCGGTTCGGCGAGCGCGAACAGCCTGCTGATGCAGGCCATCTTCCGGATGGGCGTTCCCGTCACGGGCAAGAACATCTTCCCGTCGAACATCCAGGGCCTGCCGACATTCTACGAAATCCGCGTCAGCAAGGATGGGTACACCGCGCGGCCACCGGTGGTGGACCTGGTCGTCGCGCTCAATCCGGCTACCTACGCGCGGGACGTCGCGCTGGTGCGGCCTGGTGGATACCTGGTGTATGACGCGTCGTGGCCGCTCGATCCGACGCTGGTGCGCGAAGGGATCACGATTCTCGGCATTCCATTCGGCCAGCTCTGTCTGGAGCACTTCGTCGGCGACCGGGATCGCACGCTGCTGCGCAACATCGTGTACGCGGGCGCGCTGGCGGCGCTGCTTGGCATCGACCTGGACGTGATCGCGCGGATGCTGACGGAAAAATTCGCGAAGAAGCAGAAACTCCTCGATGCGAACAACACCGCCATCCGGCTTGGCTACGACTACGCGAAGGCGCATTGCGAGTGTCCGCTGCCGATTCATCTCGAACCGATGGAGGCCACCGGCGAATTCATCATCCTCGATGGCAACACGGCGGCGGCACTGGGCGCGGTGTACGCCGGTGCAACGGTCGGTGCGTGGTACCCGATCACGCCGTCCACGTCGCTGATGGAAGCGTTCAAGGGCTTCTGCGAGAAGTTCCGCACCGATCCGGAGACGGGGCAATCGCGCTATTGCATCGTGCAGGCGGAGGATGAACTGGCGGCCGCCGGCATCGCGATCGGCGCCGGCTGGGCCGGGGCCCGGGCCTTCACGAACACGTCGGGACCCGGCATCTCGCTGATGCAGGAGTTCATCGGGCTCGCGTACTACACCGAGATTCCGGCCGTCTTCTACGATGTGCAGCGCACGGGACCCGCCACCGGCATGCCGACCCGCACGCAGCAGGGCGACCTGCTGTCACTCGCCTACGCCTCGCATGGCGACACGAAACACATCGTGCTCTTTCCGCGCGATCCGGAAGACTGTTTCCGGATGAGTGTGACGGCATTCGACCTGGCCGAGCGTTTCCAGACGCCGGTGTTCGTGGCCAGTGATCTCGACATCGGCATGAACGACTGGATGTGCCGTCGCCTGACGTGGGACGATACCTATCGTCCCGATCGCGGCAAGGTGCTGAGTGCGGACGAGCTCGAAGGCGTGAAGAAGTTCAGTCGCTACCTCGATGTGGACGGCGATGGCATCGCGGCCCGCAGCCTGCCCGGCGCACATCCCAACGGCGCCTATTTCGTTCGCGGATCCGGGCATGACAAACACGGCGCGTACACTGAGGATTCCGACGCGTATCAGGAAGTCGTGGACCGCTTGGCGCGCAAGTTCGCGGGCGCCGCTGACGTGGTGCCCGGACCGGAGATTCATCGGCAGGCCTGGGCGGATGTCGGCATCGTATCACTCGGTGGATGCGACGCGGCGGTGCGCGAGGCGGTGGACCAGTTGCGTGAGCGCGGCATCGCCGCCGACTACATGCGCATCCGTGCGTTTCCGTTCAGCGCCGCCGTGAAGGAGTTTCTCGAGCAGTACGGCACGGTGTTCGTGGTGGAGCAGAATCGCGACGCGCAGCTGCGCGCACTGCTGACGATTGAGACCGGCGTGCCGCGCGACAGCATGATCCCTGTGCTCGACTACGGCGGCATGCCGCTCACCGCACAGGTGGTCACCATGGCGGTCGCGAATCACCTGACGGGGGCACACACATGACGTCCATCGCCAAGCCGCCCGTCCGGCATCCGGGACTCGTCCGCAATGAACTCGGCCTGTCCGTGCGTGACTACGAAGGCTCGATGTCCACGCTCTGTGCCGGTTGCGGACACGATTCCGTGACGGCGGCGCTGGTGCAGGCCGCGTGGGAGCTGGCGCTGCCACCGCATCGGGCGGCGAAGATGAGCGGAATCGGCTGCTCATCGAAAACGACGGCGTATTTCATGCGGCAGTCGCATGGTTTCAACAGCGTGCACGGACGCATGCCGTCCGTGACGACGGGCGCCAGCGCCGCCAATCGCGATCTCACCTACATCGGCATCTCCGGCGACGGCGACTCGTTATCGATCGGACTGGGGCAGCTGTCGCACGCCATCCGTCGCAACGTGCGGATGTTGTACGTGATCGACAACAACGGCGTGTACGGTCTCACGAAGGGGCAATTCTCGGCCTCGGCCGACGTCGGCAGCACGTCGAAGAAGGGCGAGACGAACGTGCAACCGCCGATCGATCCGGTGCTGCTGGCACTGACACTGGGCGCGACGTTCGTTGCCCGCAGCTTTTCCGGCGACAAGGCGCAGCTGGTGCCGATTCTCAAGGCCGGGCTGCTGCACAACGGCATGGCCCTGATCGACGTCATCTCGCCCTGCGTGACGTTCAACGACCACGAGGGCTCCACCAAGAGCTACAAGTTCACGCGCGAGCACGAGGTGGAGATTTCGGCCGCCGACTTCGTGCCGCTCCGCCGCGAGATCACGGCGCCGGCGGCCGAGGCAGGTGTCACGTCGGTCACGATGCACGACGGCAGCATGGTGCGATTCCGGCAGACGCACGACGGGTACGATCCGACCAGTCGTGAATCCGCGTACGCCCATGTGCGCGCCTGCCAGCTGCGGCATGAAGTGGCGACCGGCCTGCTGTTCATCGACGAACGGGGCAGCGACATGCACGCCATGGCGAACACGGTGAGCACGCCGCTCGTCGATCTGCCATACGAACAGTTGTGCCCGGGCAATGCGGCGCTGCAGAAGCTGATGGAGAAATATCGGTAGGGCGCTGCACGCGAACGCGCTTACGTTGCTGTGTCGCGACGACGCTGCGCGCTCTGTGGATCCCGTTGAGGAGTCTGACGATGCCCCGGTCGAGAATTGTTCGTGCAGGTGTCAGTGCCGCTCTGCTGCTCACCGCGGCGCTGCCTCTGGTTGCACAAAGTGTGCAGTATCGTTCGCCGGAAGGCGTCGAGTATCGTGCGCAGACCGACACGGGTCCGATCGCACGGGCGCAGGCCGCGCTCGACGCCGATCCGCGCAATCCGCAGAAATTCATCGCGCTCGCGGTGGCGCAGTCGGGGGTGTGGCAGTTCCGCGAGGCGATCGCGACCCTCACGAAGGGGTTGGCGATTGCACCGAACGACGTGATGCTGCTGCGGTGGCGCGGGCACCGCTACATCAGCGTGCGCGAGTTCGCGAAGGCGCGTGCTGACCTGTCGCGCGGCTTCGCGCTGGACAGCACGAACTACGGCATCCTGTTTCACTACGGCGTGCTGAAGTTCATCGATGCGGATTTTTCCGGTGCAGCCGACATGTTCGCGCGTGCGCAGCCGCTGGCGCCGGACGGTGGTGAACGCGCCGGCAGCACGGACTGGTTGTGGATGTCACTCTCGCGCGCCGGGAAGACCACCGAGGCCGATGCGATGCTTGCGCGTCGGCCCGATTCGCTGCCTGCTCCGCCAGGGTACGCCTACGTGCAGCGTCTCAAGCTGTATCGCGGCGAACTGACGCCGGTGACACTCTTCGGACCCGCCGATACTGCAGGCGTGCAGGTCGCGACGCTGAGCTACGGGCTGGGCAACTGGTACATGGTGCGCGGCGACACGGTGAAGGCGAAGGCGGCGTTCGAGCGCGCTGTTGCGACCGGCGGGTGGCCCGGTTTCGGGTTCAACGTGGCCGAGGCGGAGCTGCGGCGGATGAAGAAGAAGTAGATTGCCGCCGTGCTGGTTCAGTTGGACTTGTCGGGGATGGTACACCACGCGATTTCTGCGTCTTCCAACTCACCAGTCGCGCTCAGCGTCGCCGGGACGACGATGTCGTCATCAGTATTCGCGAACGCTGGACGGCGAAGCACGTGATCGTACGAGGTGGATACGATGTCGGCGCAGACCAATCCACGCGCAGATCGCCTCAACACGAACGGTGGCGCGACGCGACTGAATTGGCGTAGCTGCGCCTTGATGTAAATGTCGATGGCCGCAAGGAGCGAGTAATCCTCTCCACAACGCAAGTCCGCCTGATCGGCGACCGCCTGTTGCATCTTTTCCGACAGGTCAGGCATCGTGCGGCGTCGGATGTACGCGTGGGGCACATAGGTGCTGACGGCCACACGACTCACCGGATTGTCGTCGAGATCGCGATCCCAGTTCGCTTCCACGATCTCACCGTCACCAACGTAGAGCGCCGCGTGCGTCCAGAACGCATCGGCGACAGCATGACCGAGCTTGCGCTGTGCGTCGCGGATCATGCCGGTTTTCGAGAATGTCGCCCGGGCTTCTACCGCTGGCCTCGGCGAAAGGAGGATCACGTCGCCGGGCGACCACGATCGCATGTCGGGGAGGAGACCGAAATCGCGATTCTTCGTGGTCAGCGCGGCGGAGGAAAAAACCTCGCATGCCGCGCCACTGAGTGGTTCTCCGTACGGTTTTGCAGGAACAAGTCGCATCAATGGTGAGGTCGTCGCTGACCACCAGATGCCGCCGCACGGAAGTCGCTGCCTGACCGCTCAGCCGGAACCCGATCTGCTCCGTCAGGCACCTGCCGCAGTGTCGCTTCAAGGATGACTTTGGGCTCGGTACGATCGACAGTCACCAGAAATTCGGTTCCGATCACAATCGTATGGAAGTCGGCAGTGAGCCCCTTCACCTGATCAGCGAGCAGAACGTATCGGGACGCGGGCAAACCGGCTTGTTCGCGACGGAGGTAGAGCATGTCGGTCGTCACGACACGACTCACTTTCGCCGCGAAAGACTCCGTCATTCTTCGATTGTCTTGTCGCATAAGGACAGCACACTTCAGCGGAGGAGGGAATCCGGTACCGTGCGGGGCGAAGATGCACCTGAACCTGGACCGACGCAATCGTCGGCGGCACCGCGATGACGTGCTTTTCGAGCGGACATCTGGAACTGCCGAGAATGGGTTGCCATCGTGCGCCGATCGGCCCGAGTCCAATCGATACACCCGTCAGCACACGTTCGACGCCCCAGCCATGGACGAGTCACCATTCACCTGAAATGAACAAGGTGTCGCGCGGCAAAAAATTCCGTACAACTACCGACGACGCCACGGAAGTGAGGGAACGGCGCCCCAACGATATGGAAACGGCCACTTCTCCGCCGGAAATTCCCTCGACCGGCCACCGAGCTGCAAAGAGCGTTCCCCTGCGGCATCAGCCCACGGTCACCGGCACCAGGCTGGTGGTGTCGTTCCCGAAGATGTCGATCACCTTCACCGCCACCACGTACCGCCCAGCGTTCAGGTACGTGTGCGGCGCACTCTTCAGCTCCAAGTCGCGGCTGCGCCTCGTCCGGAAGCTCTGCCACTCGTTCTCGAAGATGTAGCTGCCCGTCCACCGCTCCTCGAACTCGATGAAGCCCGTGGAGTCGGCGAGCCCCGGCAGCTCACCGCTCGCACCGAAGGTCTTCGGCATGGCGATGATCTCCTTCCGGCTCTCGTAGTCGAAGTCCACGGCCCAGTAGTCCACCCAATCAGTCCAGTGCTTGGTGAGCACGGTCCGGGTCTCGATACCATTCCGGTCTTTTGCCACCTTCACGAGCGCACCGGCGTGACACACAACCTCCGACTTGCCAGGCTTCAACTCCGCCTGGATCGATTCGATCAGCCCCTGCGAGTAGTACACCGAGAAATCCGTCAGCTCCACCTGCAGCGTGAGCGCATCGGTGGCCGAGAAGCGCGGGGCGATCTCGATGTACGCCACGTCGTGGAACCGTACCTGCCCTTTCTCCACAGCACGCTTGTCGAACACCTCTCGTGGAATGGTCTTTGGGCTGACGTCGATGCCCTTGCGCTTCGCCTCATCCAGCACCGCCGGAAAGAGTCCCATCTCGAACTCGAAGGCGAGGATGTCCACCCGCGTCACGCCGCGCTTACGGCACTCGGTGATCACCTCCTCCACGAACACGCGACCCACGGGAAGGTTGATCGGACCGATGGCCACCAGCCGCGATCCGTTCCGCCCTTGGAAGAACGCATCTTCCAGCGGCTCGGCGCGATAGGCACGGAGGATCAGTTCGCGGAACTCCCGTTCCTTCTTCGCCAGCGCCTCTTCGCGCTGCTTGCCGGTGAGCCGGCAGGAGACGTTCAGGTACGCCTGCCGTTCGTAGCGGCCGAGATTCAGCACCTCGAAGGCGCGGAACGGCCTACCCGCAGTCTTGAGGTCGCGCTGGACCTGGATCAGACGCTTGCGGGTGGTGTGGATGCCGAACTTGCCGAGGTCCGTGCCGATCCACTTTCGGCCGAGCTTCTCGGCAACGGCGGCGGTGGTGCCGGAGCCGATGAAGAAGTCGGCGACGAGGTCGCCGGGGTTGCTCGAAACCTTGATGATTCGTTCCAGTAGCTGCTCGGGCTTCTGAGTCTTGTATCCACTCTTTTCCGCTGACCAGCCGCGTACCATGCTGACATCATCCCACCACGTGCCCAGTTGGACACCTTTGCTGTCGTCCAGGTACTTCTTTTGCATCGGTACAGTGCCGGGATTCGTCTGAATGACTAGCCCAGCTTCGATGAGCGCCTGCATTCGTTCACGTGAGTATCGCCAAGGCCTGGACACACCCATCACTTCATACACCGGATTTCCTTTAGCCGCACCACCAGGTCCAAGCATGTTTTCTAGCTTATATCGCCGACCATCAGAATCCACGTACCGGTAGAAGTTCTCGATGTATTCGCCACTGAGCGGGACGTATTGTGCGTTCCACGTCGACTTCGCACTCCGCCGACAGAACAGGATGGTGTCTTGAACTCTAGAGTAGTGGGCGCTTCCCTGCGTTGCATCACTCTTCGCGTCTGAACGCTTCCAGACAATCTCGTTAACGAAGTTCTCCTTTCCAAAAATCTCTTCGAGGATCGTTTTGACGTAAGCGTTGACACGAGAATCAAGGTGCACATAAAGGCTTGCTTCATCGTGCATGAGATCACGCATCAAAACCAGACGCTCATAGATCATCGCAATGAACGAATCCGACCCCCTCCCCCACGTATCCCGATACGCAATTTGCTCCAACAGGTTCGGCTCTTTGTGGAACGTCTCTCCACCAATCTCGATGTCCATGCTGAAGTCCGCCCCCACGTCGAACGGCGGATCGATGTAGATCAGCTTCAGCCCACCCGCCTCCTCGATCTGCTGCCGGAGCGCCCCGCTCTTCAGTGATGAGAGAATGAGCTTGTTGTCGCCCCAGATCAGCTTGTTCGTCCACCCCTTCGCCTGCCGCCCGCCCATGTCCAGCTCAAGCGCGGCATCGGCCCGCTGCTCCTTCCGCGGCTCGTCGATGTGCTCCAGCGTCTGGAACGGCAGCACCGCCGTGGTCACGTCGCGCGTCTTGCCGTTCCGTACCAGTTCCACCTCGCGCCGGTCCTTAAACAGCAGGTAGCGGTACTTCTCGGGCAGGTAGTCGCCCCGCTCGATCAGCTTGATCAGGTCGCGACGCTCGGCGTCGGTCAGCTCGTACGTGTCGGCGCTCTGGCGGGCCATCGGGTCAGCTCTGGTATTCGGTGAAACTGCTCGCGAGGGCGGCCATGGTAGCGGGCCGGAATCTCTCGAAGCTCTCCTGGTCCACATACGCGAACCGGTAGACCGTCCCAGTAGTCTCCACGCTCGCCGCCGTGGCATCCTCGCACCACTGCTTCAGCCGCTGCATCTTCTGCGGCAGGTCCAGCTCTGCCCGGCCCTTCGTCTCGATGATCCACACCGTGCCAGAGGTGGTGCGCACGATGAAGTCGGGGATGTAGTTGGACAGGTCCCCGTCGCGCTTCACGTAGTCCATCCGGAAGCCGATCGCGAGATAGTTCTTGGTGAAGCTCTGGACATCGGTGGCATCCTGAAGGAACGCCGCGAACGTCATCTCGAAGCCACCACGGTTCGGCTCGGCCACCACGGTGGAAAAGATCGACTTCGACGCGGGGAGGTTCTCGCGATAGTCGGTGCGGAACGGCCGCGTGTCACTCAGCCGGATCTCCCCCTCGATCCGCGTCTCGCCACTGTCCTTCACCGTGAGCGCGTTGATCTGCGCCTTGAAGGTGTCGTACAGCAGCTTGCCCACCTCCGGCTCCGACAGGTTCCGCAGCGCCTCCGGGCTCTCGAGGTCCACCGGCGGCCCCGCGAACAGGTACTCACGGATGTAGCGCTTCACCTGCCCATACACCGCGTCGTAGCCCCCGACCAGACGCAGGTCCTGCAGGATCTGCCGCGCGAAGAACCCCACTACTGACCGCCAGTCGGCCACCCCCGCGCCGTCCAGCAAGATGGTATGGTGGACCTCAGCATCCAGCATCTGCTTGAACACGATCTCGCGCGACTCGTCGTCGCTGAAGGGCTTCAGCGGCAGTCGCGGCGAACCAAACGTCGAGGCATCCAGCCGGTCCAGGTTCGTGAACTCCCGCTGGAAGCGTCGTGCCAGCTTCGGCAGGGCGATGTCCAGCGCCTCGAGGTCCTTGTCTTCGTTGCTTCGGTCCACCTCAACCACCAGCGAATCCTTGCGCGTGGTGCCAGGACCCATCGGCACCTGGTCGAAGGTGACACCCTCCACCTGGATCGACTCGACGAAGTCCATGAATGCGGCCGTGCCCATGACGGACACGGTCTCCTTCACGTCGCTGCCGAAGTACATGCGCCGCAGGCCACGCCCCAGCGTCTGCTCGGGGAGGATGTTGCTGGTGGACGAGTAGGCGCGCAGCCCCACGATGGTGGTCACGTTTCGCACGTCCCACCCTTCCTTGAGCATCAGCACCGAGACGATCGCCTTGTAGGGCGACGCCCAGGTATCGATCAGGTTGGACTGCTTTCGCAGCAGCTCCAGTTCTTCCTTGCTCTTGCCGCTGGCCGCCTCGGAGATCTCGCCGTTGTTCCTGGTGTGGATCACCAGCACCGCCCCCTGCAGCTCGGGGCAGGTCTTCTCGAGGTACTCACCCACGTCGTCGCAGTTGCGCGTGTCGTCGACCATCACGAAGAGCACGGCCTTCTTGCCCATCGCCTTGTGGTCGTCGTAGCTCTTCCGCCACTCCTCCACGCCGAGTGCCAGGTAGTCGGCGTACCGCTCCGGGAAGAGGCTGCTGGTGCGCTCGCGCAGCTTGCCGCGGCTCACGGCATCGGGCAGTACCGGGTGCTTGACCACGTTCTGGTGAATGGCTTCGACCAGCGGGTAGTCGGAGACAGTCTGGACGAAGATCGCGCCGTTGTCGTGCCGGGGGGTCGCCGTGACGTCGATCTGGATCGACAGCCGGCGATCCTTCTGCAGCATCCGGCCATGGATGTTCTGGATGCTTTTGAACCACGCCATCCGTGCATCGTGGATGTGGTGGGCTTCGTCGTTGAACACCGCCAGCTCCTCGATCTCGCGGACGATCTCACCAAGGTCGGTTTTGCTGTCGTTGGTTCGGCCCGTGGGCGTTGGGCCGAATGGTGACAGGAAGTAGTCGGTGAGGTCGGGGTCGTCGAGTGAGGGCTCCGGCACGTCGTGCAGGAACACGCGATGGATGTTCGTGAGGAAGATGTTGCCCGTCTCACGCATCACGCGCACGTCGTCCTGCAGGTGCAGGGTGACCTGGAAGTCGTCCCGCCAGTTCCGGCCCGCATAGCCGTTCGGCGGCAACACCGGGTCGGTGAAGAAGATCCTCAGCCCGTCGAAGTCCGCGCGCAGCCGGTCCAGCACAATGATGTTCGGCGCGATCAGCAGGAAGTTGCGCGACAGCTCCGAGTCGACCTCGTAGGTGCGGTGGAAGAAGCTCCACGCCATCAGCAGCGAAAGGACCTTCGTCTTCCCGGCGCCAGTGGCCATCTTCAGCACGAAGCGCGGCCAATCCTCGGCGAACATGCTGCCCGACACCGCTCCGGACGAGTCGAAGCGGAAGAGATCGTGCTTGTCGCGCACGCGCTTCACGTCGTGGAGCCAGATCACCGTTTCCACCGCTTCACGTTGCGCCGTGTAATAGCGGAACGACTCCAGTGTGCGATCGGCGCGCTCGACGAGATGATCGTGCGTGAACCAGTGGGTCAGCAGGGCGACTGATGTGTCAGCTGCGCCCGCGTAGCCAGCCTTTCGCCATGCGGCAACCTCGAGTCGGATCTTCGCCACCAGCGGCGGGAGCAACTTGCCGTACGCGGTCGCGCGGAGTGATTCGTCGGCGGGAAACCAGCGGTGCGCCGGCACCAGCGGCGCGTACGGTGACGTGGGAAAATCCGGGTGCAGGGCCATGCGGGCGGTGTGGGTGAGCGCGGTGCAACCTGAGCACATCGATTGTCGGGCGGGCGACGTGTGAAATATGCCCGTGATGCACCATTGCTGCAGTGAGTCGCATGCACAGGAGCCCGATCAGGCTGACCGGGCCCCGTGTGCGCGGGGTTCACGTGGTCACGGTCGTACCGACACGACGAGCCCGAAGTTGCGCCTCCAGCGCAGGCCGACCGCATCATCCGCCGTCACGGCAATCGGTATCGACGCGGTGGAGTCTTGCGAAATGAGCAGTCGCTGCACGCGGCCGAGATGCACGCCGGCGGTGATGACCAGTCGGTCGAGGAGACTGGCGGAGAGCCCCAGTACGTACTCCGGCGCGGTCTTGGCATTGACGGTGCGCGCGCCAGCGCCGAATGAGACGCTGTAATCCATCCATCCACGGGCGAAGGTCATACTCGCCATCGCGACCGGAGCAAAGGTTGCGATGTTTCCGCCATCGCGGTCCACGAAGCGTGAGTACGTCGTGTCGCGACGGGCGCTATCAGGTCCAACGCGCGCGGGGATATTGGCGCGTTCGTACTGATTGTTCGGGAGGAAGGACGCGAGGACGCCGGTGGACAGAAAGAACCGGAACCGCCGATACACGTGAATGGTGAACTTGTCTTCGAGCTTGACGTCCTTCATGCCCGGGACCGACGCGCGGCCGGTGGCGACGATGGTGACGACGATACTGTCGGTGTGGTCGGTGATGTACTCATTGCGAACTACCTTGGAATTCGCTGGATCTTCCGCGGCAAACAGCTCTGCCTTGCGGAGCTCGGTCCGCGCTGCGTCGAGCACAGTGGTGCGTGCTGTTGTACCGGCGAGCAGCTGGTCGATGGAATCGAGTGCGGCTCGCATTTCCGCTACGTGCGCCTTGCGGCGTTCCGGCGTCGAGCGTGACGACAGTTCAGGGGAGTCGCTGTTCTGAAAGACGACACGGAGTTTCTGTAGCTGACTTCTGGCGGCTGAAATCAGTGCGGGGATCGACGCGCGCGTATCGTCGTATTGTTTCAGCGCCGTCTCCAGTGCCTTGACGGCAGGTTTACGAACGGCGTCCGTCGCAGTGCCTCGCACGCCTGGTGTGCACGACACACGGTACAATGCCTCTCCGGCTTCCCTTGCCGCGATCATTCGCTCTTCTGCGGTTTTCAATCGGTCGAGCGCCGTTGCTGCACTCTGTCGCAGGTTTGTCAGCTCAGTTTCGGCAGGCGTGGGCTCTGACGCTGCGTGTGGGCTCACGCTGAGCATTCCCGTGCTTTTCCGGACAGTGTCGAGCGTTGCTTCCTTACTCGCCCTCGGCACACTTTCACCGCCGGCACCCAAGGCCACGATGATCGCCTTCGCCACGTCTGCGTCAGTGTTCGATGAGATGGCCTTGGCATCGACGGTGTACGTGTAGCACAACGAATTCAGGTTGATGATCGTGAGCTCCATCCGGTGCCGCGATGTCACGACCTTCGGTATCGTGAGCGTCTGGCCGGCCCAATCATACGTCACCTTGTCGACGCTTTGAGCGTGTGAGCGCACGGTGACGACCGCCGAAGCCACGATAAGGGCGAGGAGTGTCGCCAGGTGTCTGTCGAACCACCCGCCCTTGCTGCTGCGCACCGCCCTGTTGGGCGCCTGCCCGCTGATTACGCTGATCATGTTCGTTCTCACTGAGTTTGGAGTTTGGAGTCTGGAGGTCTGGGCAACTGCCGTCGGATCACTCTTCTGGTGCGCCAGTTCGTACGCGCAGCACACACCGCTGATCGGTCTCGAGGCCGGGCAATTCGATTTTTTCCACCATCGACTCGAGCATGAGCCGACCGTCGACGTCGCACGTGATGACGAGCATCAGCAGCGATTCGACCGTGGCCACGTCGAGAACGAGCGTGACCACGTCAGCCGACTCTCCAGCGCGAGTGATCGCGATCACTTTGTCCGTGATGTCGACGCGCACGCCCGCACTGCCGCTGTCCACCGACAGCGTTCGGCCCGGTCCGCGAACCCAGAGGGCAGGTGATTCGAGCCGCAACGTGAGCGACCGGGCCGTCGACGTGACCTTCAAGGTGTGCAGCGCCATGCTTGCCGTCGGCGGAAAGGTTGTTGGAAGGTTCGTGCGCACCACTTTCGTCCGGCGGCGCCCGCGCGATGTGGGATTCGCTGTCCACGCGTCTCATGCGCCACCATCGTCGCAGCGGGTCGCGAACATCGCGGCCAGTTGCAGGCGATTCCGGGCGCCCGTCTTCCGGTAGATACTTTCCGTGTGGCGACGGACGGTGTGATAACTAATCGCGAGCGTCCGGGCGACGTCGCGCACGGATGTGCCGGATGCGAGGTACTCCGCGACGTTGCGCTCGCGATGCGTGAGTGGAGTCCGGCACACGGAATCGCCGGTGGTTGCACGCGGTGCGCGCAGTATGCCAGCCAGCAGCACGGTCTGCGGATCATCGTTGCACTCGAGACGCATTACCCTCGTCGTCGCGCCCGGACAGTCGGTCGTGGCGTTCGTTCCGTTCTGACACGGATCGCCACAAGCCTCCGCCAGTAGTCGCGCGACTGTCGTGTGAAAGTCCGTACTCCCGAAGTCGCGAATGACGGCACACTCGGAACCGCGGACGACAGCATAGGGCACTTCTAGACGCTCGAGAACTTCCATCACCTGATGCGTGCACAGGCCGCGGCCACCGGGGAACTCGCCACGCGTGTTGTGGGAGGGTCGCCACAGTGCCGTGGTTGTGGTCTGGCCGAGATGATCTGCGCCTGTTTTGACCAGGCGCGCTGGTCCAACGATTCCGGGTCGTGACATGACTGAGCGGGGTGGCAGGGGCTGCACATCGGTGATGTGGCCAACCTGCGGGCCCGCCATCAACCCGCACTGCACCTCGTATCAACCCAGACTCAATTGGACCGATCTGGGTGCGTTCTGGCCCGAAACGACGTCCTGACAGCCGAAGTCGGTGTAGGTTCGATGTGTCTACCCTCATCGTGTGCCTGCATGTCGCTCCGACTTGTCCTTTTTGGCCCGCCCCGGCTCGAACGCGATGGTGTGGTTGTGGTTGGCCGGGCGGTTCAGCGGCGGCGGATTGCGCTCCTGATCCTGCTGTCGGGATCGGCGAATCGAACGCTGTCGCGCGAGCGGATCCTCGCGTTCCTGTGGCCGGAGCATGCCCCGGATGCGGCCCGTCGCCTGCTGTCCGAAGCGATCTATGTCGTTCGACGCGAACTGGGCGACGAACTGATCAGCTCGGTCGGCGATTCAGTGTCGCTATCCGACTCGCTCACCCGCGATGTCGACGAACTGCTGATCGCTCATGCGAATGGTGACCATGCCGCTACCATCGCCCTTCATGCGGCGCCGTTCCTGGACGCCTGGTTCGTGCCGGACGCACCGGAGCTCGATCGGTGGGTCGAGGCAGAACGTGCGGCCCTGCGCGCAAAGTTCCTGCACGCGGTGCAGGCAACCGCGGAAGCATGTGCCACCCGTGCGGATTGGTCTGGCGCTTCCCATTGGTGGGCGCGAGTTGTCCGTGATGATCCCTATCACTCCACCGCAGTGTTCCACGGCGCGCAGGCAAAGGTCGCCAACGGCGAACCCGGTGCCGCGCTGCAGCTGATTGCGGGCCATGAAGCCGTGCTCCAGAACGAACTAGGGGTGCCGCTCGACCGCGATCTGCAATCACTGCGGCGTGCCATCATCACCGGCAGCGTGCAACCGCAGCGTCAAGAGCGCGTCGAGGCGCCGGTCGGAACCCGCGTCGAGCTTCTGCAGGTGCCAGTCGCCGTACCGGTGACAACGCAGGATGCGCAGGAAGAAGAGCTGGTTCCACCATCGTTGCCGACTGTACAGGTCTCGCCTGTCGCGACGCACCGTGCGCGCGCACGAGCTCAGCGGACCGCCGTTTTCGCAACGGGGCTGCTCCTGTCCGTCATGGGAGCGCTGGCGATCAGCCAGGGAATGGCGTCGGAGCGCGATCGTCGACAGGGGCAAGCCAATGTTCTTGATCCACTGCGGATTGCCGTGCTGTATGTCGACCGTGACACCTCCAGCATCGCCGTTCCACAGCATATCGCTGACGGCTTGACCGAAGCATTGATCGACGAGCTGTCGCGTGTTCCCGCCCTGAATGTCGTGACGCGAGATGCGGCAGAACGATTTCGCGATGCACATGTCTCGGCGGATTCGATCGGACGCGCGTTGCGCGCGGGCACGATCATTCGTTTGTCGGCAAATCGCACCGGCGAGCGCATTCGTGTGCATGCACGAGTGATAGATGCGTCAGCCTCGCGTCAGGCAGCCACTCTCGAGGTGGATGAAAGGATGACGGAGCTGAACGCGATCGTCGACGCGTTGTCGCTTCGGACGGCCGCTGCACTCCGACGATATCTCGGTGCCGGTTACCTCACGTCACCGTCCGCTGACGCTGCGGCGCGTGACACACGAAATTCCGGCGCGCTTGCGCTGCTCTTTCAGGCGGAGCGATTGCGCAAGGATGCGATGCTGGCACGCACCAGCCTCGCACGCGATCCATCGCTCACTAATACGATGCGGGCGAAGTTGATCGCGGCGGACTCGCTGTTGTCGGCGGCGGAGCAGCTGGATAGCACGGATATCCGATTGCCGATCGAACGGGGCTGGGTGGCAGTGGCAGCTGGAGCGCAGGAGAACGGAACGGCACGAGTCCTGTCACTCTCGCAGGGTCTGGTGCACGCAGAACGTGCGCGGCTGATGCAGCGACAGCAGAGAGTCCCGACGCCACGCTCGCTCGCCGCAGTGCACCACCTCATCGGTACTCTTGACTATCGACTGGCCACCGCGGTGCAGACGCGTCGATCGGAACGGCCGATTCTCGCGCAGGCCCAAGTACATCTGGATTCCGCCGTCCTGCTCGATTCAACGCTCGCTGGCGCGTGGGCAGCGCTGAGCTGGTCGCGCTGGGCAGCCGGAAACTTTTCTGGAGCCGAGCAGGCCGCGCAGCGCGCGCTCGAGGCCGATGTGTATCTCGCGGACGCAGACGATGTCCTGGCGACGGCGTGGCGCAGTGCGTACTCCCGCGGTGATGAGCGCACGGCCAGTCACTGGTGCGCGCGTGGTCGAGTCTTGCTGCCGGATGATTGGCACTTCGTGCAATGTGCGCTCACGATCCAACGACTGCACGCTGCCGGGCTCACAGGACGCAAACCGGATGGGCTTCTCGTGGATTCCCTTCTCGCGCAACTCTCGCGGATCGATCCCGCCGACCGTGCAACCGCCAGCGGTCGTGCGTACACGCCGATCTACCGTCGACTCACTCGCGCCGCCGTGCGGGCGGCGCTTGGCCACAAGGACGAAGCGCGGAAAGTGCTCGCGGAAGAGATGCTTCGTGTCAGGGGTGATGAGGAATTGCGGACGGACATCCTCTACGACGCTGCATTCGTGAATGTCGTATTGGGAGAACCAATGCGCGCCCGCGCGCTGCTGCAAACCTATTTGTCCGCGCGCCCGGACCTTAAGGAATATGCAGCCGCAGATGTCACGATGCGCGGCGTCGGCAAATTCTGAAACCGCCGAACCGTGTACAGAAAAATTTACAGGATCGGGCTGGCGAAAAACCGGATCGGCGCTGCTGCATCGACGTCGTTGCGCTGCTCGACGGCAAAGAGCGACGGGGCGGAGCCACGGAGCCGGGCGGTAGTCTCGACAGAATCCGGAAGATGCAGCGCTGCGAGCGTCCCGGGCTTGTTGAATTTGTCGATGATCTCCTGACACTGCAGTGGGGCCCGCATCCGGATGTAGTACGGAATGACGAACTTCTCGATCGCCGAGATGGATGTGAAGATTGCATCGCAATCGTCAAGCGACCGGGCTCGCGACCCCGGATCTATCTCGAGGTCCAATCCCGAGGTGAGCTTGAGCGCGGGTTTCTTGCCGGCATCGTCGGTACGGATGCACAGGCCGAGTGCACCGGCTGGTCGTGTCGCGCCTGCGACGACCTTGAAGCCACCGGAGGGGGCGTCCGGCACGATCCACAGGGTCGTGTTTCGTGTGCCGTCGGCCGCCTCGGCCAATGCGCGCAGGTCGTTCGCAGAGATCTCGATGTCCGTTGGCATGTCGATGTCGCTTCTCGAGTGATCGTCGTAAGGGAGAGCCCGAAACTGCAAACGCAGCTGACCGCACTGGGCGATCAGCACCGCCACGCACAGTATTAGGCACCCGTTTCTATTATGTAAATAGGTCCGATGCCCTATCCGTCCTCGTGCGGCGCGCCGCGTGTCAGCATCGCGGCAGTCCCTTCGTCACGTCTTCGCTCACGCGGTGAATACGATCGCGCCAGTCACCGCGCCATCAACCTGTCGATCATCGGCTGCGTGATGAGACAGATCCCCTTGTCACTGCGCCGGAATCGCTTCGCGTCGAGCACCGGGTCCTCACCCACCACCAGCCCCTGCGGAATCACCACGCCGCGGTCGATCACGACGTTGCTCAGGCGCGCCGAGCGACCGATGTCCACGTAGGGCTGCACCACGGCGCCGTCGAGATAGGCGTAGGAGTGCACCTTGACGCCCGTGAAGAGCAGTGACTTGTGCACGCGCGCACCCGAGACGATCACACCGCCCGAGACGAGCGAGTTGAGTGCCAGGCCCCGACGACCGTCTTCGTTGTGCACGAACTTGGCGGAGGCGGTGAGCTCTCCGTACGTCCAGATCGGCCACGTGTGTTCGTACAGATCCAGCGACGGGACGACCGTGGTCAGGTCGATGTTCGCTTCCCAGTACGAGTCGATCGTGCCGGCGTCGCGCCAGTACGCCTCGGTTTCGCTCGCGGCGCGCACACAGCTCGTGCTGAAGCGATGCGCGACGGCCTTTCCCTGTTCGACCACGTAGGGAATGATGTCCTTGCCGAAATCGCGACTCGAGGTCGGATCGGCGGCGTCGCGCCGCAGCAGCTCGAACAGGAACTCCGTCTTGAAGACGTAGATGCCCATGCTCGCCAGCGCGAATTCCGGATTGCCCGGAATGCCCGGCGGATCGGCGGGCTTCTCGAGGAACGTGACGATGCGATCGGTCTCGTCGACGTGCATCACGCCGAAGCCCGTCGCCTCCATGCGCGGCACTTCGAGACAGCCGATCGTCACGTCCGCATTCTGGTCCACGTGCTGCTGCAGCATCAGCTCGTAGTCCATCTTGTAGATGTGGTCGCCGGCCAGGATCACCATGTATTCCGGGCCGTAGGCCTCGATGATGTCGATGTTCTGGAACACGGCGTCGGCCGTGCCGTCGTACCACTGCGTTTCCGAGACACGCTGCGATGCCGGCAGGATGTCGAAGCTTTCGTTGCGTTCGGGGCGCAGGAAGTTCCAGCCGCGCTGCAGGTGCCGGATCAGGCTGTGCGCCTTGTATTGCGTGGCGACGCCGATGCGACGAATACCCGAGTTGAGCGCATTCGACAACGCGAAGTCGATGATGCGCGTCTTGCCGCCGAAGTACACCGCGGGCTTGGCGCGTCGGTCGGTCAGTTCGTACAATCGCGAGCCGCGACCACCGGCGAGCACGTAAGCCATGGCGGTACGTGCGATGGTGCCAGCGCGGGGTGCAGCCGTCATGACGGGATACTCGAATCGGGAAGGGCGCGAACCGTGACCGGCGGGAACCGGAGGTCCGTGATATTGGCCGCCGGTCCCGCCCGGCGGTAGGGTGGTGCCCTGCGTGTTTCGCTGCGGCGGGCCCGGTGTCCACGGTCGCGCGACGCACGATGGTGCAGCCGATACATTGCCCCCCGGCGCCCGGACTCCTGCGCCACCTCAGGTCCCCTTCCACGTTCGCGCATGAACGTTCTGTTTGTCGCCGCTGAAGTCGCGCCATACATCAAGACGGGAGGCCTGGCCGACGTGGCCGGTGCCCTGCCGGCCGCGCTGCGCGCTGCCGGACACGATGTCCGCGTCGTGATGCCGTACTACCGACAGCTGCGCGAGCGCGGGGTGGCCGTCACCGGGCCCATCGCCGCCACCTTCCTGCCGGTCGGTGATCGCGCCGAGGAGCTGCGCATGTGGCAGCTGACCGACAGCGCGGTGCCGACCTATCTGCTCGACATTCCCGCGGCGTTCGAGCGTGGCAGCATCTATGGCGACGGTGATGATGATCGCCGCTTCATTCTCTTCGCGCGCGGTGTGCTCGCGCTGATGCAACAGCTGCGCGAAACCACGGGCTGGCAGGCGGAGCTCGTGCACGCACACGACTGGCACGCGGCACTCGTGTCGAACTACATCAAGACCTTCTACGCGTACACGTTCGGCCACATCGCGACGGTCTTCACGATTCACAACCTGCAGTACCAGGGCCAGTTCAGCCCTGCATCACTGAACACTGCCGGCCTCGCGGAGCGCGGCCTGATCGAGAACGGCATGGGACCGGGCACCGCGGGCACGTTCAACTTCATGGCGCGCGGCATTTCCTACAGCGACGTGGTGAGCACCGTCAGTCCCACGTATGCGCAGGAAATCATGACCGGTGAATACGGCGAGCGCCTCGATGGATTGCTGCGCAGTCGTCGTGAGCGAGTCACCGGCATCCTCAACGGCATCGACGGCAATGCCTTCAACCCCGCCACCGACGCGTTTCTCGCGCAGTCCTACTCGTCCGACGACGTCACCGGAAAACTCGTCTGCAAGCGGGCGTTGCAGGTCGAACTCGGGCTTGCCACGTCGAACACCAGACCACTGCTCGGCATCGTCTCGCGTCTCGTCGAGCAGAAGGGCATCGACCTGCTCGACGCCGCGATTCCATGGCTGATGCTGCAGACGGACGCACAACTCGTCGTGCTGGGATCGGGGCAGCCGTACCTGCAGGACGCGCTCACGCGGCATGCGGCGGCACACCCCGGTCGCATCGCCGTGCGGCTGGGCTTCGACGCGGGACTGGCGCAGCGGATCTACGCCGGCAGTGACGGATTCCTGATGCCGTCACGATTCGAACCGTGCGGACTCGGGCAGATGATCGCGCTGCGTTACGGCAGCGTCCCGATCGTGCGCGCGACCGGCGGCCTCAATGACACCGTGCGCGAAGGCTGGGATGGCAACGGCTTCGTCTTCCACCAATACGAGCCACGCCATTTCATCGACGCCATCGATCGTGCGCTCACGGCGTATCGCGAGACGAAGAGCTGGGCCATCCTGCGTGACCGCGGCATGCGCGAGGACAACTCGTGGACCAACGCTGCGCAGCAGTACATGGGGGTCTACGAATGGGCGCGACGGCTGCAGGGCGGGTGAGCGTGTGACGACGAGCACCGGTGGCTGCAGATGACGCTCACGCGCTGGGGCGCGGCCGTCGTCTCGGTATTCGTGCTCGGCGGGTGTCGCGCGACCCTGCCGGTCGCAGGCGGCGATACCACGCGCAATATCGGTCGCGTCTACCACTACGTGCGCAGCAATCGCGACGGATCGGAGCCCGAATCGGTCAGCGTCTTCCGCCTGGATCGCACGCACCTGGAGGTGTTCAAGCGTCGCGAACGCTGTACCAGCGCCGCGTTGGTGACCGCAGAGCTGGATTCGTCACTCACCTTTGCGCGCGGGCTGATCGGCGGCCGGCTGCAGCCGGAGAATCGGCGTCAGGCAGTGGCCACACTCACCTGGCACCCGGATTCGCGTCGCATCGTGGCAGCGATCGACCTGCCCGACTTCATGGCGCGGGATTCCGTGACGGTACCCGACCAGCCATGGCACCTGTACGATTTCGATCTCGCGTCGCTGACCGTGGCGTATCGGGCTGACCCACGGGCGGACTTCTCGTTCGGCATGCCGCTGATCCTGGTGCGTGAGAGCCCCTCCCGGTTTCTCCAGAATCTCGGGCGTGCCGATGCGCGATTCGTTGGTGACGAGCAGCATGCGGGGCGACCGGCGCTACGCTTCGAGGTCGGCGGGCCGGCGTTCGGCACACGCGGCGGGCCGCTCTGGTTTGATCGGGACCAAGGGCACATTCTCGAGGCCGCGTGGGGTGTCCCGAATCACACGGAGTATCACGATTTCCGTCTCCGCCTGATCGGTGTCAACGACGGCGGCGCGCTGGCATGGGATTCGTTGCTTCGCGCGCACTTTACCTCGTGCCCGGCGCGGTGATGACCGTGCCGATCCGCCTCGGCGACATTGCGTGCACACTCAGCGCGCTGTCGCTGGCAGCGGGCATGATTTCGGTGCCGGCGATCGCGCAATGCGTTGTGACACCACTGACCGTGGTCGATCATTCCCGGACCGTCGCGCGCCCGTTTGAATCGCCCGCCACTGACGGCGCCCTTTCACCGACCGTTCGCGCACTCGTCTGGACGCACGGATCGTCAGCACGTCAGGCGACATACGCGCAGCTGATTCAGGCGGCGGCACCGAGCGCTGATCCGGCCGAACATCTGGTGAGCCGGCTGCGGTTCTATGGCGCGACGGTGGACTCGGGCGCCGCCGCGTCCGCGATCGGGACCCCGGGGGCGTGCGGCCTTCGCGACTCGCTGCCAGCATCACCCCGCGGTGGTGTGGTCGTGATTGTCGGTGCGTTTCCGGCGGCGCTGTACGAAGGTGTCGCGGCACGACTGGCCGATCGCGACATCGCCACCATCGTCATGAGCGGCAACGAATCGAGTGTCCGCCTCGTCCTGAATCACCTGGCGGCGCGCGGATGGCCGGTGGATCGACTGGTGCTGATTGGACACGGTGCCGGCGGCCCGGTGGTCCAGTTGATCGCGATGTCGTCAGCGGCAGTCCGAGGTGTGGTGTCGCTGGACGGCTTCGAAGCACTCGATCCGCGCCGACATCCCGGGTTGACTGGGGATGCCAGCTGGCGGCCCGGCAACCTTCGCGCACCGGTGCTGCATTTCCGGCCAGCGGGCCACCCGGACGCGGATACCACCCATCATGTGAACGCTGGTCGCAGTGCGCTGCTCCAGGTGACTCTCACCGAGGTCGCGGGCCGACAGTTCCTGACGGCGCCGGAAGTGGCACTTGCACCGCCCGTGCTGCAGCCGCTGATCGGCGCGCGCGGTGGCGCGATGCAGCAGGCGGTGACGGATGCCACGGTGCTGTTCGTCACTGGCGTGCTTTCGGGACAGGTGATGGACGAATCGGTGTTGCGCGCGGTGCTGCCAGCGTCATTCAGGCTCACGTCGCGCGCTCCGCTGGCGTCGCCTGCGATCCGAACCGACGGACGACTCGAGGAGCCGATCTGGTCAACCGCGCGTACCCTGCCTGATGCCGTATCGGTGCGCGTGCGAGTCGCTGATGACTGTGACTATCTCTACGTGGCGGTGGTGCCGCTTCGCCCTGCGCCGTTCATCACCGAGCTGTTCATTCGCGGGGTGACCCCAGACACCGCAACTGGGTCCGCGCCGATATCACGCACCGATCTGCTCCTGCACGCGTCGGCATCACTCTGCTGGGTGTATGGTCGCGCCGACGTGTCGGCGGCGGAGTGCAATCGCAGCGAAGCGTGGTGGGGTGCCAGCCGCACCAGCCAGGCCGGCGATGCGGCGGTGGGTGAGTATTTCGTATCAAAACGCTCTCTTGGGCTGGCTCGATGCGGCTCCGTGGCGGCGCTGCGGGTTGGCGCACTGGTCGGAGGCTGGGGCGCACGTGATCTGTATCCCGCTGCCGCCGACAAGTTGCGACCAGGCACGTGGGCACCGCTCGTGCCGCGATGATCACCCTCGGCATCGACATCGGGACCTCCGGTGTGAAGGTGGCGCTGGTCGACCATGCCGCGGCCGGCGCGGAGACGGTGCTCGCCAGCGCCAGCAGTGGGTTGACCGTGCAGCGTCCGCATCCCCGGTGGAGCGAACAGGATCCGGCGTCGTGGTGGGCGGCGGTACTCGATTGCGTCGACGCCATCCATGCGTCCCACGGCGTGCTGCTCGCATCCTGCACCGCGATCGGTCTCTCGGGCCAGATGCACGGGGCGACGCTGATGGATGCGTCTGGCACAGTGCTCCGACCCTGCATGCTGTGGAACGACGGGCGCAGCAGCGAGCAATGCGTGGAGCTCGAATCGGCATGGCCGGCATCACGTCGCGTCACCGGCAACCTCGCGATGCCCGGCTTCACGGCGCCGAAGCTGCTCTGGGTTCGCGAGTTCGAGCGCGAGGTGTTCGACCGCGTCGCGATGGTGCTGCTGCCGAAGGCGTACGTGCGCTGGCGTCTGTGCGGCGCGATGGTCGAGGAGATGTCGGACGCGTCGGGCACACTGTGGCTCGATGTCGGCGCACGACGGTGGAGCGACGAGGGACTGGCGGCGTGTGGTCTCGATCGCGGACAGATGCCGACGCTTGTGGAAGGCTCACAGCCGACCGGCCATCTGCGCCGCGAACTGGCGCA
>JACMLX010000211.1 GCA_014379355.1 Gemmatimonadaceae bacterium
AAACGCATGGCAGGGTCGTGGGAGGCGAATGCGAGCGGCGGCGCCTGTGGCGCGACCAGCGCACGATCACTCCACGGCGCGTACGGTGATGTGCCAGACGCGCATTGGCAAGGGCGGCGGTGTTCTGGAGCAGTCCATCGCACCGGGCGCCTGGACTGGCGTTCCATGTGATCCGGGCTCCGCATTCGCGTGCGACCCGCGCTCGTGATGGACATCGGCGCCCTTCGACGATATAGATACAGAATGACATTACCTGAGTGCGTCCGTCTGCTGCCGTCTCCGTGAACCATTTCCATCATGGCGCGCTCCTCGCTCTGGTGGCATTCGGCGTCGGCGTCGGGACTCTGCGTGCACAAGGCGTGGTGGTCTCGCGGCCTGCCGGTGTGTCAGTGAGCGGCATCGTGATGGACAGCCTGGCCAGCGCCCCGCTTCGCAGCGCGACCGTGCAGCTCGTGAACGCGGACAGCCTGTCGGGCATCGCACCGACCGTGGATACCGACTCGCTCGGGCATTTCTTCTTCGCCGACGTCCGACCCGGTCGATACATCGTCGGATTTCTGCATCCGATTCTCGATTCACTCGGTATCGAGCCCACGCCTCGTGAAGTGATCGTGGATGGTCGTTCCGCGGTGTGGATCGACCTCGCGCTGCCGTCGACCATGACGCTTCGCCGGACACTCTGCGGCGCTGAAGCGGTCGCGGACTCCGACGCCGTCATCATGGGATTCGCGAGGAATGCCGATGATCGTACGGCTGTCGATTCCGCGGTCGTGTCGGTGCAATGGGTCGAGATCCTGCTCGAGCGTGGGAGCATGAATCGCAGCATCGCGCGCCGTGCGGTGGCCACGCAGCAGACCGGCTGGTATGCCGTGTGTGGCGCGCCGAGTGGCGGCTCCATCCTGCTGTCTGCCGCGCATGGGACGGACAGTACGGAAACTCTCGAACTGGACGTGCCGACGAACGGCTACATTCGGCGGGATCTGTATTTCGGCACCAGTCGTGTCGCGGGCGCGGACTCGTCCGCGCCGGTGGATTCGCTGGGCGAAGGGCCGGCGCGCAGCGGGGACGGTCGCCTGAGTGGAACCGTCATTGCAGCCAAGGGTGGCCGAGCGCTGGCGGGAGCACGCGTGGGCATTCTCAACGGTCCGCAGACCCGCGCCGATGAGCGCGGCGCATGGACGTTGACTGGATTGCCCACCGGCACGCGCACGTTGCAGGTACGTGCCGTAGCGCACTATCCGGTCAGCATGCCGGTCGATGTGGTGGACGGCGCCGCGCCGGTGCGTGTGTCGATGGTGACGCTGGAGTCGGTACTCGACACGGTACGCGTCACGGCCAGGCGTAATGGCAGCAGTCGCGCGCTGGACTTCATGGATCGCAAACGACGAGCGGGCACCGGTCGCTTCATCACCAGCGACGACGTCGCCGCGCGCAATCCCGTCTACACGACGGACCTCTTCCGATCGATACTCGGCGTGTCGGTCGTGCGCACGTCGAATGGCGACGAGGCGCTCGTGATGCGTGGCAACGGCCTGCGCGCACAGTGCCGCGCCTCGGTCTTTCTCAATGGAATGAGCCTGAACGACGTCTCTGCGAGCGACATCAATGGCTTCGTGCGTCCGAACGACATCATCGGCATCGAGGTGTATTCCGCGACCGGGGCACCGCCCCAATATTCGCGGCAGAACGGGTGTGGGAGCGTGCTGATCTGGTCACGCTGACGGTTGGTGCATGGACCGTCGCACGAATCACGCCGATGACACGTCACGGGGGCGGGCGGCAGCGACGGGCAACCGGACGGTGATGCGAGTGCCGACACCTTCGGTGCTGTGTGCCGCGATCGTGCCGTGCATGCGTTCGACCATGCGCCGGCTGAGGGCCAGACCGAGCCCCATGCCGCCCGTCGTCCGATCGCGAGAGGGATCGACGCGATAGAATCGCTCGAAAATGTGCGGCAGCTTGTCTGCCGGAATGCCCCGACCACTGTCGGACACCTCGATCGACGCCCAAGTCGCGTCGGCGGTCAGCGTGATCGTGATGGTACCAACGGACGATGTGTGAGTGGCGGCGTTCTGCAACAGGTTGCGCATCACTTGCGCCACACGACGGCGATCGACGTGCACCATCACCGACGCGGTCGGCGTGCTCACGCGCGGGGCGGGAACGTTCGCCTGAAAGGCGTCTGCGGCGTGATGCAGTTCAGCACGGATATCGAGATCGGCGAACTCGAACGCCAGCGCGCCGGAATCCACCAGCGCCAGTTCCTGCAATTCGTCGATCAGGTGCTTGAGCAGCAGGGCCTCTTCCTGTGTGGACTGCAGCGTCGCGGCATCCGGCGCACGCAGGCCATCGCGCATCGCCTCCAGCAACCCGACCACATTCGTGAGTGGCGTGCGCAACTCGTGCGCGAGATCCGAGATCATCTGGCGCTTGGCCTGCTCCGTCTCGTCGAGCGACTGCGCCATGTCGTTGAACGAGCGTTCCAGCTCACCCAGTTCATCGGCGGAGCTGACCTGCACGCGCGTCGCGAGCGCATTCGCCTTCACGGCGCGCGCGGCCTGCGTGAGCCGCTGCACCTGCGCCACGATCGGATAGGCGAGCCACCACGCGCCGAGCGCAGACAGCAGGCTGGCGATGATGACGGCGATCCAGACGCTACGTTGAATGCCGCTGACCATCATTCGCGCACCCGACGGTTGCGGCGCGCCGCGCGGCAAGGCATACAAGGAGCCCAGTCGTTGACCACTCGCCGACGCGAGCGCGATGCCGTTGAGCACAAGTCGCCGTATCCGCCGCTCGTTCCCGGAGGTGGTCACGCGCGTCAGCTCGAGCGAACCGTCGGGCTGCTGGTGCAGGTCGTCCTGTGCGACGTCATCGGTGGACGACGCGACGATCACGCCGGCCGTGTCGAGCACCAGCAACGCGGTGGAATCGCCGGTCTGTACGGCGAGTGTCTGCAGTCGTGATGCGCCGTCAGCGTTTCGCAGCGTGGGCCAGTCACGCATGACGGCATCCGCCACCGCCAGCAGCTGTGTCGGTGCCACCGGTGAGTTCAGCCGCGCCTCGAACTCCGCGAGTTCCCCGCGTGCCGAGCGCGTCGACAGGATCGCCACGATCAGGATTGCACCGACGATCAGCGGCCAGACCGTCAGGAACAGGCGCGCCCGCAGACTGCGGATCATCGCGCGGTCCGCGCCGGCCGAAGCGCCATGCGATAGCCCACACCGACCACCGTCTCGATGTAGGAAAGCCCCAGCGCACCGCCGACCAGCTTGCGACGGAGGTTGCTCACGTGCACGTCGACGATGCGATCCAGCGCGCGACTGCCGTCACCAGGCAACTGCTCCAGCAACTCGGCACGCGAGAGCACGAAGCCGGGGTGTGCCAGCAATGCCGCCAGGATCGTGAACTCGCTCGGAGTGAGGTCGAGAGCGATTCCCGCGAGCACCGCCGAGTGTCGCTTGTGATCGAGTGTCAGATCCTCGTAACGCAGTTGCTGTTCGCCGGCAGGCGGCGAGCGTCTCAGCACCGCGTCCACTCGTGCGACGAGCTCGCGCGGACTGAACGGCTTCGTGACGTAGTCGTCCGCGCCGGCGGCGAACCCCTCGAGGCGATGCTCCTCGATCGTGCGCGCCGTGAGGAAGATGATCGGTGTCGATGCCGTCTCGCGCGCGCGGCGCGCGATCTCCAGGCCGCTGGCGCCTGGGAGCATGACGTCGAGCAGCAGCAGGTCGAACGTTTCGCTCGCGAGTCGTTCGATGGCGCGCGCACCGGATCGTTCGCTCGACACGCGATGGCCAGCGTGTGTGAGGTAGAGCGCAACCAGCTCGCTGGTTTTCGCGTCGTCCTCCACCACGAGGATTCTGGCGCTTCGTGCGATGGCCGCGTCGGGTTCAGTCATCGATGAGACATGGAGCACGGATGTTAATGCCGTGTGAAGACCGGCACGTTGCGCATCTTCATACGCCCTTGATATCGCCGTGTTCAATTGTCGGCAGGGTACGTCACGTTCACCTTCATACGTCGGGTCTGACTCATGATCACAGGGCACGACTCTCGCCGCTCGCTGAAACCTCCTGCAACGCGGTTGCGTCACCTCGCGCTCGGCGCGGCGCTCACATGCGCGCCCAGTGTCCTGAGTGCGCAAGGCGGACCGCCGCACGAACGCGACGTCCAGACGATCAGCGCGTCGCCCATGTCGCAGGACGAGCTGGTACGCGCGCTCAAGTCGCTGGGTGATTCGCTGACGCGGCTCGAGCGGTTTTCCGGTGTGGTGCTGCTCGCCCGAAACGGTGTGCCGGTCGCCACCGAGTCGTATGGCTACGCCGATCGCGAGGCGAAGCGCCGCAACACTCCGGCCACGACATTCAACGTGAGCTCGATCGGCAAGCTGTTCACGATGCTCGCCGCGGCACAGCTGGTCACGGACGGCACGCTGGCGATGGATGGAACCATCGCCCGCTACTGGCCCGATTATCCCGATGCGGCCGCCGCGTCGAAGATCACGATCCGGCAGCTGCTCGAACATCGTTCCGGCATCGACGGCGACATCTTCGTCAACCCATCTGCGCGTCGCAGCAATCGCGATGCACTGGCGCTCGTGACGAACCAGCCGCTCGCCTTCGAACCCGGGACGCGCCAGCAGTACTCCAACGCCGGTTATGTCGTGCTCGGAGAGATCATCGCGCGTGTGTCTGGCGAGACGTACGAGGACTACATCCGACGTCATGTACTCGCGCCAGCGGGAATGGCCGCGACGGGATTTCCGTCCAACGACTCGCTGCCTCCGAACACCGCGATCGGCTACACGCGTGGCCTCGACGACGACCAGCCGCTGCCATCGCCGCTCCCTCCGCTGGCGCGCAACACGGGAGTGCAGCCGCGCCGAGGAAGTGCGGCGGGCGGCAGCTATTCCAACGTCAGCGATCTGCTTCGTTTTGTTCTGGCGCGACGACAGGGTTCACTCGGTGCACCGCCTCGCCGGGAACAGACGATCGCTGCCGGCGGAAGCCCGGGCAGTAATGGCATCATCGCCGAGGGGTTGCCGGGGGGCTATGACCTGATCGTGCTCGCGAACTTCGATCCGCCAGCGGCCGGCGTGATCCTCGACGCAGTCGAGTCGTGGCTCGGAGGCGGGCGTAGTGGGCCGGACCGTGTGCGAGTCGGAGGTCCGCCGCGTGGTGGTGCTGCCGGTCCTGATGCACCGCGCGCGGGCGGCATCGTCACGACCACGTTGCCCGAGACGCCTGTCGGTCGCGTCGCATCGGACTATCTCAAGGCGTTCGCGACGGGTGATACGAGTGTGATGCGCGCCTTCCTGCTGACTCGCGTCGTGCCGGGAGCACGCAGCTGGGACGAACGCGTTGCACAGTACCGCGAGATGTATGGAGAGAATGGTGCGCTGACGCTGGTCGATGCAGATGCCGCATCGGATGCCGAAATCACGATGCGCGTGACGGGTTCCAGGAGTGGTCCGCTGGTCGTCATGCTGCGCATAGAGCCGGCGGCGCCCTTCCGCATCGTGGGTATGCAATTCCGGATGGAGCGCTGACGCGGCAGAGCCGCGATCGGAAGTGCTGACCCAGTGAGCGTGGTCGTCGTGCTCACGTTCCTGGTCCGACACGAGCAACGGGGACGCTCCGCACCGGCGAAGCGTCCCCGCTGATTTTTCGCGCGCGCCTGAAGCGCGACGCGGTCCTTCCGAATCGCTTACGCGATCGTGCGCAGGTCCTGCAGCGCCTTCTTGAGCAGATCCACCTTCTTGTCGTCACACCCGTTGCGGGCCGACGATTCAAGTGTCGTGGTGAGCGCATTCAACGCCGCCGACCGCTCCGAACCCTGCGCCTTCTCGGCCGCGGAGATCCCTGAGCGGATCGTGCCGATCGTGCCACCAAAACAGCCCTTCCGCTCCATCTGGTCGGTGTATGCCTTCGCCAGCGCGAAGCTCGGCGGCCACACCAGCTGCGGCTGACCCTGAGCATTCAGGTAGTCGAAGTGCACCGTCTTCGCGGCGTCGATTTCATTCTGCGACACGAACTGCGTCGGAATCATCTCCGTCAGGTCCATGCCGCGCGCGATCTCGGAGCTGATCATCTGGCCGTTGTACCAGTACACCGACCACGAGCCACCGACGACGACGCGCGTCGAGTCCACCGGACCGCGATCGAACGACGCGATTTCCATCGGGTGCTTCGGATCGGTGAAGTCGAACATCGAGATGCCGCCCTGGTACCACGACTGCACCATCACGTCACGACCCGGAATCGGCACCAGCGACCCGTTGTGCGCCACGCAGTTTTCAGCGCCGCTCTGGAACGACGGAATCTTGTAGTAGCCCTGGAACTTGAGCTTGCGGTTCTCGATGGTGAAGATCGCGTTCGCACCCCACTCCGGCTTGTCCGTCGAGCGACACTTCGGCTGCGTACCGCCACCCCATTCGTCGGAGAACAGCAGCTTCGTGCCGTCGTTGTTGAACGTCGCCGAATGCCAGTAGGCGAAGTTCGAATCCGCCGCAGCATCGAGACGCGTCGGGTTGACCGGGTCGCTGATGTCGAGCAGGATGCCATGTCCTTCGCAGGCGCCGCCGGCCAGGCCGAGCGCCGGATACACCGTGATGTCGTGGCACTGTGAACGATCGGAGACTGCGCCGCCCGGAGCAGCGGCCGTGCCGAATGCGTTGTTGATGATGCCCTGAATCGCGCCGCGCAACGCGGTGGAGTCGGCCGCCGTGGCAGCGCCGGTCGCACCGCGCGCCTTCACGATGCTGTCGAGCAGCGGACGCACCATCTGCGGCGGAACGACGAGTTCCTGGCCGGATTGCGGGTTCTTCGCGATGATTGCGCCCTGTGCCCTGGCGGTGGCGATCATCGTGGTCTGCGACGCACGCTCGGCGTCGGTCGGGCCGTGGCTGGTCGGATTCGTCAGGCCCGTGAACACGTTGGCGCGATTGACGATGGCCGCCTTCGACGGATCCGCCAGCGGCACCTTGATGATCTCGATGCGCAGATTGGAGGAGTTCGGGTCACTGCTGGCCGCGCGACTGCAGCCGGCCAGTTCGTTCGGGGAGCGGATGCCGGACGAGCCCGAGACGTAGATGTAGACGTTCTGCTTGTCCTTCGGATCCTCGAGCACCGTGTGCGTGTGCGAACCGCGGCACGTCTGCACGTTGGCGATCAGCTTCGGCGCCTTGATGTCGGTGATGTCGAAGACGCGGACGCCGCGCATGCGCAGCGGGCTGACGGTGTCCTGCACACCACCGGCCATGCAATCGGTGCGGCCGTTGTTGGCCTCGACCGACATGAACATCAGGTTCTTGTAGACGGACACATCGTTCTGCGACGCCGGGCAGGGATACGACGTGACCAGCGACGGCTTGGACGGATCGGTCATGTCCCAGATCACGAGGCCACCGAAGTTGCCCTGGATTGCATACTTGCCGGTGAACGTGATGTCGGAGTTCCAGTTCGTACCCATGTTGGCCGGCGTCGCGACGGTACCGGTCACCTTCATGCCGGCCACGGCTTCCTGCGCGTTGTGCAGGCCGCCCTTGAGGCCGACGCGCGCGTCTTTCGACCAGTCGGCCGCAGCCTGTGGCGCCGGCGTCTCCATCGCGCCTGGCTTGGACGACGCGCACGCGGCAAGACTGAAGGCCGCCGCGAGCGTCGCGAACTGGCCCGCTCGCATGCGCGCATGGAGCAGGAATGGACTGTGCAGAAACATCGTGAAACCTCGGGGTTGAGAAACGGAAAACGTCATGGGGTGCGCTCGCTCATTTCGGTGGCGCGTAGCCCATCTCGAGCAACATCGACAACATCCGCTGGATCTCGGTGGACTGATCCACCTCGACATCGGAGGCGAACTTGAACACGGTTTCGTCCTGTCCCGCACCCTGATTGGAAAACAGGCTGCGCACCATCGACACGGCACCGCGATGATGCTGCATCATGAACACGAGGAGCAGATGGTCGAATTCGGCGCCGCGTGCCGCATCGAGCTGCTTCAGCTGCGCCTCGGTGAGCATGCCGGGCATCGAGGGCATGGCAGCCATCCCGGGCATGCCGGCCATGGCGGACATGTCGTGACCACCATGCTGTGCTGCGCCCGCTTTCCCGATGGTCACCATGCCAAGCGAATCGACGGTCATCGGATCCTGATTGCGATCACGCAGCCACTGCTGCATGGTCGAGATCTCGTCCGATTGCGCGTTGATGATGCGCGCCGTGAGACGCTGCACAGCGGCGGACGCCCCGTGCCCAGGCGCCCATCGCGAAATCGTGATTGCCTGCGCGTGATGATGAATCATCCCGCTCATGAAGTCGATGTCCGCCTGCGTGTACGGCAATCGCGCGGAATCGGCGCGCGCGCGGGCAGTGGCGCCGGCTTGTCCCATCACGAATGTGTCAGGCGCGGCGGCGCGCGGACCGGCGCAGGCAGCAAGACCTGCAGCACCGCCAATCAGGAACAGCGTAGTCAGACGTGAAGTCATACGACGTGCGGCGGGAAACGCGTGGAATTCCGTTTTTTTCGTCACGGCGCGTGACCGAATGGTTGACAAGATACCGCACCACCCAGCAAAATCAGTGTGCGGCTGAGGTCGGTTGCATGGAATCGCGGTGCCCTGCGAAGCCTCTGGTACGCCGCCGCACGGCCGCGGGTTTCCCGTGCCGACGAGGCACCCGCAGGACCGTCCGCTGCGAAACTCGCCTGACAGGGGACGCGGTCGCTCCGCTCCTCAGAAGATGACGCGTCGCCGCACGATGCGTACGTCGCCCTGCTGCACCGGAATCGTGCCGATCGGGCGCGCCGGGATCGTGACGCCGGGCAGCGTCGGCAGGCCGGCCCACGCCGAGAGCAATTCGATCGACGGATGTGCCTGGCGCGGCAGCGTGAACGCGTACACGACTCCGGAATCGGGCGGACCCGCGAAGGAGAACTCCCACTCCTTCTGCGCATACCTGAATCGCGTGGTATCGATCACGCGACCATCGATCGCGGCACGAAGTACCGGTGCCCCGACGACGTGCAGCTGCGTGGTGAGCGCGAAGGGCGGGGTCAGCACCCGCAGCGTGAGCAGGCGGCCCGCCGCCGTGATCGAATCCGAGACGACGGTGACACTCGGACCGGGCGCCGGAACACGCGGGACCGCGCGCGCCGCGATATCGGTGCCGCGGCCGAACACCTCACGCAACCATCCGGGCGGCGCGTGCGACGCCGAGTCTGCGCCAGGGGCGATGTGCATCAACGCAGGCTCGAAGATCGACGCATACCACGGCCCGAGGTGCGTGAAGCGCTCCGAGGCGACGAGCCATCCGCTGCTGTCGCTGCTGTCGGCATCCATCACATACATCAGCTGCGATGGCACGGGGTGCGCCGCATTGGCACGTACAGTCGCGGCACCGACGGCGAATGCGACGACGCTGGCGATGATCGCCGCGGCAGGAACTCGCATCGGTCGCTCGCCTCCCAATGCGTCGATGTGCGGCAGCAGGAGCAGCGCCAGCAATCCGGTCAGCACACCCATCGCAAGGCCTCCCGGTCCGACGACACCCACGAGCACCAGGCATGCCAGTGTCGTGATCGGGATGACGACGGCCGCCGCGACGATGGTCGCCAGCCACAGCGACGCCGCGCCAGCGAGGCCCTTCTTCGCGTTGAGCATTGCCGCAATCAGCATCAGCGGGAGCGGCCAGACGAGCAGATAGCTGGCGCCTGGCACACTCCACGACAGCCACACCGCAAGCAGCGTCCAGACCAGCAGGACACCATGATGCAGACCGTCCGCCCCTGCCCATCGCCGCGCCAGGGCGTAACACGCCGTCACGATTGCGACCGCCATCAGCGCGAGCGACAGCGCGTACACGCCACGAAAGGCGGGGATGCCGCCGAGCACCGCGTGTGCGTGCCGCGCCAGCATGCCGTCGGCGTATGCCGCGGCGCCGGCGAGTGCAACGGCGAGTATCGTCAACACCGCACCGACAAGCGTATCACGCAGCCAGTGCGACTCGCGGCGGCGCAGCACTGCCAGTGCCAGCACGAGCAGCACGATCAGTGCGACGGCGATCGCGCGAGCGTACGTCTCGGCGTAGTACACGACACCGAGCAGCGGCAGATCGGAGAAGACCGCGTCGCCGGTGACGGGCCGCGGCAGCACGTCGATGCCGATTGCGCGAACGACCGACAACGCCGCGTCTCCTTCCTGCTGCATCGCGCCGGGATTGGCGTGCGCGGGATCGTCCTCGGTCGTGTGATACCGCTCCACACCGCCGGTGAATGCAAAGTTCAGCGCCGGCTTGCCGAGCAACGCGACTTCGGAGAGATCCGTGTCGTTGTTCATCTTGCGATAGATCGTCACCGCCAGTGACGACGCCGACGCGTCCGGAACGCGCGCGAGCAGGCGCACCAGATCGAGGTTGCCCGGGCCGGTTTCGAACATCACTGCTCGCCCGGTGGTACCACGCGCCTCGAAATTGAGCGTGACCGCGACATCCTTCGCCCAGCGATGTTCACGCACGAATGCGCTCGCTCCGAGCAATCCCGCCTCTTCGCCGTCGGTGAGTGCGATGATCACGTCATGCACCAGCGGTGCGGCCGAGCGCAACGCACGTGCCGTCTCCAGGACCACCGACACACCCGAGCCGGCGTCCGAGGCGGCCGGACCGGCGGGCACGCCGTCGTAGTGGGCCATGAGCAGCACCGCGGCACCACCCGGCGATGTCCCGGGAATTCGCGCGAGGACGTTGCGCACGTGGCCCAGTTCCTGATACCGCGTGCCGATGCCCGTCACATCCTGCGAATCGACCTGCAGCCCCATCGCCACCAGTTCGGCGATCAGGTATCCACGCACGCGCGCTGATTCTGCACTGCCGGTCGGGTGCGGCCGCTGCGCGATGGCGCGCGTGTGGCGCATTGCGCGTTCGGCGGAGAATGCCGTCAGCGGTGCGGTGGCCGGCGCGGGATGAGGCGGGGTGAGGGAGGTGTAAACCAGCGCCGCGCAGAGCGCGACCAGTGCGACGAGGCGGGCGAGCATGCGCGTACGGTCACCGGGTGGCGCACGCGGGTCAAGCGATGCGGCCGCGAATCCACGATCTGCCTCCCGACGTATGGGGGCAGCGTTCAGCCGCTATTCTGCGACCTCCTTCATTAATCCGGACACGACATGCACGCACTCGCGAGCGCTTTCCTTGCAACTGCCATCGCGCTGCCGAACCTCGCCTTCGGCCAGACCGGCCGCGTCGCTGCGTCGACCGACTCGATGGTCGTGACGACAGACTGGCTCGTGTCACATCTCATGGATCCATCCGTGGCCGTGATCGAGGTCACCCATGAAGCGGGCCAACGCGGGCCGCACATCCCCGGCTCGCGCGCGCTGTTCTATCGGAGCATGACGGTCAGTCGCGACGGATTGAGCACCGAGCTGCCGTCACCCGATTCACTGCGCGCGCTCCTCGAGGGTCTCGGAGTGTCGAGCTCGCAGCGTGTGGTGGTGTACGCCAGCGAGGCGCCGATGGCGACACGTCTGCTGATGACACTCGACTACCTCGGACATCAGCGCTTCGCGTACCTGGATGGTGGCCTGCCGACGTGGACCGCCGAGAAGCGAGCCGTGACGGATGCGGAGCCGACGGTCACCCGAGGCACGTTCACCATCGCGCCGCGCACCGCGATCATCGCCACCGCGGACTGGCTCTCGTCACGACTCGGCAAGCCGGGCACGGCGCTCATCGACACGCGCACCGACGGCGAATACAACGGCACCGGCAATCGCAGCGGCATGCCGAGCGCCGGGCATCTCGACGGTGCGCGACAGCTGGAATGGGAGGCGTTGTTCGACTCGACGAATGGCCTCCTGCTCAAGCCGCGCGACGAGTTGCGACAGCAGTTCGCCGAACGCACACGCGCCGGCGATACGGTCGTCACCTATTGCTGGGTCGGATATCGAGCCAGCGCGACATACTTCGCGGCGCGAATGCTCGGCTACGACGTGAAGTTCTATGACGGATCGTACCAGGACTGGCAGTCGCGGAAGTTGCCGACGAAGGCGGGCGCCACGCCATAGTCACTGCAGTCGTCGTCGCAGACGTGAGAGCCTGTCCGGCGCCTTCACGCGGATGCATCTTCCGCACATGGACCGCCGTGACTTCCTCGCTACCACCGCGCTCGGCACCGCCAGCCTTGCCGCCGCGCGCCTGCCGTTCGCCGACCTGAGCCCGCTCGACATGTCCGACACCCCACCTGTGACGGCGCCGTACGCGGTCACGAGAAAGATCCTGATCTGCGGCGGCAACTTCAATCGCACGTACATCGGCTACATGGCGCAGCTGACCGGCAGGAAGCGGCCACGCATCTGCTACCTGCCAACCGCTTCCGCCGATGATGCGACCGGCATCGTGTACTTCTACGAGGAGTGCGCAGCCCTGGATGTCGAGCCGCGTGTGCAGCGCAGCTTCATCGAGAGCCTGACGCAGACGAAGGGGTGGGACGAGGTGCTGCTGTCCATGGACGGCATCGTCGTTTCCGGCGGCAACACCCTCAATCAGCAGGCGATCTGGAAGGCGCAGGGCATCGACGTCGTGCTGAAGGCCGCGTGGGACAAGGGCATCGTGCTCGGCGGCGCGAGCGCGGGCTCGTTGTGCTGGTTCGAGGAAGGGACGACCGATTCGCGTCCGAAGGCGCTCTCGATCGTGAAGTGCCTCGGCTTCCTGCCCGGAAGTCACTCGCCGCACTACGACGCCGAGGCGGGCCGACGTCCGCTGTACCAGAAGCTGATCGGTGACGGTTCGATGAAGCCGGGCTATGCGTGCGACAACAACGCCGGCATCTATTTCGAGGAAACGACCGCGAAGCGCATCGTCTCGGCTCGCGACGGCGCGACCGCGTATTTCGTCAGCGTCGTCGATGGCAAGGTCGTCGAGAAGGCGCTGGTGCCGGAGCGACTTTCCTGAGCGCGTTGCGGTTGCGAGCATCCAGGCCGATCGCGGCATCGCTGACTTGTGGACCGGAGCGCACGGAGCGCACGGAGTTCGTCGGTTGCAACGCTCCGCGCTGCACGGAAGATCGCTGACCATTTTGGGGGTGGATAGGTCAGGGAGCCCGGAGAGTGCGCCATGTGCCACACTCCTCTCATCGCGCGCCGACGCCAGTGTTTAGGACTGCAGTTCCAAAACACAGTCATCGATCTTGCGCGTGGCGCTGACCGTTGCAACCGACGCACTCCCAGATCTCTCCGAGCTATCCCCCCAATGACAGTCAGTGATCGCTCGAAGATTGCGGAGCGGTGCGGGTGACGCACTCCGTGACCTCCGTGCGCTCCTCTCCCAAGGCAGTGAGCGATCAAGAACAGTGACCGATCTGCATACGATCTTCCCGGTCCGCCGAAACGTGGCGGAGTATGCGGCCATCGGTGGATGGTGGGTGCTGCTGTTTGTGCTGCTCGAACAAACCAGCATCGGCCCCGGCGTGATGACGGTGCTCGTTCTGGTCGGCTGCATCACGAAGGCGATCCTGTTCGGCACCGAGAACATGAAGCAACTTTTCGATGCCGCAAAACGGAATCTGCCGCACCACCAGTTTCTGCTGTTGATGGGTGTCAACATGTCGCAGATGATCCTGTCGTTCATGTTTGATTTCCAGCTGCTGCAGCACATTGATCCGGCCAGTTTCAGCGGCGTCGCGCCGACGGCAGGTCTGGGCGAAACGTTGTTCGATTTCTTCTATCTCAGCACGCTCAACTTCTCGTTTTTCGGTTACAGTGACGTCCTCCCACAGACGGTGCCGGCGCGCATCGCGAACCTGACCGAGATTCTGCTCGCGTTCGTGACCGTGATCTTCCTGCTGTCCGACTTCATCAGTCTCAAGGACTCGCTGCGCCACGACTCGAAGGTGTAGCGCGGACGCGCGCTGTGCTCCGCTGCGGTGGGCCGCTATTCTTCGCGGCATGCCGACCATCACCGAGCACGATTTCATCCAGTCCATCGCCGACGCGCTCCAGCATATTTCGTACTACCATCCGCTGGACTACATCCATGCGCTCGCGGATGCCTACGAGAAGGAGCAGGGCCCAGCGGCCAGGGACGCCATCGCGCAGATCCTGACGAATTCCCGCATGTGCGCCGAGGGCCGCCGACCGATCTGCCAGGACACCGGCATTGTCGTGGTGTTTCTCAAGGTGGGGATGAATGTGCGATGGGAGACGACGATGTCGGTGCAGGAGATGGTGAACGAGGGCGTGCGTCGCGCCTACCTGTTGCCGGAGAATGTGCTGCGCGCCTCGATCGTCGCGGACCCCGCATTCACGCGGAAGAACACACGCGACAATACGCCCGCCGTGGTGCATTGCGAGATCGTGCCGGGTGACACCGTCGACGTGAAGCTGGCGGCGAAAGGTGGTGGCTCCGAAAACAAGTCGAAGTTCGCCATGCTGAACCCGAATGACTCCATCGTCGACTGGGTCATGAAGACCGTCCCGACGATGGGCGCCGGCTGGTGCCCGCCCGGCATGCTCGGCATCGGCATCGGCGGCACGGCTGAAAAAGCCATGCTCATGGCGAAGGAGTCGCTGATGGAACACATCGACATGGCGCAACTGAAACAGCGCGGACCGCAGAACAGGATCGAGGAATTGCGCATCGAGCTGTGTGACAAGGTCAACGCACTCGGCATCGGCGCGCAGGGACTCGGTGGGTTGTCCACGGTGCTCGATGTCAAGATCTTCGACTTTCCGACCCACGCCGCGTCGAAGCCGATCGCGATGATTCCGAACTGCGCGGCGACACGTCACGCGCACTTCACGCTCGATGGCAGGGGCGTGGCGTCCCTGCCGATTCCGCAACTCTCCGACTGGCCGCAGGTGACCTGGCAGCCTGATGTGAACGCAAAACGCGTCGATCTCGATACACTGACGCGGGAAATCGTCGGCACGTGGAAGGCCGGGGATCGCCTGCTGTTGCGCGGCAAGCTGCTCACCGGTCGCGACGCGGCACACAAGCGCATCGCCGATCTCTATGCGAGCGGTGACGGCCTGCCCGAGGCCGTCGACTTCACGAATCGCGTGATCTACTACGTCGGACCGGTGGATCCGGTGCGAGAGGAAGCCGTCGGACCAGCCGGCCCGACGACTGCGACACGCATGGACAAGTTCACGGAGATGATGCTCGCGAACACCGGCCTGATCGCGATGATCGGCAAGGCCGAGCGCGGGCCAGCGGGGCTCGACGCAATCCGGAAGCACAAGGCGGCGTACCTGATGGCCGTCGGCGGAGCGGCGTACCTCGTGTCGAAGGCGATTCGCTCGTCACGTGTCGTTGCATTCGCCGACCTCGGCATGGAAGCGATCTACGAATTCGATGTCGAGGACATGCCGGTGACCGTCGCCGTCGATGCGTTGGGCAGCAACGTGCATGAGACAGGTCCGCGTGAGTGGGCGGAGAAAATCCGGCAACTCCCGGTGTTGGCGGGCTGAGCTGATCAGTTCGAGACTGCGGAGTGTGTGCCCGTTTCGCCTCCGTTGAATCTTCGTCGACGACGCGCAGATCCGAAGCGGTGATTCGGTCGTAAAGCGAGTGCGGGGCAGCATTTCCCGCCGAGGATTCGTGCGCGTCTGCGCGATGCCTCGTTCAGTCGACCCATGGTCCCGAGATGCAGGATTCTACGCGCACGACGTGTCCGTGGTGCGCTCGGCCCGGTGTCGAGGCGGGCCTCTGTGCGGAGTGCCGCTCGATGCGCGACGTCTGGGCACAGCGCCCCCAGCAGCAGCAGCAGCCGCTGATCCTTCCCGGGACGCCTGGCTTCAACGGCGGACGTCTCACGCCGGCGCCAAGTCACGGTCGCGCACGAACGGTGATGGCCGCGGGCGTGCTCGGGTGCGCGGCCTTCGCAGCGTACCTGCTGCTCAGTCGTGTCACGCAGCCGCAGCGCGACTCGCCGCGCACGCGTGGTGTGGCACAAGCGCTCGCGGCGTCGCTACCCCAATCCACGCCGTCCGGGATCACTGAACCGGCGGTGATGGCGATGTCCGACCCGGTCGTCGGACTGAATGCGACCGTTCCGGAGCGCTCGGAAGACACTGAAGGAATGGCGGCGCCTCGCACCGCAACGGTCACACCCGGAGCGCGGCTCTACGACTCGGTGCGCACGCTTGCGAACGCGACGCCCGACCGGTCTGCACTTGTCTTGAGTGCGCGCGTCTTGAGTGCACCCGCCGCGACGGCACCCGTCGTGATTGCGCGTGTCCTAGCGGCGGGCTCCACTGCACCAGGCAGTGTTGCCATCGCATCGCCAGTGCCGGACATCGAGCGGAACGTGGTCGCCGCTGCACCGAGCGTCGTCGACAGTGCGTCAGCACGCAGTGTTGCTCCGTCGTCCCGAGTGGCCGTCGACTCCATCGCATCCACGCAGACGCCGCCGCATTCGATCGCGTCGAAAGCGCCACTCACCACTCGCGATGTCCTCGGCAACGACGACGTGCGGCGCGTGGTTGACGAATTCGTTCGCGACATTCGCGCGCGGACCGAATTCAACACCGATCTGCAGGCGTTCTATCACGACGGCGCCGCACATCGTGTCGCGCTGCGATCGGCACTCCCAACGCTTGATGCGGCTGCGACGACTGCGCGCGTATCGATCGAACTCACGATCGCGAAGTTCGATGCCGTCGGTCGTCGCGAAACGCGCATCCTCCCCGTCGCGATGACCATCGGCAAACGCACGGACCTCGTCGCCATCTCGGCCGTCGCCTTCGGCGCGCTGCGCAAGCCATGATCGCGCACACCTCACCCGAATCCCGCATCGCGGCGCCCCGCATGACCACTCGATCCCTCGTCAGGCTTCCCGCGCTCACACGCGCGACGTTCAGGGTCGCCGTCTGCGCACTGACCGTCGGATGTTCGACCCCAGTGCTCGCGCAATCGGCGCAGGCGTTTTCGGTGCAGGTCGCCGCCACGTACTCGACGCTTCGTGCGGACAATCGCTCGATCGTCGGCGTCGGCATTGCACCGCAACTGCGATACAATCGCGTGCTCGCGACGGAGAATCGCGGTACGATTTCACTGGGTGCCGGCGGCGAATATGCGCTGCACCGCTCGGGCGACGACCGCCTCCACGTGGCGGGCATTTTCATCGAGCCACGCTGGGCGCTGCCGTTCAGCGCCGGCTGCGCATTTCCCTTCATCTCCGCCCGCGCCGCCGTCCAACGTGTCATCGCCGATTTCGACGCGCGAGACGACGGCAGCGCCACTGGCTACGCCGTCGGGGCAGGGCCGGGTGTGACGTTCAGGATGACACGCACGGCGAATCTCGATGTCGGCGTGCAACTGCAGCGTCAGCAGTTCGCGTCGATTCGCGGAACCCGGTTCGGTCCGTCGATGACCTACGCGGCGCGACTAGGCGTGTCGCTGGGCTATCCGCGGTGAGCGTTCTTCAGGCCACGCATGCATTGCGGTCTGCACCACGCGATCCATCGCGTCCGCAGAGGCTCCGTTCTTCGCCAGGATGCTCAGCCCTGACATCACCGCGCTGAAGTAATCAGCCAGCGCCGTGGTGTCACACGCGGGCGTCAACTGCCCCTCGTTTCGTGCACGCACGAGCCGTGCAGCGAGCGTCGAGTGACCCGACGCCATTGCCGACGCCAACGCCTCTCGGATCTCGCTCGAGTGGGCCGCCGCCGTTCCGCCAAGTGTTTCGCGCACGATGAGGCAGGCGCTCGACGACTGACATCGCGCGTGCGACGCCACCATGTCGTGGAGCAGCAACGCGACCGCTCGCCGGCAGTCGGGCTCGCCATCGAGCAGCGCCGTCCGATGCGCCTCCTGCGCGTCGGTGTACCGCCGCAGCGCGGCAATGAACAGCGCCTCCTTGTTGCCGTACGCGGCATACAGGCTCGGCTTGCAGATGCCCATCGCCTCGGTCAACGCCTGCACGGACGCGCCTTCGAACCCGTCGCGCTGGAAAACGGCCAGCGCCTGATCGAGTGCTGAGTTCGTATCGAATTCGCGCGGTCGCCCTCGGGTCATCGCGGCAGGGAAGAGGGAAGTTGACAAATCTGTACTGAGCGGTATGTATACCACTCAGTATATATCACTTCGGCACAGGTGGAAAGCCGGAGCGTCCCAGTCACTTCTGGAGGAGCTGCACCATGCTGTTCGATTCCTTTACACTCGGCAAGCTGGCGTTGCGCAACCGGCTTGTCATGGCCCCCATGACCCGCAATCGGGCGACCGCCGATCATGTGCCGACCGCAATCATGGCCACCTACTACGCACAGCGCGCGAGTCTCGGCCTGATCGTCACGGAAGGCACGGCGCCGTCGGCAGATGGTGCGGGTTACGCGCGGATTCCCGGTCTGTACAACGACGCGCAGGTCTCCGCCTGGAAAGTCGTGACAGACGCGGTGCATGCTGCGGGCGGCCACATCTTCGCGCAGATCATGCACACCGGTCGTGCCTCGCACGTGGACAACCTTCCGCCCGGCGCCCGCGTCGTCAGCTCCAGCGCGACGCCGCTGCCGGATCCCGTCTACACCGATTCACAGGCGCTGCAGCCGGCGTCCCCGCCGCACGCGCTCACGGAGGCCGAGATCGCAGCGGTGGTCGCCGAATACGCCGACAGCGCGCGTCACGCGATCGCGGCGGGCTTCGATGGCATCGAACTGCATGGCGCGAACGGCTACCTGATCGATCAGTTCCTGAATGGCAATCACAACACGCGCACCGACGGCTATGGCGGCAGTGCCGACAATCGCAATCGCTTTGCGCTCGACGTCGCGAAGGCGACGACGGCCGCCATCGGCGCGGACCGTGTCGGATTCCGAATGTCGCCGCACGGCAACTTCAATGGCATGGGTTCGTTCGACGGCGACGACGCGCAGTTCATCGCGCTGGCGACGGCGCTCGGAAAGCTCGGTCTCGTGTACCTGCATCTCGTGAATCACGAGTCGATGGGCAATCCGCCGCTGCCGGCCACATTGTCAGCGGAGCTGAAGGCTGCATTCGGTGGAACGTTCATCGCTTCGGGCGGGCTCGATGCGGAGAAAGGCGAGGCGCTGTTGCAGAGCGGCGCGGCAGACCTGATCGCCTTCGGACGCGCCGCACTGGCGACGCCCGACCTCGTGGAGCGTCTCGCCAGTGAAGCGCCGTTGAACACGCCGGACTTCGGCACGTTCTATACGCCGGGCGAGCCGGGCTACACCGACTATCCGGTGTTGGCCGCGACGTGATGTCCGGGATCAGGGGTCGGAGCGTTCGCGCTTCGACCCCTTGAAGCGGGAGCGGCATCCGCGGCGGCGTGATCGAGTTGCACGCTGGCGCGTGGGTGCAACGCGGGCGATTCTGTCGGGGTCCACTCGCATGCGTTGATTCGCCCTGGAGCCCGATCGTGCCGACCCCGGAAGACCTGCTCGACCAGTTGCATCGTGATCTCAGCACGGCCGATCACGATGAGGAGGCCACGGGGATCGACCGTCGCCAGTTCATGTTCTATTCGCTGGTGAGCGCGGCTGCGACGACGTTCGGCGCCAGTGCGGTGCAGGCGCAACGTGCACTCGCCGCAGGTGGCGCGACGCGCTTCGCATCGGCGAGCGGCCGCACCCTCATCGAGCAGGCGCAGCAAGCGGTGGCGACGCTCGGCAACGGCGAAGCGCCGGCGCTGCAGTTCCAGCCGTATCCGGGTGGTACGGGCGCCTTGATGGAGAAGCTGGCGCGCGAACGAGGCCGCGTGGCGTTCGATCGTGCGGTGTTCACGGTCCCGAAGTTCACCGGCGCGGTGCCGACCGATCCGGATGACATCGCGTTCCTGCCGGCACATCGTCTCGCCGCGATGATCCGCGAACGCAAGATCACATCGGTCGCGCTGACGGACCTCTATCTCGCGCGCCTCAAGCGACTCAATCCGACGCTGCTTTGTGCGGTGACGATCATGGAGGAGTCCGCGCGACGTGAAGCCGCACAGGCCGATGCTGAACTGAAGGCGGGCAAGTATCGTGGTCCGCTGCACGGCTTGCCGTATGGCGTGAAGGACCTGTTCAACACGAAGGGCGTGCCGACGACATGGGGCGCGCAGGATTTCGCGGAGCGCGTCATCGACGAGGATGCGGACGTCGTGATCCGACTGCGTGAGGCTGGTGCGGTACTGATCGCGAAACTGTCGACGGGGCTGTTCGCGCAGAACGATCAGTGGTTCCGTGGCCGTACCAACAATCCGTGGAATCTCGTGCAGGGCTCGAGCGGATCATCGGCCGGACCGGCGTCCGCCACGGCCGCTGGTTGTGTCGCGTTCGGCATCGGCACCGAGACGCAGGGATCGATCGTGAGCCCGGCGGTGCGCTGCGGGCTGAGCGCCTTGCGTCCGACGTTCGGTCGCGTCAGTCGGCAGGGCGGCATGGTGCTGGCATGGTCGCAGGATCGCGTCGGCCCGATCTGCCGGACGGTCGAAGACTGCGCCATGGTGTTCAACGTCATTCATGGCGCGGACGAGAAGGATCCGTCGACGATCACCACGCCGTTCAACTTCGATCGCAACATCGCACTCGCGGCACTACGCATCGGCGTCGATGCGAACGCGCCGAAGGAATTCGTCGAGAAGCTGAAGGAACTCGGCATGAAGCCGAAGGAGATCGGCGCACGGCCCACGGTGGCCGGAGTCGGGCAGGGGAGCCTCAACGTCGAATATGCGGCGGCGTTCGATTCGTACGTGCAGCGCAAGGCGAAGGAGATCGGGCTCGACCTGAACGCACTGCCCGAACCGCCGCGTGCAGGCACGACACCCGCCACGCCGCCGGCACCGACCACGCCACCAGCGACGCCCGTCAGCCCGATGGCTCCGGCCGACTGGAATCCACGCTTCGTCAACGGGCGCACCGTGCGTGCGTTCGACTACGTGCAGAACCAGCGTCGCCGTTACATGCTCGTCAGCGCGTGGGGCGATTTCATGAAGAATCTCGACATGTTCATCGGCAATCCGTTCGCCGATGTCGCGCCGAATGCACAGACGGGTCACCCATGTGTGGTCGTGCCGTACAAGCTGGATGTACCGGTGCAGCAGCAGGGCGGTGGCGCCCGACCGGCGGGCGCACCGACGCCGGCGCCGCTCGATCTCAAGCCGCAGCCGATCTGTGCGGTGATCGTCGGTGCCTTGTACAACGATGATCGCATCCTGTCGGTCGCACATCAGTTCCAGTCGCACACGGACGTGCACACGAAACGGCCCACGCTGTGAGGGGTGCGCCGCGCTGAACGGCAGCGCACGCAGCGTAGTTCTTGACACGGAATCCAATATAGTGGATAATGTGTCCATGCCTCTTGCATCGCCGCCGGACCTCACTGGGCGTATCGCGGACCGCGTGCGCGAGTTGCGCACCGCGCAGGGTCAGTCGCTCGACGCGCTCGCCGCGACGTGTGGTGTGAGTCGCTCGATGATCTCGCTGATCGAGCGCGGTGAGACGAGTCCGACGGCGGTGGTGCTGGAGAGGCTCGCGGCCGGACTGGGCGTGACGCTCGCGTCGCTGTTCGATGCACCGTCCGACGATCGTACGGTGCCGGTCGGTCCACTCTCGCGTCGCGTCGATCAGGTCGAGTGGCAGGACCCGGCCTCCGGGTATCGGCGCCGCAACGTCTCACCCCCGGGCGTCACGCCGCCCGTGCAGATCGTCGAGGTGTTCTTCCCGGCCGGAGCGCGGGTGGCCTTCGATGTCGGTACGCGGGATGTCCGCGTCTCGCAGCAGGTCTGGATCCTCGACGGTGCGATGGACATCACGCTCGGCGATGAGCGTCACCGCCTGAAGGACGGCGACTGTCTCGCGATGCGACTCGATCGCCCGACGATGTTTCACAATCCGACGCGCAAGCCCGCACGGTACGCGGTCGTGTTGTTCGCCGAGCACCTGCCGAACCGATGATCGTGCCGGCAGATGAACGGTCCGGTGGCGAGAAGGGCACAGCCTGCGGCATGCCATTGCCTGCCTGCCCGACAGCGAGGCGTAACCGTGCAGCACGCTGAGCGCGGGATCACGATTCGTCCGGCCATCGCAGCCGACGCGGACGCGATCGTGGCGATCTACAATCACTTCGTGCTGCACACGATCGTGACCTTCGAGGAAGACGTGATCGATGCCGCGGAGATGACGCGGCGCATGCGCGGCGTCTGGAATGCGTCGCTGCCATGGCTGGTCGCGGAAGACGCGGGACGGCTCCTGGGCTACGCGTACGCGGGCAAGTGGAAGGAGCGATACGGCTATCGGTTCTCGGTCGAAAGCACGGTGTATTGTGCGCCGGACGTGGTGGGTCGCGGCGTGGGGACGCGACTGTATGCCGAACTGTTTCCGATGCTGCGCGCACGTGGCGTTCATGCGGTGATGGGCGGCATCGCACTGCCGAACGACGGCAGTGTGGCGCTCCACGAAAAATTCGGCATGCAGAAGGTCGCGCACTTCGAGCAGACCGGCTTCAAGTTCGGCGGCTGGATCGACGTCGGTTACTGGGAACTGCTGATCACGGCGTGAGCGTGGACATCATGCGGCGGCGAAGGCAGGGTGCGCCCGCACGGCGCGTACCTGCTCGCGATGGCGATCGAGGTGAAACCGCAGAAACTCGAGTCGCTGCCACACATCCATCGGCCCCGAGAGCGGATGCGGGAAGATCACGGTGTCGAGTGCAACGCCGCTCGCTTCCAGTTGCTTGAGCGCTGCACCGAGTGCCTCGAGCACGGCATGGCCACCGCGGAGTGCCGCGATCCAGTAGCCGATGGGTGCACCCCACGTCGGTGCGGCGATCGGCGGCACCGTCTCCTTCTCTCGCCAGGTCGCGGCGATGATCGCCTCGACAGGCCGTCCGGCGTGGACCGGCTCACCGCTCCAGACCGGCCGACCGTGCGCGATGCCGTCGAGGGCCTTCCACAGTCCGAATGTGCCGCTGCGTTCGGCGAGCGTCATGTGTTCGGTGAGATCCGCCAGGGACCAGGCGTCGGGCGAGGGTCGAAAGTGTGATTGCCCGGGCGTCGGCTGCCCGAGCGCCGTGAGGAAGGCGTCTCGCGCTGCCGATGCATCAGCGATCAGGATGTCCACGCGGTGCAGCACGGGTACGCCTCCAGGATGTCGTTATTCGAATACTTCCGATTCCAAAAACCAGCCAACGTCCGTCAGCTGCCAGACGGCGCGGTACACGCCCTGCATCTCGCGCACGTGGGCACCGGCGCGCCAGCGTCCCACCCAGCGGCCGCGTTCCGTCGCGCGGGTCGCAGGGTGGTGCATCGCGATCGCATCGGGTGTGCGAACGTAGCCGAGAAAGTCGCGTTCCGCGAATTGTTCGGCAAAGGCCTTTCGTGATGCTTCAAGACCAATGAGTATCGGCCCGCCGGCGACGGATACCGAGATGTCGGGTGACATCAGGGCCACGACGCGGTCGGCGGAACGGGCGGCGATTGCCGCATTGGACTCGGCACGGCGCTGGCGGACGGAGGCTGCGGGGTCGGTCATGTGAGGCGGGGCGACAGGGTGTCGGACGTTGTTCAGGCGGCCGGGCAGTCACTTTGTGGCGCAAAGTACTTGACAGATCGACCGCACGTCTGTATTCGTTGAATCATGGCCACTCCGCTCCGGCAGCCGCCGGCCGATCCGCCGGCGCTCCATGACCGCGCGATTCAGGACCTGTCCTTCATCCGCCGGACGATGGAGGGCGCTTCGTCCTTCACCGACGTGCCTGGATGGGGACTGGTCGGCCTCGGCCTGACGGCCGTCGCCGCCGCGCTGTTCGCCGGCGCACAAGCGAACGCCGGACAGTGGCTCGGTGTGTGGCTTTGCGAGGCAGGGATCGGCGCGTCGATCGGTGGCATCGCGACATGGCGCAAGATGCGGCGACGTGGACGAGCCGCCGGCGCACCGATGCTCAGCGCACCGGCACGCAAATTCCTGTTCGGCTTCTATCCGGCGATGCTGGCTGGAGCGGTGCTCACGTTCGCGCTCGTCGATCCGTCGTCACTCACACGCGACGTGACCGCGATTCCCCGGGTGCTGCCTGGCTTGTGGCTCCTTCTGTATGGCGTCGGCATCACCACGGCTGGTGCGTTCTCCGTGCGGGCCGTGCCGCTGATGGGTGCGGGGTTGATGACGTTCGGCACCGTCGCACTGGTGGTGCCCGGTGTCTCCGCGACGCTGATGCTCGCGTTCGGGTTCGGAGTCTGGCAGATCGCCTTCGGTATCTGGATTGCGCGGAGGCATGGTGGCTAAGCGTGGAACGTCGGCCGCCGTGTCGAAGGCATCGGAACGGGCCGCACCGAGTCCGACCCTGACGACCGTGGACGGCAACGAGTCGTCGCCGCTCGCACTCGATCGCCTGATTCACGAACGCATCCGGCTGGCGATCGTGAGCACGCTGGCCGTGCACGAGATGCTCACCTTCAATGAGCTGAAGGCGTTGCTCGAGACGACCGACGGGAATCTGTCGGTGCACGCGCGCAAGCTCGAGGATGCACGCTACGTCGCCTGTGTGAAGGGGTATGACGGACGGATTCCGCGCACCGAATACCGACTCACCGCCACCGGGCGTCAGGCATTGGAGCGGTATCTGTCACACATGGAAGCATTGATTCGTCGTGTCGGAGAGAAGGGCTGACGGTGTGGGACGCAGGTCGAGACTGAACGACATCGTGTGAACACGGGCGCCTCCGGGCGCCTTCTTCCGGGAGACGTACTTTATGAAACAAAGCACTCTGCATTTGCCCGATCATCTCGCGGTCATCATGGATGGCAACGGACGGTGGGCCGAGCAGCGCGGCCAGCGCCGTTCGATCGGCCACCTTGCCGGTGCACGGGCCATGCGTGAAGTGGTCGCGCATTGCGCGCGCGCCGGCATTCCGCAGCTCACGCTCTACGCATTCTCGAGCGACAACTGGCGGCGACCGCCGGCGGAAGTGAGTGCGCTGCTGACGTTGTTCACGTCGCATTTCCGCTCGCAGGGCGTGGCGCTGGCGCGGGCCGGCATCAAGCTGACGGTGATCGGACGCCGATCGCGGCTGCCAATGCCGCTCCGCAGCGCGATTCGTGATGCGGAAGCGCGTACCGCGCAGGGCCGCGTGATGCAGCTGCGCGTTGCGATCGACTATTCGAGTCGTGAGGCGATTCGCCGCGCTGAGGGCAGCGGCACCTCGCCGGGGGACACCAGCGATGGGTCGCCGATGTTGCCGCCGGTCGATCTGCTCATGCGCACGGGTGGCGAGCGTCGCCTGTCCGATTTTCTCCTGTGGGAATGTGCGTATGCCGAGCTGTTGTTCCTCGATGTCCTGTGGCCGGACATCACCCCCGCGATTCTGGACGACGCGTTCGCGGACTTCGCGCGTCGTGACCGTCGGTTCGGCAACGTCTCGCAGCGAGTGAGCGCCTGATGAAATCGAATGCGTGGAAGGTGCTCTCAGCGGCGCTCGTGCTTGGTGTCGCGGGCGATGGCCTGTTGCGCGGTGGCGACTGGCGGCTCGGCTTCGCGATCTGGATCGTGACGGTGATCGCGGCCGTCTTCGTGCTTGGCGGTCGCACCACACGTCCTGCGCTGCTCCTGCTGGCCGGCATGGCACTGGCCGCATTCGGCTTCGTGTGGCGCGATGCGGAGATGCTGTATGCGATCGACCTCCTCTCGCTGCTCTGCGTCGGCGCGCTGGCGCTATGGTACGGCAGTGGCGGTGATTTCGGCGCATTGACGATCGTGGAGACAGTGCGCGCGGGCATCATCGCACTCGTGAACTCGATCGGTGGTGCGGTGTCGGTGGTGGGTGAACTGACCACCGCCGCCGATGGCACGGCGACGCGATCGAGTGTGCGCGCGTTGCTGATCGGCGCCGTGCTCGCGCTCCCGCCGCTGGCACTCGTGGCGTCGCTGCTCGCGTCATCCGACGTGGTGTTCGATGGTGTGCTGCAGCGCGTGCTCACGATCATCACGTCCGACGGACTGCGACATCTCGTCATCATCACGCTGCTGGCGTGGATCACGACCGGTTGGCTGCGCGCGTCGATGGGCGATGGCGCGGGCCGTGCACTGCCGCACGCGCCATCTCCGGGCCTCTCATTCACCAGCGTTGCCGTTGGCCTGTATGCGCTGATCGCGTTGCTCGGATTGTTCGTCATCACGCAGGCCCGTGTGGTGTTCGGCGGCGCGGCATTCCTGCGTGAGACGGCAGGGTTGACCGTCGCCAACTACGCTCGCTCCGGCTTCTTCCAGCTGATCTTTGCAGCAGTGGTCGTGCTCATCACGCTGGTCGTCGCGCAGTGGCTGATGGATGACGACGACGACGCGGGGCATCTGCAATTCACCATCGCGGGTGCCGTGCTGCTCGCCCTGGTGGCCACGCTGCTGGTCTCGGCGGCGGTCCGGATCTGGCTGTACGTGTCGGAGTTCGGGCTGAGTGCCGATCGCACCTTTGCGAGCGCCGGTATCGTCTGGGTGACGGGCCTGCTCATCACACTGGCCCTCACCACATTGCGCGGGCGTCCGATGCAGTTCATGCCGGTGGCGATCGCCGTTTCGGTCGCCTGGGTCGCCACGGTGAACCTCATCAATCCGGAAGCGCTGGTGGTGCATGTGAACACCTCGCGCGCGGCAGCGGGTCAGCCGTTCGACGCCGAGTATCACGCGAAGCTGTCGGCGGATGCCGTGCACTCGCTGGTGCGTGCCGCGCCGCGACTTGCACCGGCGGATTGCCAGCGGCTCGAAGTGGCGTTGCGCCGGGTCTGGGCCGCGCGCATCGCGCCGCCGCCGCCGATGAAGCGCGGTGACTGGCGGAGCATGGACCTGCCACGCATGCGAGCCGAGGCGTGGCACACATCCAGCGTCGCGCTCTGTCCGGCGTCGGTCAGCCTGGCGGAGCGTGTCGCACCGTCTCCACGGTAAGCAAAAACCTGTCGGCGGTGTGCGAACCCGCCGACGACGGAGAAGCCCCGCGTGCCGGAGCGTGAGCCGAATTGACAGGCGCTTGCGCGTGTCTGGATGTGAGCGCAGATCGCGTTCATCGCACGCGGGCGTTCCGCACACCGGCCAGATACTCCATGCATGTCCCCGCCGCAGACGCAAAGAAGATGAGTCTTCCGATTCGCATCCTCGCCGGCATCGTCGGGCTGGTGGTGATCGGCGTCGGTGTCAGCCAGATGCGCACTGGCGCGTCGCAGATGACCGGAACGGCACCATCGTTGCGCGCAAGAGCGAGCGAATCTGATCGCGAAGGAATTGACGAACTGAGGTGGTGCGCGCGACTGGCCTCACGATGTCCGATCGATGGGGGCGATCAGAAGATCACCGGCATCGTGACACCCAGCTTCGCCGCCCGCGCCTGGAACGCGCTGAGGTCGTTCGTCACGAGACTGCTGAACTGTTTCCTGAGGCCATCGAGCTGTTCGCGCAGCTGGCCGTACACCGCGCCATGCTGGTCGGTGGGCCGGAAGTCGGCGCTGGATGCGGCGATGTCGCTCCCGACGGATGCGAGCTTTTCGTAGAGCTGGTTCGGGTTGCGGAACGCATCCTCGCGTGCGCCGGTGAGCGCGACGTCGTAGAGCTTCGATTCGATGTCGACGACCTTCTTCTCCACGACATCGATCTCCTTGAGAAAACTTTCCGCGTCGGCGACCGAGAGATCGCGGCCTGGTGACGGCCCGTACTCACGCAGGTCCTTCAGCCGCTCGCGCAGATTCGATCGCAATTGCTCGAAGCCGCGGCGGCTCCACTCCGACTCGTCGATCAGCGCGACGGTCTCGTTGAGCGCGTCACGGATGCGCAGCGCGAGCGTGACCTGTGCTGTGATGTCGGCATCCGTGCCTTCACTGTTCGGATCGCGTCGCACCTCGACGTTCTGTCGCAGCGTGTCGCCCTTCCACAGCATCGCAACCGTGTAGACGCCTGGCGCGACGAGCGGACCGACCTGTCCGCCGACGAGATCGAGGTCCCATGGCACGAGCGCCCGGGAGTCGGCGACCTTGAGCGTCGTGTTGCCTGGCGGTGCGGTGCGCAGCTTCGCCTTGCGCGGTCCTTCGTGCCGCAGATCCCACAGCGCGCGATTGAGACCTCGTCGTGCCGATGCGCCCTTGAACTTGCGGATCATCACGCCAGTGGCGTCGTAGACGCGGAAATTGACGGAATCCCTCGCGGTCGAATCAGTGGGCAGCGCGCCCACGGTGTAGTTGATCGTCGCCGCGAGCGGCGGATCTTCACCGCCGACCAGCGAGTTGGTGGCGCCGGTCGGCGTGGCAACCTTGCGGAAGCGATACGCCGCTCGCATCGGCAGCAGCGTGGCCGCCTTCGTGGCGATCGAGTCCGCGAGAGAACGCAGGTACGAGATGTCGTCGGCAATCCAGAATCCGCGGCCGTACGTGGACACGACGAGATCGTGGAAGTGTCCCTGAATCTGCAGCCAGCTGACCGGTGCATGGGGCAGGGCCCCATTGATCTCGATCCAGTGTGCGCCGTCGTCCAGCGACACGTAGAGTGCGTTCTCCGTGCCGGCGTAGAGCATCCCCTTGCGTACCGGATCCTCACGCACGACGTGCACGTAGCTGAACACACTCGCCGGCATGTCACCGCTGATGCGTGTCCAGGTGCGACCGAAGTCCGCGGTGCGATAGATGTAGGGATCGCGATCGTTGATCAGGTGCGCATCGACGGCGATGTACGCCGTGCCCGCGTCGTACTTGCTCGGCTCGATGCCGGAAATGGTGCTCCACTTCGGCAATCCGGGCACGTTCGCCGTGAGGTTCGTCCACGTTTTGCCACCATCACGGGTGATGTGCAGCAAGCCGTCCATCGTGCCGGCCCAGATCAGGTCCTTCTGCAACGGCGACTCGGCGATCGCGAACAACACCGTCACGTTCTCGACGAACAGGTTGTCGGTGACGAGGCCACCGGACGATCCCTGCCTGGTGCTGTCGTTCGTGGAAAGATCAGGCGAGATGATCGTCCACGTCTGCCCGCCGTTCGTGGTCTTGTGCATCACCTGCGATCCGACATACACCGTGTTGTGATCGTGCGGCGAAATATGGATCGGGAACGTCCATTGGAATCGGTACTTCAGGTCCTTCGGTGCCACACCGTAGCCTGCTTCCGGCCACGGCTCGACAGCGCGCGCCATCTTCGTCTGCAGGTCGAACCGTTCGAGCCCCGCGTCGTAGCAGCCGCTCCACACCGTGCGGCCATCGATCGTGTCGGGAATCGCCCAGCCGCTCTCGCATCCGCCCACCGGTGTCCAGACGCCGACCGATCGTGATCCGCGCGAGTTGCTCGGCCCGCCGTACGAATATCCGTCCTGCCGATTCCCATAGAGGTTGTAGGGAATCTTCGTGTCGGTGTTGACGTGATACATCTGCGCATTCGGCAGCGCGATGCGCGTGAACGACTTGCCGCCGTCGATGGTGATGCCGACGCCACCGTCGTCACCGACCACGAACCGATCCGCGTCAATCGGATCCCACCAGATGTCGTGCAGGTCGCCGCCGGCGCGTGGCGCATTCGGCATTTTCGTCAGTCCACCATCGCTGGTGCCGACGAATCGCACACCGACGATGTAGAGGCGATCGGCTTCGGTCGGGCTGATCGCGAATCGTGTGTAGTACTGCGGACGCTCGAGCAGATCGTGATCACGATTCACGGCGCGCCAGCTCCTGCCACCATCGTCCGATCGGTAGAGCGCCGGTTCCTTCATCTCGATCAGCGCGTACAACCGATTCGGATCACTGCGCGCGATGCCGAGTCCGATCTTGCCCATCGTGCCGGCCTTCGGCAGGCCGCGGCCGAAGCCCTGTCCGTCCGCACCGCCGTCCACCTTCGTCCACGTGTCTCCGGCGTCGCGCGACATCCAGATGCCGCTCCCGGCGCCGCCGGAATGTTTGTCCCACGGCACGATGTACTGCTGCCATGCGGCAGCGAACAGCACGCGCGGATTCGTCGGATCCATCGCCACATCGATGATGCCGGTGCTGTCGTTCACGAACAGCACCTTCTTCCACGACTTGCCACCGTCGAGCGTGCGCCAGAGACCTCGATCGGATTGCGGGCCGTAGCCGTGGCCCTGCGCTGCCGCGTAGACGACGTCAGGATTCGTCGGGTGAATGAGCACGCGTCCGATGCGTCCGGTGTTGTCGAGGCCCATGTGCTCCCAGTGCCGGCCGGCATCCGTGGAGCGATAGATGCCGTCACCGATCGACACGTTGCTGCGGAGGAACGTCTCACCGGTGCCGAACCAGACGACGTTCGGATCGCTCGTGGCGACTGCAATGGCGCTCACGGATGACACGCGCAGGGAGTCGGTAACCGGGACCCAGCGAATGCCGCCGTTGGTGCTCTTGAAGAGGCCACCGCTGGCGGCACCGGCGTAGTAGGTCCTGTGCTCACCCGGCACACCGGCCACCGCGATGACGCGATTGCCGTCAGGCCCCACGAAACGCCAGCTCGGCACCTTGACGAACGCGGTGTCGAGGGACGAGCGGGGCGCGCCGGAGGCGGCCGGCGCAGGACGTCGCGGCGCGCGCTGGGCGAGCATGACGGTCGGGAGGGCGAGCGCGAGGACACGCACAAGAGCGCGGAGGAGCATCTGGACCGGTCGAGGAGGGCGGTGGGAACGGCAGCTCGAATGTGCCGTGCCCGACAGCGGATCGCGAGTACGCCAGCGCCATGTGAGCTGATTCTCCGTAAAACGTCGCGTTCTTGAGTGAGCGGAGAAGATCCCCGGGAATGCCGCCCCCGATTACACACCACTCGAGGTTCGTCTTCATGTTCACGCCCCGGATAGTTCGACCGACGCGCACGACCCTCGTCCCGCTGACGCGGTACGCCGTGGCTTCGGCCGCGCGCATTGTCATTGTCGCCGGCGTCGCCCTCGCAATGACCGCCTGCAAGGGCAAGAAGGATGGCCCGACGGCGCCCAGCGGTACGCCGATCACATCCCGCGGGTCGACGGTTCCGGCGGCAAGCGCAGGTTACGTCGAAGCGCGCACGTCACAAATCGTGTCGAACGGTGCGCTCCCGAGCCAGGTGTTCGATGACTTCACGTTCACCGCCGCGAGCACGATCCGCACGGCATCGTGGCAGGGCATCTACTGCGTGCAGATCGCCGGGTCGGCCGCACCGGCGCCGACCGCCACCAGCTTCAGGGTGAGTTTCTACGCCGACTCGTCGGGCCGTCCGCGACTCGGCACGCCGCTCTCGTCGACCACGTACACCGTGGCCCAGAGCGGACAGACCTTCGAGAAGAATCAGGGCAACCTGACCTGCGGCACGGCGGCGAATACGAACTGGTCATTCTACAGGTACACCGCCACGCTCTCGACGCCGTTCGCGGCCGCGGCGAACACCAAGTACTGGTTCAGCGTGCAGGCACTCACGCCATCGTATGACGTGTACTTCGGATGGCGCGATGGCATCGTCGACAACAGTTCGTCGCTGCAGCTGTTCAACGGCACGTATACGGCGTACCCATTCGACCGGGCGTTTGCGCTGACGCCGTGAGCTGATGCGCGTTGCACGAAGATGATGATGCGTGCGGGCTTCCGGTGTGCGTCGACCGGGAGCCCGTTCGCACAATCGAGGCATGACTTCTTGCCCGAATCCCTTCGCTGAGATTACCGTATGTCCATGCCGCTGCTCACGCGAACCGGATGGACAGTCGAGCGCCTCGCCGAGCTTCCGGACGACGGGAATCGTTACGAGATCATCGACGGCGAGTTGTTCGTGACGCCGGCGCCGGCGTTGCTGCACCAGAACGCGCTCTTCGATCTGGTACAATTGCTCGTCGCGTACGTGCGAGCGGTGGAACTATCGCTGTCATTTGCGCCCGTCGACATCTCCTTCTCTGCAAGTACGAGTGTGCAACCGGATCTGCTCGTTTTGCCGTTGTACCATGGCAAGCGGCCACGCGCGTTCTCGGACGTCGGCGTCCTTGTTCTGGCGGTGGAAATACTCTCACCCTCCACCGCGCGACGGGATCGCACGGTCAAGCGCGTCATGTACCAGAAGCGCAACGTGCCGGAGTACTGGATCGTCGATATCGACGCACACACGATCGAGGTCTGGCGTCCCGCGGACACGGAGCCGCACGTGTGTCGTGACCGACTGCAATGGCAACCATCGCCGACACATCCACCGCTCGACATCGACGTCACCGCATTCTTCGCGGGACTCGACTGATCACGTCAACGACGGTTCACATCTTCGGCTGCCGCCGGACTGCATCGGCCTTGAGCTTCGAGAGCCGATAGAGCATCAGCGCCGCGCGCTCCGTCTGCATCGTGAGCGCCGGGAGACTGACAGACTCGTTCGGTGAGTGTGAGCCGTTGCCGAGCGCACCGAGTCCCTCGACACCATCGATGAAGGGGGCGACGAAACTGAGGTCGCCTGCGCCGCGGCGCGCTGGGTCGCTCGCGGTGAGCGCGCCGTACCCGAGCGTTTCACTGACGCCGCTGTAGATCGTGAGCAGTCTTTCGCCGCCTGGCGTGACCGCCATCGGAGGGTAACCCTCGCTGAACGAAATCTCGGCGGACGTTCCCTTCAGGTTCCGCGCCACGATCTCGCGCATCTTCGTCTGCGCTCGCACGATCTGCTCCGGATTCATGGCGCGCAGGTCGCCCTGCACCCAGGTGATCGGCGCAATGATGTTCGTCTTGCTGGCCGTGGTGCCGTTCTGCGTCAGCGTGTCGTAGGACACGGTGCTGCCGCCGGCGATGGTGCCGGGATTGAACGTCAGGTTCTCCTCGCTCGCGAGTTCCCGACGGAATTCATCGAGGATACGTGCAGCCTCGTAGATCGCGCCGTAGCCGCTGCGGAACACACCTGAGGAATGACCCTGCTGGCCGGTCACCTTGAGCACCCAGCCGCTGGCGGAGCGCCGACCGATGGTGGCCTGGGTCCGTGAGCCACCTTCGAAAGCGAGCGCGATGTCGTTCTGCTTCGCAGCATCGATCAGTGCGGCACGCGCGTCCGAAAGCGGATCGCCCGGATATTCCTCGTCACCGGTCATGATGACGGTGACGTTCAGGTCCTTCAGCGTACCAGCGGTCTGCATCGCCTTGAGCGCGTAGAGCATGATCACGTCGCCGCCCTTCATGTCGTTCGACCCGGCACCCTTCGCGATCGTGTCCACCCGCTCGAAGCGCTGATTCGGACCTTCGAAGACGGTGTCGAGATGGCCGATCAGCAGCACACGCGGCGTGCCCGGCTTGCCGGCGTGTGTCGCCACCAGATGACCCGCGCGTTTCATGGACGCCGGCACCTCGACCCACGCGGAGCGAAAGCCGAGTGAATCGAGCGTGGCGCCGATCAGGCGACCGACCTCGCGTACACCGGCCGTGTTCAGCGTGCCGCTCGGAATGTTGACGAGGCGCTCGAGGTATGCGATCTGCTCTTCGCGGCGTTGGCCGATGTCGGCGCGCAGCGCCTGCTCGACGCGATCGGGAGGTGCCTGTGCCGCGAGGACCGCGGGCAGCGTCAGGGCAGCGAGAACGGCGGTACGAATCGACATGTGTCGGTGGGCGAAGTCGGCGGGCAGACAGCTGGGCACGCAGGCAAAGATAGCGGTCACGCGCATCAGTCTCGCGTGCTGCCCTATCGCGCGTCGAACTCCGCCACCAGTCGCGGCGGCGCCACCTGTCGCCACGCCTCCTCCATCAGCTCGCGCAGCTGCGTGCGCCGCACGATGCCGAGTCGCACCAGGATGTACGGATAGTTGCGGTAGTGATCCGTGATGTAGAACGCGGCCGGTTCGCTGGACAGCAGATGCTCTCGCACCACGAACGGCACCTTGAGTACGAGTGTCGTCCCGTCCTCCCGCATCCGGGCGAAGAGCTTCGCCTTCACCTTGAGAGCGGGCGTGCCATAACTGGTGCCGGTTTCGACACCCGGGAGCTCACCGGCGAGGCGCACCACATCGTCGAACGTCATCATCGTACCGACGAATCTGACCTCGGCACGCCCGTCTGTCACGTTCGAAGCCGTGTCGGTCCGCGCGTTACTGCGTCGCGACTGCCGCAGCGAGAATCCGCCCATGCTCGGCCAGCATCGTGTCCTCCGTGTGCTGCGAGAGTGCGAGCTTCATTTCCGCCGCCGCTTCTTCCACGTACCCGTTCCGATAGAGTGCCCACGCGAGAAGATCGTGACCGTACACGTCGTGTCGGTCGCGGAGTTCTCGCCTGGCTCGCCGCAACACATCGGCGCGATCCGACGGTGTTCCGTGGTCGAGCAGGAATTGCCCCCACGCGCGGTGAATTGCACCGGGCTGCGTGAGCGCGCTGCGCGACATCGCGTCGGCGTAGCGTGCGGCCTGCGCGGTGTCACCGAGCGCCGCGTAGGCGCGACTGATGGTGCCGAGTGTCGCGGGATCGAGCTGGATGCTGATCGCCTGCTCGCCGAAGTCGGCGGCATGACGCCAATCGCCCCGCGCCAATGCCGCCCTGGCAAGTCCGCCGAGAATGCGTACGTCCTCCGGATTCTTGCGCAGGCCGTGCACGAACGACGACTCGGCTGCGGCAACGCGACCCATGCGCAGCTCCAGCTCACCGAGGCGATAGTGGAACCAGGCTGCCTGCTCGCGCGGCAGGTCGTCGCGACGATCGGCGGACACGATCGCACGTCGCAACATTTCGCGCGCGATGTCGACGTGGCCAGTGACTTCATACCAGCGTGCGACACGCGCACCGATCGTGAACTGTGTTCCGTCGTAGTGCACCGCGCGGAAGTGTGCGGCGGCCGCATCGTAGTCGCCAAGTTCGAGCTCGATTTCGCCGAGCAGCGCGAGGTGCGACGGGGTGTCGGGCTCGAGGGAATCAGCGGTAACCGCGACGGCGTGTGCTTCGCGGAATGCGTGACGTGCCATCAGCGTCGATGCGAGCACCTCGTAGGCCTGACCGTTGCGCGCCTCGCGAATGCCGACGGATTCGCGTGCCAGCATCTCGGACTGTTCGAGATCCGACGTTGAACCCGTGATCCGCGCCCGCGCGTACAGCAATCCGGCCAGGGCAAGGCGATCGATTGCGCTGGTCGAGTCCTCCTTGACGCGCTGGATGTAGAAGGTGATGTCGCGGTCCCGTATCGCGGCTTCGCTGAGCGGCGTGGCGCTGAACGTGACCAGCGGCTCGCGCGAGAGCGTCGGTGCCAGCGTGGGCAGCTCGCGGCTCTTCATCACCAGTGCGACGGCCACCAGTGCGCCGAAGGCGACTGACGCGCCGACGATGCTGCTCAAGTATCCTCGCGGATGCGACATGGAAGGCATGGGCGGATCAGGGAAGGAGAAACGCGACGACCGTGAGGAGCAGGCCCGTGATGCTGTGCGATGCATTGCGCAGCATCACGGGATACGGCGGTGTGATCAGTACGTCGGTGATGCGAGGTACGGGAACCGCGTCGAGAACGCCTTGTCGTTCGCCGGCACATTGTCCGTGCAGAGCGGCAGCTGACCATTCTCGCAGTATGCGCCATTCGGCGAGACCACCTTGCCGAAGATCGCCGACAGGCCGGCATCGACCACGTCATCCTTCAGGTTGCGACCGCCCCAGCCGTTGGCCAGCGCCCATGACAACCAGCCCGACGTGGCCGGATTCCGCGACGATTCGACGATCAGCATGTCGGGATAGAGCACGGCGCCGAGTGTGTTGGCGACTTCCGGCTGGTTGCCGCGGAAGGCGTTGATGAACGCGAGGCTCTGCGCGCCGAATTCGGCCGAGTTGTACGGCTGCGTACGATTGTAGCGATCGTGGTTGGCTTTCACGATCGTAACTTCACTCACGAGCGGATTGCCGAGAAACTCGACCTGCTCGTAGCGCGTTTCGCCGTTCCGCTCATCGTCATCCATGCGCGCATCGAGCGCAATCTCCGACGTGCCATCGGTCACGGTGGTGTTGGCCGGTTCTGTCGTATTCGCCTTTGTGGTGTCACTGCACGCCACGAGCAGGACGGAGCCGGTGACGGTGATCAGGGCGGTGGCGGCGCGCATCCATCGAGCCGCATTCGCTGAATTCTTCTCCAACATGTGCTGGTACTCCTGTGGAATGAGAGAATGGAGTGGAATGAGCGAGCGGCTCAACGGCCGACGGCGCGGCTGGTGGTGCCCCACACGCCGAAGCGACCGTTCGTGGCGGGGTTGGCGAGCATGGCGGTCGGCACCTCGACGACGATGGCCATGTCATTGATCGTGCGCAGGAAGTCGACGGCCTTGTTGGGGCCAGTGGCCGGACGGAACGTCAGCGGGCCTTGCGTGATCGTCGACAACGGGCCGGTTTCCGGCTTGCGGTCGGGCAGGATGCGGAAGAATGCCTCGAGGTCGATGAAGAACGGATCATCCCGCGGTCCGGCGAAGAGCTTCATGCCGCGATTCTCGGCGACGAAGTTCGTGATGGCGAACGTGCGCGGACCGTCGATCAGCGTGTTGACGGTGCCGACGGCGTCCGGCTTGTACGGGCCACGCATCGTGACGAGCTGGTAGCGTCCGCGGCCGAGGAACGTGAACTGGAAGACGAGATCTTCCTTCGCGTCGCCGGTGTTGTCGACCTTGATCTGGTACAGCTCCTGATCGCGCGTGCCGAACGATGCGCTCGGCGTGCCGGCCGGCGTGATCGGCGACTGCGTGCCGAGCACGAGGACCGTCTTCGACGGATCGTTCGGGGACGGGAACGCATAGACGTCGTTGACGTCGAAGCGCGGGGACAATTCGACGAGCGGTGTGTCCTGATGATCCGAGGCCATCAGCTGACGCACGGCCAGTGCTGAACCGGCCGCGACGAGCACCGCGACCAGCGCCTTGACTGGCACCCGGGTGGGAATCCACTTGAGCATTGTTACTCCGGAACGGAATGAGGTGAACAGAGTCGCACGAGCCTACGACCGCGTTACGACGCGTTAATTCAGACCGGATTGGCGAGCTCGACCATTGCGGTTTCCGCGTTGGTCTTTCGGGGCTCGCGAGACGCTGCCGATGTCGCGGGGCGGGAGGCCGTTGCGGCGCAGCGCTGCCGCGGCGAAGGTATCGCGTTCATCGCCGGGTGTGCTCACCGATCTTCAGGAGCCGTGATGCGCCGTTGCCTCGTCTTCGCGTTTGTCGCCGCAAGTGCCACGTTGCCGACGCGGAGTGTCGCGCAGAACGATCCGGCGCTCGCGTCGCGCATCGCGACGATCATCGAACGGCCCGAGTTCCGGCATGCGTTGTGGGGCATCGAAATCTACGATGCCGATGCGAACCGACCGTTGTATGTGCTGAACGAGGACAAACTCTTCACGCCCGGATCGACCACGAAGCTGCTGTCGGCAGGGACGGCGCTGGCAAAACTTGGCCCGACGCATCGCTTCTCGACGAAGATCTATCGCACCGGACCGATCTCGTCGTCCGGTACCCTGTCCGGCGATCTGGTCCTGGTGGCGAGCGGCGATCCGAATCTGTCGCAGCGCCTGCAGCCGGATGGCTCGCTCGCCTTCGAGAATCACGATCACTCGTATGGAGGCGCGCCGGATACGAAAGCAGTGCCCGGCGATCCGCTGGTGGTCATCAGGCAACTCGCAGCGCAGGTGGCGGCGCACGGCATCAAACGCATCACGGGCCGCGTGCTGATCGACGCCTCGCTGTACGCCGAGGGAACGCGCGAACTTGGCACGGGTGTCGTGGTGTCGCCGATCATGGTGAACGACAACGTGCTCGATGTCGTCGCGGCGCCGGGCGCGAAAGTCGGTGATCCCCTGCAACTCACGGTGACGCCAGCCACGCGTTACGCGCGCATCCTCAACCGGACGCGCACGGTGCCAGCGGATTCCGCGGCGAGCATCGACCAGGCCGACAGCGTCAGTGCCGATGGCAGCGTGACCGTCACGGTCACCGGTGGCATGCCGCTCGGAAAGGCTGCGATTCTGTACGCGTATGCGGTACCGTCGCCATCGCGATTCGCGCAGGCCGTGTTGACCGAAGCGCTGATCGCGGCCGGTGTGTCGGTGACGCCGACAAGGGTCGGGCCTTCCCCCGACTTCGCGAAGCTCGCCGCGTCGTATGCCGCCACCAACCTGGTGGCCGAGCATCGATCGGCACCGGCGACCGAGATGGTGAAGGTGGTGTTGAAAGTCAGCCAGAACATGCATGCATCGGGCTTGCCGATGTTGATGGGCGCGCTCTATGGCACGAAGGGCCAGAACGGTTTCGACGTGGAGCGCGAGTGGCTGCAGTCGGTGGGTCTCGACACCAAGGGTGCGCAGCAAGCCGACGGTGCCGGCGGCGACGCACACTTCACGCCGGCGTTCATGGTGAGCTTCCTGCAGATGATGTCGAAACGTCCCGACTTCGCATCGTTCAAGGCCGCTCTGCCCGTGCTCGGTCGCGATGGCACGCTCTATCAGATCCAGCCGCAATCGCCGGCTGCCGGCCACGTGTTCGCCAAGACCGGCACCTTTGCCCTCGGCGATCCGCTCAACCAGGGATTGCTGGTGACTGGCAAGGGCCTCGCCGGCTACGCGACCACGGAGTCGGGCCGGAACCTCATCGTCGTTGTGTACGTCAACAACGTGTTCGTGTCGCTCGCACCTGACGAAATCACGCGCGTGGTCGGGCAGGCGCTCGGCGAGGTCGCCGCAACGACGTGGTCCATCCGCTGACTGGCAGACCGTACGCCGGGCAGTCGATCGTGCGACGTGCCCGCTTCCTATATTCGTCGCATGCCACCGCACCAGGCTGAGCGCGACACGGTTCTGCACAGCTGGAGTGTCCCTGCCGACTGGGATGCTCCGACGGTGGTCGGAGGCGCCGGCGCGCGATTCTTCCTCGATGACGGGCGCTCGATCCTGGACTTCAGCAGCCAGTCGGAATGCTGCAACCTCGGACATCAGCATCCCGAGGTGGTCGCAGCGATCAAGGCACAGGCCGACCGCCTCTGTTACATCGCGAACGCGTGGGGTGCGGCGCCACGCGCGGAACTGGCCGAATTGCTGCTGGAAAAAAGCGGCTTCTCAGGCGGGCGCGTTTTCTTCACGCTCGGCGGTGCCGACGCGAACGAACATGCCGTGAAATTCGCACGCCTGGCGAAAGGCATGCCGCGCGGCACGATCGTCGCGCGAGAGCGATCGTATCATGGTGCTAGTTACGCCGCGATGGCGCTGTCCGGTGACTCACGGACGCTCGCACAGGTCGATCCCGCGCAGCATGGTGTGATTCACGCACTGCCTCCGTACGCGTATCGATGCGAGTTCGGTACGGACACCGACGAGAGCTGTGGGATGGCTGCAGCCGCGCATATCGGCGACATCGTCGGCGGTCACCGCGAGGTCGTCGCCGTGCTGATGGAACCGAATGCCGGTACGAACGGCATCGTGGCGCCGGACAGCTACTGGCCAGCCTTGCGCACCGTCACTGCCGAGCACGACGTGCTGCTGATCGCCGACGAAGTGATGAGCGGATTCGGTCGCTGCGGTGAATGGTTCGCGTGGCAGCGTTCGGGTGAGGCCGGCCGTCCCGACATGATGACACTCGCCAAGGGACTCACGGGCGCGCACGTGCCGCTCGGTGCAGTCGTGCTGTCCGCAGGCGTTGCCACGCAGCTCGAACATAAGATGATCTTCACGGGTCTCACGTACTGCGGGCATCCGCTGGCCTGCGCCGCCGGAGTCGCCGCGGTCAAGGCGTACGAAGCCGGGAACCTGATCGAGCGTTCACGACGCCTCGGTGCATCGATGCTCGCGGCGCTGCAGGACATGCAATCGCGCCACCGTGTGATCGGCGACGTGCGTGGCGGGCACGGACTGTTCGCCGTGCTCGAACTGGTGTCGGATCGCTCGACGCGCGAACCGCTCGCGCCGTGGCCGGTGACGGCACCAGCGCTCAAGGCCTTGGTGCGCGATGGCCTCGCCGCCGGCGTGTCGTTCGCGACGCGTGGCAACCTCGTGATTCTTGCGCCGCCACTCGTGATCGAGGAGCATGATGTCGCCGACGCGCTGACGCTGCTCGACAGGTTGCTCACGACGCACTTTCCGGCAGAACCCGAAGTGTTGTCGGCATGACACCGCAGTTTCTCTCGCTGCGTGACACGATGTCGGCGTATGTTCACGACGGCATGACGGTCGCGCTCGAGGGGTTCACGCACCTGATCCCGTTCGCGGCGGGCCACGAGTTGATCCGGCAGCGGCGCCGCGGCCTGACACTGGTGCGCATGACACCCGACCTGATCTACGATCAGATGATCGGCATGGGCTGCGCCGAGAAGCTCGTCTTTTCGTGGGGCGGCAATCCGGGCGTGGGTTCGCTGCATCGTTTGCGCGACGCGATCGAGAAGGACTGGCCGCACCCGCTGACGATCGACGAACACAGTCATGCCGGAATGGCGGTACGATACACGGCCGGCGCGAGCGGCCTGCCATTCGGCATCCTGAAAGGCTACACCGGCACGTCGCTGGTCGATGCGAATCGTGAGCACATCACATCCATCACGTGTCCGTTCACCGGCGAGGCGGTGACGGCCGTGCCGGCGCTCATCCCCGACGTCACCATTCTGCACGCACAGCAGGCAGATGTCGCCGGCAATGTGCTGATGCGCGGAATAGTGGGCGCGAGTCGCGAGGCGGCGATGGCGGCGCGCACGCTCGTGTTCACGGTGGAGCAGGTCGTGGACGACCTCGATGCACCGATGAATGCGTTCGTGATTCCGGCGTGGCAGATTGCCGCGATCGCCGAGGTGCCGGGTGGTGCGTATCCGTCGTATGCACAGGGTTACTACGCGCGCGACAACGCGTTCTATCAGGCGTGGGATGCGATCGCGCGTTCGAGGGACGACTTCGTTTCCTGGATGACGCAGCATGTGCTGGGAACGCTCGATCACGCCGAGTTCCTGCGCAGCGTGGGAGCCGCCGACTGATGGCCATCGCGTATACGCCCGACGAGATGATGACCGTGGCTGCAGCGCGCCGATTGCCGAATGGCGCGGTGTGCTTCGTCGGCATCGGACTTCCCAGTGCCGCGTGCAATCTTGCACGGTTGACGCACGCGCCGGACCTGGTGCTGATCTACGAGTCGGGCACCGTCGGCACGCAGCCGACGGTCTTGCCTTTGTCGATCGGCGATGGTGAACTGGCCGAGACGGCGCGAACGGTGATTCCGCTGCCTGAAATCTTCACGCATTATCTGCAGCGTGGACGCGTGGACGTCGGTTTTCTTGGCGCCGCGCAGGTCGACCGCTTCGGAAACCTGAACAGCACCGTGATCGGCCGGTACGATCAGCCGACGGTACGGTTGCCGGGTGCCGGTGGTGCGCCGGAAATTGCAGCGCATGCACGGTCCGTGCTGGTGGTGATGAAACAGTCCGCACGCACGTTGGTGCCTGCACTCGACTTCCGCACCAGCGCCGGGAAGCCGACGGCACTGATCACGGATCTCGGCGTCATGACGCCCGATGCGTCGACGCACGAGCTCGTGCTGACGTCGCTGTACGAGGGGGTGACGGTGGATGCCGCGCGCGCCGCCTGCGGCTGGCCGCTTCGCATCGCGGAGTCCATCACGAGCATATCGCCGCCGACGGACGATGAGCTGCTCGTGCTCCGTTCGCTGCACGAACGCACTCGTCATGCACATTCCCAGCGCGTGCGTGTGCCACTTCCGTCCTGAGTTCCCGATCGCTCCCCGAGACCGCTGATGCAGACACCGCACATCACGACTGAATTGCCAGGGCCGAAGGCGCGAGTGATGATCGCGCGTGACGCCGCCGTCGTCTCGCCCTCGTATCCGCGGGACTATCCGTTCGTGATGTCGCATGGACGCGGTGCCGAGGTGTGGGATGTCGATGGCAACCGTTTCCTCGACTTCGCGGCGGGGATCGCCGTCTGTTCGACGGGGCATTCGCATCCGCACGTCGTGCACGCGATCACGGAAGCGGCGCAGGGTTTCCTGCACATCTCGAGCGATTACTGGCACGAGCGCCAGATCGTGCTCGGCGAACGCATTCGTGACCTGAGACCGATGGGCGACGAGCCGGTGATGAGTTTCATGTGCCAGAGCGGCACCGAAGCGGTCGAGGGTGCACTCAAGCTCGCGCGCTACGTCACGGGCCGCTCGCGCTTCATCGGATTCCTCGGCGGGTTTCATGGGCGCACGATGGGATCGCTGTCGTTCACGTCGAGCAAGTACACGCAGCAACAGGGCTTCTTCCCGACGATGCCCGGTGTGACGCACGTGCCGTATCCGAACAACTATCGTCCGATTCTCGCTGGTGACGATCAGGGTGCGGCGGTGCTGCACTACATCGAACATGTGCTCTTCATGCACAACGTGCCGGCGACGGAAGTGGCCGGCATCCTGGTGGAGCCGATCCAGGGCGAGGGTGGCTACATCGTGCCGCCGACAGGATTTCTCGAGGGGCTGCGAGCGTTGTGTGATCGCCATGGCATCATGCTGATCTTCGACGAAGTGCAATCGGGCATCGGACGCACCGGTACCATGTTCGCGGCGCACCTGACTGGTGTTGCGCCGGATATCATGACGCTCGCGAAGGGGCTCGGATCCGGCATGCCGATCGGACTCGTGGTCGCGAAGAAGCGGTGGATGGAGCAGTGGAAACGCGGGGCACATGGCAACACCTACGGTGGCAATCCGCTGTGTTGCGCGGCTGCCATCGCCACTCTGGACCTGGTGGAGAAGGAATATGCCGCCAACGCGAAGGACGTCGGCACCTATTTCCTCGAGCGGCTGCGCGACTGGCAGACGCGTGCGCCGCAGATCGGCGAGGTGCGGGGGCACGGGCTGATGATCGGTCTCGAACTCGTCGCGGGGCGCGGCGACACGACACCGGCGCGTGCACTCTGCGACGACCTGATCACGCGCGCGTATCACAACGGTCTGATCCTGCTGTCGTGCGGTGTGAGCACGGTGCGCTTCATGCCACCACTGCTCATCACACGTGCTGATGTGGACGAGGCGATGACGATTCTGCAGGCCAGCCTGTGTGAGGTGCTCGCGGCCGGACAGCCAGCGTGAGCAGTGAACGCCAGGGGCAGGAGAAGTTCGGGTTCTGGCTCGCCACGGCACTCGTCGTCGGGAACATCATCGGGTCGGCGATCTTCATGCTGCCGGCCGGGCTGGCACCGTTCGGATGGAACGCCGTGTCGGCGTGGGTGGTGACGTTCGTCGGGGCGCTGTGTCTCGCGTGGGTATTCGCGCAGCTGGCCCGCAACCTGCCCGGCGCCGGTGGCAGTTACGGCTTCATGCGACTGGGTGTCGGTGAACGCTGGGCGTTTCTCGGTGCGTGGGGCTACCTCGTGTCGGTGTGGGCGGCGAACGCGGGCATCACCATCGCGGGCATCAGCTATCTCACGAGACTCGTGCCGTGGATCGACGCGACCCCGGGAGGTTCGCTGGCATCGGCGCTCGTCGGCATCTGGCTTTTCGCCTGGATCAACACGCGCGGATTGCAGATGGCCGGTGGTGTGCAGCTTGTCACGTCGATCATCAAGCTGCTGCCCTTCGTGGCGGTGATCGGTCTCGCACTGTGGCGTCTCGTCGCCACGCGCGGCGCCGTCCTGCCGCCGGTGCACGCCGATTCATTCACCTTCGTCGGTGCGACCGGTGCGGTGGGCCTGACGTTGTACGGCATGCTCGGCCTCGAGAGCGCGACCGTTCCCGCCGACGCCGTGGAGGATCCGGCGCGCATCGTGCCGCTGGCGACGATGGTGGGTACGGGGTTGAGCGCCGTCGTGAGCATCATGGCGACGTGTGCGGTGGTGCTCATGTTGCCCGCGGCGAGTGTGGCGGCATCGAAGGCGCCAATCTCGGATTTCATCGCCGTGTCGTGGGGCACTGTGGCGGGCGGCTTTGTCGCGCTGTGTGCGGTGGTGAGTTGCTTCGGGTGCCTGAATGGCTTCCTGCTGATCGGTGGCGAGCTGCCGGTCGCGATGGCCGACGCCGGGACGCTCCCGCGATGGATCGGCGTGCGGAATGCCGTCGGCGCTCCTGCGCGAGCGATCATCGTGGGCGCGGTGGTGACGTCCGTGCTCACGCTGGCAGCGTACACGAAGAATGGCGTCGCCGCATACAACTTCGCGATCCTCATTTCGACGGCGACGAACCTGATCATCTACGTGTTGTGTGCCGTTGCGCTCGTGCGCTTCATGCGCGATGGGCGCGTGCCGCGGACTGTCGGCTTGATGTTGACAGCGCTGATCGCGCTGCTGTTTTCCGCGTGGGCGTTGTACGGTTCGGGGAAGGAATCGTTGCTGTGGGGCGGTGTACTGACGCTGATCGGCTGGCCGATCTATGTCGTGGCGCGACGTGCGGCGAATCGGGATGCGGCGACATCGGTGGCGGTGTCTGCTGGCTGAAGCGCAAGACTGTGCGACGTCGTGCGTGAAAATGGTTATCGCTGTGTCGAGGCGGGGAAACATGTTCGCGAATGCACACTTGCCCGCTTCGCGGAGAAGACGGTAGGATATGGTCATGGCCACTCATCCGAAGGTCTGGACTGCAGACATGCTCGACGACGCGCCGGACGACGGTCGTCGTTGGGAGGTCATCAACGGGCGGCTGCTCGTGACGCCGGGACCGGACACGCCGCATCAGCTTGCCGCCGGGGAATTCTTCGTCCGACTCAGCGTCTACTTCGGCAGGACCGCGCAGGCGCGTGTCGTGATGTCGCCAAGCGACATTCGCAGCGGCCCGCTGACGCGGATGCAGCCCGACATCTACGTCGTCGCGTTCTGCGATGGCAAGCTGCCTGCGGCGCCATTCGACTTGGCAGAGCTTCTGCTGACCATCGAAGTGATCTCGCCCAGCAGTGCGCGCCCTGATCGCCACATCCGGCGCGCCGCGTATCTGGAGGGCGGCGTGCCGGAGTGCTGGATCGTCGATCCGAAGAAGCGCCACATCGAGCGCTGGCGCACTGGAGATACGCAGCCCGAGATCGTCACGGACGAGATTATGTTTCAGGCGCCAGGCATCGACCATCCCCTGATCATTTCTCTCCCTGAACTCTTTGCCGACGCATTCTACGGTCTCTGACGCACGGGCCTCATGTGCCGCATGACCCACGCTACGACATCCTGTTCGAGCCGGTGAAGATCGGGCCCGTCACGGCCCGCAATCGCTTCTTCCAGGTGCCGCACTGCAACGGCATGGGCCATCAGATGCCCGCCGCGCACGCCGCGATGCGCGAAGCGAAGGCCGAAGGTGGCTGGGCGGTGGTCTCCACCGAAGAGTGCGAGATTCACCCGAGTGGCGACGTCGCGCCCTACGTCGAAGCGCGACTCTGGGACGACGCGGACATTCCGGCGCTGGCGATGATGTGTGATCGCGTGCATGCGCACGGATCGCTCGCGGCGGTGGAACTGACGCACAACGGCCCGACGTCCAGCAATCTCTACTCGCGCGAAGTCGCACTGGCACCATCGCATCAGCCGCTCAAGTACGGCTATCCGCATCAGGCGCGCGCGATGACCAAGCACGACATCCGCGAATACCGCCGCTGGCACAAGGAGGCGGCGATCCGCGGACGAACGGCCGGCTTCGACCTGATCTACGTGTACGCCGGACACGACCTGAGCCTCGCCATGCATTTCCTGCAGCGGCGGCGCAACCAGCGCACCGATGAATACGGCGGCTCGCTCGAGAACCGCGCGCGCCTGTTCCGCGAGATCATCGAGGACACGAAGGATGCCGTCGGTGACACCTGCGGCGTCGTGGTGCGATTTGCGGTGGACGAACTGCTCGGCGATCAGGGCGTCACGGTCGCGGAAGCGTCTGAAGTCGTCCACATGCTCGCCGAACTGCCGGACCTGTGGGACGTGAACGTCGCTGCGTGGTACAACGACTCCATGACATCGCGCTTCGCAAAGGAAGGCGCGCAGGAGCCGTTCACGTACTGGGTGAAGAAGTACACCACGAAACCCGTCGTCGGCGTCGGACGCTTCACCAATCCCGACACGATGGTGGATCAGATCCGACGCGGCATCATGGACATGATTGGCGCCGCGCGACCGAGCATCGCCGACCCGTTCCTGCCGAAGAAGATCGAGGAAGGCCGCCTCGACGACATCCGCGAGTGCATCGGCTGCAACATCTGCGTGACCGGTGACATGACGATCACGCCGATCCGGTGCACGCAGAATCCGTCGATGGGCGAGGAATGGCGCAAGGGGTGGCATCCGGAGTTCATCGCGCCGAGGAAATCCGCATCGAAGATCCTCGTCGTCGGTGCCGGACCGGCCGGCCTCGAAGCCGCGCGTGCCCTCGGTCAGCGTGGCTACGACGTGCATCTGTGTGAAGCGACGCGCGCACTCGGCGGTCGCGTGCTCGCCGAAGCGTCGCTGCCCGGCCTCGCGGAGTGGAAACGCGTCTCGGACTGGCGTATCGCGCAGATCGACAAGATGCCGAACGTGACGGTCTATCGCGAATCGCCGGTCACCTCGCAGGACGTGCTCGACTTCGGCGCCAGTCATGTCGTGCTCGCGACGGGGAGCAGGTGGCGACGGGACGGCTTCGGTCGTTCGAACGGTCACGCGATTCCGGGCTTCGGCGCAAACGTGTTGACGCCGGACGACCTGCTCGCCGGCAACGTGCCGCGCGGACATGTCGTGCTCTTCGACGATGATGCGTTCTACATCGGCAGCGCGCTGGCCGAATTGATCGTGCACGCTGGCGGCACCGTCACGATCGTGACGCCGGAGGATGTCGTGGCATCGTGGAGTTCGAACACACTCGAGTTGCGGCACATCCAGAAGCGCCTCTACAAGCTTGGCGTGTGGCAGGTTCCGACGCACAACGTGGTCGCGGCTGTGCCGGGCAAGGTGCAGGTGCAGCACAACTGGTCCGGGTTCACCTCGGAACTCGACTGTGACACGCTGGTGAGTGTGACGTCACGCCTGCCCAGTGATGAACTGTTCGCCGAGTTGCAGGCACGCGAATTCGAGTGGAAGGATGCCGGTGTCCTGAGTGTGGAGTGCATCGGCGATGCGCTGGCGCCCGGCCTGATCGCGCATGCGGTGTACTCCGGCCACCGCTACGCACAGTTGTTCGACGGAGGGCCGGTGCCCGACGTGCCGTTTCGCCGTCACCTGCCCGTGGCGCTGCGCGGCACGGACGACTGCCTCTAGCGACGCTCCGCAGAATTCGGACTCGTCCCGGATTTGCAGAGGTCCCCTGAGAATTTACCTGCCTGCTCCAGCTGCGCTGGCGGCACGCTGGGTCTCTCTCGCCGCTGCGTCCAGCTTCGCGGCCACGATGCCGAGTTGTGTACGGGCGCGCGTCCAGTCATGCGCGTCGATCGCTTCCTGCACGCCTGGCAGGGTCATGGCAGCGTAGGTGTAGCGTGGTGCATACAGCACGTGCCGGAACCATGGCCGGCCCGGAATGCCATCGGCGTTCAGCAACGTCTGCTCGACGGATCGCATGGCATCACTGGCTGTGCGAAGTCGCCGCGTTCGATCCGCCGATGGACTCTCGTGCAGTGTTGCGTCCAGTGCACGCTCGAGGGCTGCCGCGGACGTGCTCCAGCGATCGCGAGCCGCACGCACGGCTGACAGGTCGAGCTCGTTTGTCACATCCGGCAGTGCGGCAATCGCATCGACGAAGCCGCCCACGCGCGTCGCGTACAAGGCGAAGTCATGTGGATAGTGCTCGGCATTCGCGAGCCGCAACGCCATCCGCCCCCACACATCGGCCATGGCCGTCATGTAGCGAAAGCCGGGATCGCCGAAGTGCTCCATCCAGTACGCGTTGTCGTACATGGAGTGATACACCCCGTATGGCCCATTGAAACTCATCTCCACGACAGGCAGGCCGAGGAAGTTCAGGAACACGGTGTAGTCGGAGCCGGATCCGAGTGCGTTGCCCGGATAGTCGAGCGGACGTTTCGCGCTCGTTTCATGTGTTGCGCCACCACCGATCGTCGCGTCGCGCGTTTGACTGCGCAGTGCCGATCCCCACGCCTCGAGCACCGATGCGTTGGTGGCCGGGTCCTCGACGTCGCGCACCACCTGCGTCACCAGTGCATTGAGGCTTGCGATCGCACCGGCGTCGAACTTCGACCCGCTGGTCGATCCATCGACGTTCAGGTAGGCGATCGCGTTGCGTCGCAGGTCATCCGCGAACTGCTCGCCCCATTCCGTCGAGCCGGTCAGGTGCCACTCCTCGGCGTCCCAGCTCGCGAACACGATCGTGCGCTTCGGCCGCTGCCCGGCCCGTGCCTGCGCGCCGAGTGCACGCGCAAGCTCCATCTGCGTCGCGGTGCCTGACGACGGGTCGACGGCGCCGTAGACCCACGCATCGCGATGATTGCCGAGCACCACGTACTTCTCTGGTTCATCGGTACCGGTGATGCGACCTTCGACCACCCAGATCGCGCGTGTCGAGTCGTCATTCTCGATCTTCACGCGAACGGTCGCCGGACCACCGCCAACGTGATACGTGAAGCCCATGGCGCCCTGCCACGAGGCGGGTGCTTCAGGGCCGCCGAGAGCCTGCATCAGCGGCTTCGCATCGCGATACGACATCGGCACCATCATGATCTTCGGCACCGACGCGGACTCGCTCGACTTGATGCGTGGTGCGCCCGGGATGGAGGCGTATCCCGGCGTGAGCGGATCGCCCGCGAACATGAAGTCGTACGTGAGTGCGCCACGCTGGATGTGGCTTTCCGGACCCCACGGGCCGTCGGGAAAGGTGAGCCCCTTCCGGAATCCATCTTCCTGCGGATCGGAATAGATCAGGACGGCGGCGAGTCCACGCTGCTCGGCCGTGAGCGCCTTGAAGCCGCGATAGCTGTACGGCACCGAGTAGCGCACGATCGCGATCTTGCCCTTGAGGCTCACGCCGTGTTGTTCGAGCCAGTCGTAGTCGCCCGGATTTCCACTCGCCGCGTAGACGAGTTGACCCGTCACGTCACCCGACGCGCTCATGCCGATGTAGGTCGGTCCGGGGTCCTTCGCGGTGTGCGGATCGACCGGATAGGCATCCTCACGCAGCGTGGCTTCGTATCGAGTGGGCGCTAGCATCGTGACCTTCACCTCGCGAGGCCATGGCAGCAGCACGTCGTAGCGATGCAGCTGCACGTGATCCAATCCCCACGCGCGAAACCGATCGGCGATCCAGTCGGCGAGCTCCTTGTTGCGCAGCGATCCGGCGGGATGCGGCTCGTCGGTCAGGTGCCGGAAATACGCGCCAGTCGAATCGCGACTGAGCGACCGTGAAAGGATCGACTCGATCGTGTATTCCGCGGCGGCGGCGGCGGCCGAAAAGCCGCGGATGGAGTCCATCGGAGCGGCGGTCGGCGTGCGGCCCCCGGACGACCGCGCACATGCAGACAATGCCAGCGCGGCCGCGAGCAGGACGCTGGGCCTGCGTCCAGGCATCAGCGTGTCTCCGTCACCGGGGGCCTGCGACCAGCGCCTCGATGGCATCAGCCAGATGTTCCTCCGTGATGTGATGATCACCGCGTGCCACGCGCAGCTGATAGGCACGCGTCAGCACATCGGCCGCTCGAAAACCTTCCGGCGTCTCGAACTTGTAACACGCCAGCTCGACCTTGAGGCCGTTCGGGTCCTGCAGATAAATCGAATCCATGAAGCCACGATCGCGCTGGATGAACTCGATGCCGCGCTCTGCCAGGCGAGCCGGTGCCATCAGGAAGGTCGCGCGCGAGACGTTGAACGCGATGTGCTCCACGCAGCCGATGTCGCGTGGGGCGGGGCGTCCCGCGTCGGAGCGACCTTCGTTCGTGAACACGGTAATCAGGCGGCCGTCACCCGGATCGAAATAGACATGGTTCTCGTCCGGCTTGCCCAGGTTCGGCTGTTCGAAGAGGTAGGGCATGCCGAGCGTGCCTTCCCAGAAGTCGATGGCGCTCTGCTTCGTGGAGCCCACGAGGGTGATGTGATGGACACCCTGCACCTGAATTTTCTGCATGCGATCACTTCTCCGCAAATGAGCACGATTCTGCCGCGTTCGAGTCTGTCGACGGTCGCGATGGAGTGCAACGTCCCGACGCTGAACTTCCGCTACGGCCGCGCGGTGCCCACGCCCATCACGACTCGCAGTCGCCCGTTCTCGAGAGTCCGCCGCAGGTTCGCAAATCGCTCGGCGAATCGCGGCCCGACGATCGTGCCCAGCGTCGGTCCGGGACCGACGTTCGACTGCATCCGCACCGCCGCGGCCGTCGCGTCCGCCGTGACGTCGTTCCACACCATCACGTCGAATCCGGCGGCCAGCAGGGCACGTCGCGTCTCGGATTCCGTGAGCAACGTGCTGATCTCGGCGCTGTCGGCCCACGGCAGCGGATAGTCGGGCGCGGGCTGGTCGTCGGCGGCGAGGATGTCGTGAAATCCGAAGCGCGCCCCGGGTTTGAGCACCCGCCGCAATTCGCGATAGAGTGGCACACGTTCCCGAATGTTCATCACGACGTGCTGAGTGTACATGGCGTCGTAGGACGCGTCCGTGTCGTCCAGATCGAGCAGATCGCCGGTGCGATACCCGATCCGGTTGGCCGTTCTGGTGCGCTCGGACAGCCGTTGTGCGACAGCGACGTACGCCGGCGTGATGTCCACACCGACCACGCGACAATCGTACGTCTCCGCCACGAAGCGCGACGGACCGCCGAAACCCGATCCGGCATCGAAGATCGTCATCCCCGGCTGCGGATCGAGCAGTGCCATGAACTGCTTCGTGGCGGGCAGCCCACCAACATGGAACTGATCGAACGCGGCAAGGTCGGTCGATGTCAGCATGCCCGCGGGCATACCGCCGAGGATCTCCTCGACGATCCCGAGCATCCCGTCGGTGCCGTCCGCCGCGTCATAGTGCTCGCGGATACGTTGCGTGCTGTCCTGCATCAGTGGTGTGCCTCGATTCGGGTCGATGGACACAACCCTTCCGTGCCCCGATGCGCAACCTCATCGCCTGCCGTATGGCGGGCGCGCACGACGCTCGAGCGACAGCGCACGCATGCGCCCTGGCGGTCACCACCCTGGTCGCAAACCGCGTGCAATAGTGCGCCTGGTCATTCCGTGAGCCGAAGATTCGTGACATCATCATGACGTGAGCATCGCCGACCAGGACGCTGGCCAGCCGTGGGGCGCCGAGTTGCCGCTGGTCGGCCGCGCCCCAGAGCTGCAGAAGCTGCGCGATCATCTCACGGAGGCAATCGCAGGTCGCGGTGCGTGTGTGCTCGTGTCGGGTGATGCGGGCATCGGCAAGTCACGTCTGCTGGCCGAAATGTCGCGCGAGGCACTGAAACGCGGCGTACTGGTGGCGTCGGGACGGGCGTTCGCGATGGAGGCCGGCATTCCCTACGGCGCGCTCGCCGACGCACTCGCTCGACCACTGCGCACACTCGACGCAGCCACCTTGACCGTGCTCGCGCGCGGTTCGGAGCGGGACATGCGGGCGGTGGTGCCTGGGCTGGCCGGCGCAGCGGGAGGCAGCGATCGTGAATTTTCGGGCGACGCGGAAGCGAAGGCGCATCTGCTCTGGAATGTCGCGCAGTTCCTGACGCGATGGGCTGCGCGGGCGCCGATCCTGCTGATCCTCGACAATGCACACGCCAGCGATGCGTCGTCGCTGGAGTTCCTGCACTTCCTCGCGCGTCAAGTCAGCGGCGCGCGCATTCTGATCGTGCTCGGGTTTCTCGAGCAGGGACGCGACACGAGCGGCCCCCTCCACGAAATCGTGCGGTCGCTCCTCGCCACGCGCGATGCCTCGTTGATGCGGGTCGAGAGTCTCACACGTGCTGACCTCACGGAGTTGCTTCAGCGCTCCTTTGCGCTGGAGGCGGACGACGCGGTCGATCATGCGGCAGTGCTCTGGTCGCATACGCGCGGCAATCCATTCTTCATTGACGAATCACTGAAGGCGCTGACGGCGGCGGGACGGATTCGCAAGACCGATGGTCGCTGGCTGATCGACGATACCTTGCCGGCCACGCTGCCGCAGACCGTGCGTGATGCGGTCGAGGCACGTCTCGCATCGCTCGATGCGGCGGCCCGCCGTATTGCGGAGATTGCATCGATCGTCGAGTCCCGGCCATCGCTGGCACTGCTTGGTGCGGTGTCCGGACTCGATGCGCTGACCCTTGCCGATGCGATCGACACGTTGTGCGGCCGCCGCATCTTCATCGAGCATCGTACGGGCGATTCGGCGGAGTATGAGTTCGCGCATCCCATCATCGCGGTGACGGTGCGCGAATCGCTCACCGTGGCCCGTGAACGCGCGCTGCACTCGGCAGTGGCGAGGGCGCTCGAAGCATTGTTCGGGGATGTCGCGCTTGAACGCGCGAGTGAAATGGCGCGCCACCTCGTTCTCGGACAGGAACATGGCGGCGATGACCGATCGCTGCGATATCTCACGGCTGCGGGACGCGATGCCATTGCGCGCCGCGCCGACCAGGAAGCGACGCGGTGGTTGCGCGAGGCACTCGCTATCGCTGAGAGGCTCGGGAGCGAGTCAGTCGCTGCCCTGATGGAGGATCTCGCGACGGCACGCGCGCGGCTCGGTGATGTCGCCGAGGCGACCGCGCTCTGGCACCGGGCGCTGACGCTGGCGGACGCACGCAACGATCCGGCCACGCGGACGCGCCTGCTGATCCGACTCGCGCAGGAGCAGGCACGCGTCGGCAACGCGAGTGCCGGGCTCGACCTGCTCGATCTCGCGCTGCAGTCATTGCGTGGCAGCACGACCAGCGAGTTCGTCGTGCGCATCGGGCTCGCGCGCGCCAAGATGCTGCAGGCATTGGGCCGTCATGTCGATGCGATCCGCAGCGTGCAGGAGACGCTTGGTGTCGCGGACGCGATCGGCGACGCAGCCATGCTCGCGCGCGTGCATCAGACTGCGCTGCAGCTGTACGCGTGGACGGGACCGGCGAGCCTCGCGCGCGAGCATGGTGCGCGTGCGATCCGTCTGGCCGAGGAGAGCAGCGACCGTGACGTCGCTTGGGCTGCGCACTGGGCCATGGCCATGCTCGAAGGGTTCACCGGAGATGTCGACGGTGTCGCGCGCCACATGAGCGCCGCGAGTGCACACGCGGAGTCGCTGGCGTCGCCGATGCTGCACGCCATGACCGCAGAAATCGAGATTGAATACGCATCCGGAGTCGGCCGATGGGATGAAGCGCTGGCCATCGCCGAGCGTACGATTCCGCTGGCCCGCGCCGTGATGCCGAACTCGCTGCTTCCACGATTGCTGGTGTGGACGGGCCTGATCGTGCTCGCGCGCGACGACACCGAACGGGCCCGCGCGCTGCTGGAAGAGGCCTGGACACTCTCCGGCGCCGCGCAACTGGCCGATGATTTCACCGATGGTGCACTCGCGATCGGCAACGTGCACAACGTCATCCTTGCGCACACCGGCATGGGGACGTTCAGCCTGTCGCACGGCGACTGGCGGCAAGCACTCACGTTCGGCGAGCGCGGCCTCGCGCTTGCGGATCGTTTCGGCTACGTGGCATGGGCCATTCATCGGCTCATCCCGATGATCATCGAGGCATCGCTCCGGATACAGGACTTCGATCGCGTGGAACTGCTCACCACGCGCTTGCGCCGGCAGTCCACGGATCTTGGACACCGGCTCGGGATGGCCTGGGCTGCGGCGGCCGACGCGCTGGTCGCGCGCGTCAAACATCAGAGTCCGGATGCCGCCATGCGGCTGCTGGCTGCCGCGGACGAACTCGATGCGGTGCCGTTCGTCTTTCACGGCGCGCGAATCCGTCGCAACGCCGCGCAGGTGCTCGAGGCCGACGGTGACATCGACGCTGCCGCGACCGAGCTGCGTCGTGCGCATGACGTGTTCGCGAAGCTCGGTGCCGAGTTCGAGCTGCGCGGCGTGCGAACCCAGCTGCGTGCGCTCGGTGTGCGACTTCCGCCGCGCACATCGCAAGCGGGTGCGGCATCGCTGACCGGCCGTGAGCTCGAGATCGCCCGCGCGGTGGCGCGGCGACTCACGAACAAGGAGATCGGCACTGCACTCGACATTTCCGCGCGAACGGTGAGCACACATCTGTCGAACATCTTCGAGAAGCTCGGCGTCGATTCGCGCGGCGCACTGGCGGATGCCGTCCGCAGTGATCCGCAGCTTCGCGAGGCGTGACCAGGTCAGAATGCATTGTTGAAACCAATGTAGAGTCCGGACGCACCGTCGCGGCCGCGCCCGTAGTCCGCGCGCACGCCGGTGCGCTGCCGGTGGTCGATTTCGACGCGTAGACCGGCGCCGTAGGTCGGCAGCAGCCTGTGCGAAATGATGCCATTCAGCGTCGGGGACACACTTCCCGCACCGACGAATGCGACTGCTCCGAGCCTGTGACGGATTGGTGTGCGGTATTCACCCTGCCACGCCGCCATCGCGCGATCACGATATCGACCCCGCGCGTAGCCGCGCAGGATGTCGCCGCTGCCCACCAGCGCGAGCTGGTCGAAGGGCGCGGTGCCATCGACGTTCGTGAGTTGCAGCTGTGTCGCGAGTACGTGGCCGGTCCCGATGGTGCGGTAGCTGCGCGCATCGAGTTTCAACGTGCCATAACTGTAGTCCGACCAGGCACCCTGAACGCTGCGCGCGTAGGTGAGTTGAATCCAGTCGCCGGCGTGGGGCGAGAAGAGGTTGTCACGCGTGTCCGTCAGCAGACCGGTGGACCACTCGGTCATCGTCCCTCCAGCGTTGCCCGTGACCGGTTGTGTGCCGAGTGCGCCGGTGGAGTCGGTCGTGATGCGCTGCTCCAGATGCCGCGCACCCGCCGAGAGATACCACGATCGTGCGATGCGCTGCTGCAGCGTGACGATCGCTTCGGTGCCTTTCGGCGTGAACGTTTCCTCAGCCGCTTTCGGGGTGCGGTCGCCGACACCGTAGTAGGGCAGGGGAAACTCCTGCCACTGCAGGCTGCCGGTGATCCGCTGCGCATTGCCACGCGTCCATCGCTCGCCTTCGAGCCGGATGCGTGTCTGTGCCTTCGCCGTGCGCAACGCCGACGCGGTGAGCGACGACGGTCGCGTTTTGCGGTATGCGGCCGGCTCCCAGACGGCCAATACGGTTGCACCGTACTGCAAGCCGGTTTCCGGTGCGGAGGCAAGCGCGGGCAGCGGTTGAATGCGTCGCCGTCCGACGGAATCGGATCTCGTGGTGCTGTCGGCACGCTGTGCCGTCAGCGGTGTGACGAGTGCTGCGCTGAGGATCCATGTGGCGCCGAGCGCGCACGTCACGATCGCCTGACGTGAAGACTGTCGCATCAGCGCTTTCCTCCAAAGCCGGGAATTCCGCCGCGACGGACGACGAGTGATGGCACGACGATGATGCGATTGGTGTTCAGGCCGAGCGCGGAGCGATCGTAGTAGACGCCGATTTCGGGCCCGATGCTGCTGTTGCTGTCACCGAACAGGTGGCCGATGCTCAGGCCGACCACGGGGTCATCGTGCGGCGCTTCGCGCGACAGTGGCACCACCTGGATGGCACGCAGTGCGCCGTACCACTGTCCGGCCGACGTCCATTTGCCCGACGTGATCAGTGTCGCCTCGGCGCTCGCATGCTCACCGAGATTGACAAGGCCACCGCCGAGCATCAGTGCGGTGCGGCGGCGGTTCTCCGGCGCCGCGGGCGAATCGATCGGACCGAGCTGCCGTTTCCAGGTGAGCATGAAACCGCTGTACGTGGCGACGCGAAAGCCGATATCCGTGCGGTCGTCGATGCCGAAGCGGAAGTCGGTGTCCACCGACGGGCGACGCGTGGGTACGGTGCGTTCGTCCGAGGAGCCGCGCAGCGTTCCGGGCACCACGTTCACGCTGTTGGTCGTCGTGCGTTCGCCCGCCGGCGTCGTCTCGGCCCCCATGCCGACAGTGTACGAAATACAGCCGGTGGTGAGTGAGAGGAGCGCGCCTGCCAGGCAGGTCGTGCGGAGGAGTGTGATGGCCATGATCGCGAGCCCGGGCTGAAGTGTGAGGTGAACCTCCTTCAGTGTGGGCGTCCCGGATCGGGGCGGGCATACGTCAGGTGACGTAGACGTGACGGCAATTCGACGCAGGGCCCGCGGGCGGAGCAGTCACGGACTCGCGCAGTCGGATGCGCCGTCGCCGCGATGGCACGTGAAGCGACCACGGTTCGCGCGCGCCACGCACCTGCGATCCAACCTCGTCACTTCGCTCGCTCGATGCCTCCGCGCATGGTCACAGCGGTCGCCTTCAGTTCGGCGGGCGCCATGCACCGCCAGCCCTCCTCGAGCAGCACCTTCAGGTCCGCGACAGTCACCGACTTCAGCCGCACCAACACCGCCGGGAAGCCCGCATAGTGCGGCTCGGTGAAGAATTTGTGCGGCTCTGCGGCAATCATCTCATCGCGCTGCGCCACGTTGGCAACACGTATCGCGAGGACTCCCGGATTGGCGACGCGCGGCTTCTTCGGGACGACACGCTCCATCCAGACCCACGCGAAGCCCTTCGACTTTCCCTTGTGCGTCACTCCGAACGCGAAATGGTTCTCCGCTTCCCGTGCGCCCGGGAGCGCGAGAGCGATGCGACGGACGTGGGCTTGTGTGGCCATGCGGCGCTCGTCTCGGCCTGATTCGATGCGAGATGGTGCAGAAACTGAACGATATCGCGGACGCCGACCTCGCGCCTCCCGACGTGTGCGACGCCCTGACGCGGCCACCACCACACGCGAGTCAGTGACGAACCGCCAGTCCCCCAGCCCCGACTCGCCGCCCGACACCGTTGCGAAACAGTGGGCCCTCGGCCACTGTCAGACGTTGCGCTTCCGTCACTTTCCTGGAGACCCTATGAAGACTTTGTATGTCGCAATCGTGGCGCTCGCGCTGCCGATGAGCCTTGCCGCGCAGGCAACACCCGCGGCTCCGACCGCCGATCCGATCACTGCCGTCTTCCGCACCCGCACCATGAGCCTGCAGCGGAACCTGGCGCAGGCGTTCGACTCCATTCCGGCTGGCAAGTTCACGTACAAGCCCACACCGGCACAGCTCACGATCGGATACATCGCGCAACATCTGGCGAGTGACAACTACTTCTTCTGCAACAACTTCGGCGATATGAAGGCGACCGTGCCGGCTGCCGACGGTGCGACCGCCGATTCCGTCAAGGCGATGTGGCCACGTGACACGCTGATCGCCAAGGTCAAGGCGTCATTCACGTTCTGCGAGACCGCATTCGCGCAGCTCACCGACGCGCACCTCGCCGACCAGATCACGATGACGTTCAATGGCACCACGCGCACGTCGACACGCGCCAGCATGGTGCTCGGCCACGCGCTCGACATGGCGGATCATTACAGCCAACTGGCGAACTACATGCGGTTGAACAACATCCTTCCGCCGACGGCCTTGCCGCGTCCGGCGGCGCGACCGTAACAACTGCACGGGTGTGCGCCGCAATGCAAACGCGTGGCGGCACGCACCTGATGTCAGGGCCTTCATCAACCACAGCCGACATGCTGGCCACCATCGAGCAGACCACGACTGCCTGTGTGATGTGCGGGACGCCGCTGCGGCTGGGACGACCGGCCGGTACGGTGCTCTGCCTGTCGCAGCTCTGCGCGGCGCAACACGCCGCGCTGCTGCCTGTTTTCAAGTGTGCGCACTGCACGCGACCCCTCACCGCCTCGCAGCGCGCGAGTGGACATTGCGACGGCCGCGCCTGTCGCGACGCCGAGATGCGTGTGCGGCGCGCTGCTGCACTGCAGATCGAGACAGACCTCGTCGAGCGACTGGTGCGTCAACGCGAGCTCGTGGCGGCGGAGCGCGGTATCCCGCCAACCGAGCAGGCCACGTATCGCCTCGCGATACTGCCTTACAACGACGATGAGGTGTCGAGCTTGCCGGCGCAGCGGCGCGCACGTCACGAGGCGCACCTGCGGGCACAGCTCGCGCGGGCACGTGTTCGACGTGTGGACTTGGCCTGGGACGCGGCGACCCGGTCGTGCGATCCGTCCGACGAACGGTCGTCACCGCCGCAGAGCGCAGAATCACGCCTGCTGCACGCGGCGTGTGCATCGTGTCGGGGCTGGTGCTGCCGGCAGGCCGGAGACGATGCTTTTCTCACGGATGAGACGATGCTCGATGTCCTGGATCGGTTTCCGACGCTGGACGATGACGCGATCGTCGCGCGGTACCTGCAGCACATCGGCACCCACACGATGACGCGCGGCTGTGTCTATCAGGGTGAGCTGGGCTGTACGCTTTCACCGGTGTTGCGTGCGGACATCTGTCACAGCTTTCACTGCACGGGCCTGCGCATGATGAAGGACCAGTACGCTGACGGCGCGCCGATGCGAGCCTGGTTCGTACATCGGCGCGGCGGACACGTGACGAGTGATCGCTTCGTCGAGATCAGCGACGTGGACGATCCGCCCCTGAGCAAGGCGTGACGTGTGTCAGCGCGGTCGGCGCGCCAGCCAGGCCGCCAGTCTGTTGCCGGCACTCGAATCGCGCGCATTCGACGAATCGATCCAGTCGCGATACTCCGGCAGTTTCTTGAGGTACGTCAGGTAGCGCGGATACGTGCCCGGGTCCTTTCCGTCGAGAATCTCGACGGCGGTCTTCACGGTCGCGCCCGAGAACGCGGTCCAGATTCGCTTGCCGAAATCGGCCGTGGCCAGCTGCGGTGCTCCGAGATATCCGGGCCAGTCCGGCTGTCGCGCGACGGCGAATGCATCCGCGTAATTCTTTCCAGCAACAGCCGTCGCCGTGCGATAGTCGTTCGCCACCAGGTCGGGCCGCAGGTACAGCATCAGGCTGTGTTCGTCCATGCCGGCATGCAGCGACAGTCCGTCGGCGATCTTTTCGGCGGGTGTCATCACCGACATCGCGCCGCCCCATCCGCCGAGCACCGGCAGCAATCCCCACAGGTTGACCATGGTGCCGCCGTACGTGTCGTGAAAGAAATCCGACGCATCGTCGAGTGCACCGATGTGCAGCGGCGAACCATGCACGTGCACGAGCATCACCCAGCGGAAACCCTGCTCGCCCAACTCACTGGCGAGATCCACGAACGCGGCGCGCAGTGTCGAGGGACGGAGCGCGTAGGTGCCGGCGAAGGAATACTGTCGTCCGATCTCGTTCGAGCCACTGGCACCGGCGGATACCGGCGGAAACACGAGCACGGTCCACCCGGGACGTTGCGAGAGGATGCCGGCCGCGAGTTCCGTCGTGAGTCGAGCGCTCAGGATCCCGTCGGTGAATGCGGGCAGGTAGGGGCCATGCTCCTCGAGCATGCCGCCCTGCAGGATCACGACCGTGTGTGCGCGATCGAGGGCGCGGATCTGTCGGGTGGTCAGGTCGGCCACCTGGAGCACTTGCGCCGGCAGCGCGCGTCCAAGGGCCAGTCCGCACAATAGTATCAGAAAGCGTCGAAGCTGCATCGATGGCGCTGGTCGGAGGTCAGGAGTGTGCGCCGCCGCGTGGACGCCGCTACGGAACGGTCATGGCGGGAAAGTCCGGCAGCGATTCGCACCAGCTGTGCAGATCGTGCCCGTCCGGGAAGACGGTGTACACCGGACCCGAGATGCGGAACGCATCCGGCATGTGCTGCGCCTGCACGGCGGCACTGACGGGCACACCGAGCTTGTGCGCGAACGCCGCGACGAAGCGTCGTCCGGTGGTACCCGCCGCCACCTTGCAGCCGAACAGCTCGATCTGGCCATATGGGCCAAGGTGCTGCCGGATCGGGAAGAGCTGCTCCAGCTGGGCCTCGGTCTGCAGTCCGACGCCGGCAAACGGCCCCGCGAGCGGATGGAACACGCGTTTCTGCGTGACCGGGTCGAGCTCGCGAAAGCCACCGGCGCCGAACGATATCGCCTGCATGCCAGGCGCACCGTGCCCGACGATGCGGAGGAGAAAAATGTCGCCGCCATATTCCGCGATGCGACCGAGAATCGACTGGATGCCGTGCTGCATGCCACCCGTCAGCAGCGGCTGCGCACCGACCTCCAGCAACACGGGCAGACGCTGGTGATAGATCTTCGCGTCGAAGACGTCGATGCAGTCGACGATCGGCAACCATCGCGAGCGTGACGCCCGTGTCCACGTGGCTTCGTCGACGAGGCCCGTCGCCAGCATGCGGCGTTCGGACTGAAACCCCTTCACCGCCGCTTCGGTCTTCTGCCCGAACTCGCCATCAGTCTTCAGTGCGGCGCCGGTTGCGTTGAGCAGCTTCTGCAGCACACCCACCGACGGCAGCCGATCACCCTTCTTGAGCTGCGGATAGTTGGCCACGGTTCGTCCCGGTGATTCGCGAAGTCCGCGTGGAAGATCACTGCCTGGCACTTGAGGTTACGCGCCGGGCAACGCGTGCGCCAGCGCCATTGGCGCAGCGCCGCTCGCTGCCACGCTTACACACGCCGACGGTTCATTTGCTCGATCTCCGCCAGGCTCGTGTCGGACAGACCTGCCGAGCGCAGTATGCCGATCAGGAAGTCCGTCTTCGCTTCCACATACCCATCGATGTCGTGCGCGTGGCTGCGTGCCAACGCCTTCTTCAGCGCACCGTACGCGGCTGCCACCTGCGGATGACGGCGCAGGTGATCACGCACCGCCAGATGATTGCGCAACGCGTCGCTGCCGACCGGGCAGAGATACAGGTGATGTTTCGGTGTGTTGGCCGGGCAGTGAAACGCCTCGCGATGCGGAACACCGAGGTCACCCCGATGGATGTATCCGATCGCAGCCAGGCGCGCGATACCGATCCGCACGGAATTCTCGGGCACCACCACATCCATGTCGATGATCGGCTTGGCCGCGAGCCCTGGCACCGATGTGCTGCCCACATGCTCGACCGTCAGCGCCACGTCGCTGATCGCCGACCACACCGTGCGTCGCAGTGCGTCGTACGTGTCTGGCCAGCGCGCATCATAGTCCACGACCTGCACGGTACTCATCATGACTGACCGGTGAGTGCTGTCATCTGAAGCTGTGCGTGATCTGACGGAGGCCTCACGCGCGTCGCATCGCAATCAGCCACGACTACCGCCCGCGCACCACCTCGCGCACACAATCCACGAACGCCCGCGCCTGCGGTGACTTCACGGCACCCTGACGCCAGACCGCCACGATTTCGCGCTCGAGTGCATGATCGACCAGCGGCACGTAGGCACATTGCGGCGTGTTGTGCCGCGCGGCTGCCATCGCCGGCACGATCGACACACCCACGCCGGCACCCACCAGCTCGAACACGGTCGCCAGCTGCGCGCTGCGACAGACCACCGATGGCGCCATCTGCTGGCTGGAGCAGAACCCAGCCACCTGTTCGCCAAGACAGTGCGCCGGATCGAGCGTGACCGCCGGTGCGTCACGCAGCTGCGCGAGTGTGATGCGGCCCGCACGCGCCGCGGCGTGCTGCACGGGCACGGCGACCACCAGCGCGTCGGTGCCAAGTGATTCGGTGTCGAGATGTTCGAATGCGTAGGGGAGCGCCGCGATCACGACGTCGAGCGCACCGTCGAGGAGGAGCCGGGCCAGCACGGCGCTGTAGTCCTCCCGCAGCTCGACGCGCATCGCCGCATGCCGCGCGCGCAGCCGCTGCACCGCCGCCGGCAACACGTACGGCGCCACGGTCGGAATCGCACCCACACTGAGCGTCTCGGCACCCTCGGCACCTTCGCGCCGGATCGCGTCCTCGGTCGCGCGAACGTCGTCGAGAATCCGGCGCGCTCGCGGATACATCGCCTTGCCGGCGTCGGTCAGCGTCACGCCCCGTCCGTGCCGGTCGAAAAGCAGCACTCCCAGATGTTTCTCGAGCCGCTGGATCTGCGCCGTCAGCGAGGGCTGCGAAAGCGACAGTTGCCTCGCAGCCCGACTCAGCGTGCCGGCGTCGACGGTCTCCACGAAAGCCCGCAACAAGGTGGTATCCATTCTCAATGATAGCGAACGGCTATGGATTGTATAGGAGATACCGTATTGCTGACTATGGCTGCGGAGCGTATTGTGTGTCGAACACTGCCGCAGCGCACGGATCACCTCGCTGGACGGCACGCCGGGCTGGTTCGCAGGAAGACCCCGTACCCACGATCGGAGCGAGATATGGAAGGCATGGATGGCGAGGGCGTCGGCAAGTGCCCGGTGATGCATGGGACCGCGGCGCCGGCGCGCGAGGCGAACACGAAGCGCGGCCCGTCCAATCGCGACTGGTGGCCGAATCAGCTCAACCTCGGCATGCTGCACCAGAATTCGTCGCTGATCGATCCTATGGGCGCGGACTTCAAGTATGCGGACGCGTTCAAGACCCTCGACATCGAGGCCGTGCGCGCCGATCTCCACGCGCTGATGACTCAATCGCAGTCATGGTGGCCCGCTGACTATGGGCACTACGGTCCCCTGTTCGTTCGCATGGCGTGGCACAGCGCCGGCACATATCGCACGGCGGATGGTCGCGGCGGCGCGTCGTCGGGCACCCAGCGTTTCGCACCGCTCAACAGCTGGCCGGACAACGGCAATCTCGACAAGGCGCGACGACTGCTGTGGCCGATCAAGCAGAAGTACGGCCGCAAGCTGTCGTGGGCCGACCTGATGATTTTTGCCGGCGACTGTGCGATGGAGTCGATGGGGTTCAAGATCTTCGGGTTTGCAGGCGGCCGTGAGGATGTGTTCGAGCCGGAGCAGGACATCTACTGGTGTCCGGAAGCCGATTGGCTGGGAGACAAGCGATACTCGGGCGATCGCGAGCTCGAGACTCCGCCCGCGGCGGTGCAAATGGGGCTGATCTACGTCAATCCGCAGGGCCCGAACGGCCAGCCCGATCCCCTCGCGTCCGCGCGCGACATTCGCGAGAC
>JACMLX010000212.1 GCA_014379355.1 Gemmatimonadaceae bacterium
GCAGGCCGGCCGACACATCACCGGCGGACACCGCCGCCGTCACGATGTCACGGGCGGCGGCGTCGAACTGCTCGTCACTCAACACGCGACGCGCCGCTGCGCGCAGTGTGCCACCGAATGGTGCAACGTCGGCCTCAGGGCGCCCGACACTCGCGATCGCGAGCAGCATGTCGGCACGTTCCTCGACCGACGGCGTCTTTCCCACGATGTGCAGTCCAACCGGAATCAGTGCCTGCTCCACTTCGAGCAGTTTCTGTCGCACCGACTCGATCTTCACTGTGTCGGCCGGCGACCAGAGCGGCACGGCAGTCGTCAGTTCGAGCGCACACGCCTGTTCCTGCAGCAGTGCGACCAGCGACGACCTTTCTCCATCCGTCGTGCGGTCATCCGTGTTGCGCCAGCGCTCGAAGGTGGCCTTGAGGTCCACGAGCCCCTTGTACAAGCCGGCCGACGAGAGTGACGGCGTCAGGTAGCTGATCAGCGTCGTCGCGCCGCCGCGCCGCTTTGCGAGCGTGCCTTCCGACGAGTTGTTGGAGGCGTACAGGTAGACGTTCGGCAGATCGCCGATCAGGCGATCGGGCCAGCACTGATCGGTGAGGCCGGCCTGCTTGCCGGGCATGAACTCGAGCGCACCGTGTGTGCCGAAATGCAGCGCGACGTGCGCACCCCAATCCTCACGCAACCAGCGATAGAAGGCACTGAAGGCGTGGGTCGGCGCAAAGTTGCCCTCGAACAGCAATCGCATCGGATCCCCTTCCCATCCGAACGACGGCTGCACGCCGACGAACACGTTGCCGAATTCCGCGCCGAGGATCTGGATGCCGTGGCCATCGGCGAACTGCTTGCCCGGCGCCGCACCCCACGCGCCTTCGATCTGTGGCAGATACCGCTCGCGCCGCACATGATCATCGGTCGGGATGCGCGCGAACACCGACGCGACCGACCCGTACTGCTCGCGGTTGCCCTGGATGACCGCATCGCGCAAGGCGTCCACCGATCCGGGCACCGTCACGGTGTAGCCGCCCTCGCGCATGGCAATCATCGTGTTGTACAACGAGTGGAAACAGTCGATGTACGCCGCGCTGCCGGTATTGCCTGCATTCGGTGGGAAGTTGAACAGCACCACCGCCACCTTGCGCTGCGCGCGGGCGGTTCGGCGCATCAGGATCATCTTCCCGACACGGTCCGCCATCGTCTCGACGCGTTCGGTGATCGGCAGTGATTCCGCCTGCTCGACACCCTTGGCGGCGCCGACCTTGCCCGCGTACACCATCGGACCGATCGCCCCGTCGAGCTCCGGAATCGCCACCTGCAACGTCGCCTGCAGCGGATTCAAGCCGCGCGGATCGTTCTGCCACTCGGGCGTGGACTGGAATTCGAGCGTCTGCAGGCAGAAATACGGCACATCCAGCCTGCCGAGCGTGTCCTGCGCCGCCACCGAGTCATTGTACGCCGGGCCGCCGACCAGCGAGAAGCCGGTCAACGAGACCACCGCATCGACCGTCGCGCGACCGGACGCATCGACGAAGTACCGTTCGATCGCAGGCCGTGCATCGAGTGCACTCGCGAATGCTGGAATCGTGCGCAACCCGCGCCGTTCGAACGCACGCACGACGGCGGCGTAGTGGGCCACATTGTCGGCGAGCAGGTAACTGCGGCCGAGCAGCACACCGACCGTGCCCAACGCGCCGCGTGACGGGATCGCGGAGATCGACTCCGTGATGCCGCGCTCCGACTTGATGTCGGGATGCCACAATCCAACTTCCGGATAGTTCTTCGGCGCATCCGACGTCACGCGTGCGCGCAGGACCTTGCGCGGGCCGTTCGCATACTTCTCGACGTGCAGCAGGATCAGGTTCGCGATGTTCTCCGACGTGCCCGCCAGCCAGTACTGGATGCTGAGCAGGTACACGCGCACATCCTGCGCGGGGCCGGGAATGAACTTGAGCAGCTTCGGCATCGCCTTCAGCGCGGTCATCTGCCGCTCGCCGCTCGATTTTCCATCGCCGCGACTGCCGCGCAACTTCTTCAGGATGCCGAGCGGTGACCACGGCTTCGGCTTCTTCTCTTCGGCGCCACCGAGATCGAACTTGCCCATCTTCGTGCAGCGCACGAGTTCCGCTGCCGAGACGGCGACGAGCATCGCATCGCAGTGATCGCGGCGCGCCAGCAACGCATCGCGAATCGCCGTCACCTGCTCGTCCTGGAAACACTGCGTCACGGCGATGATGTCGCCGGTGGCGATGTCGGCCCGGCACCGCTCGAGCGACGCCGGATTCTCCGGCCAGTCCGACGCCACGTGCACCCGCAGGTCGATGGACGGCACCTGCTTCACGACCTTCGACGCCGCGTCAGCAACCGCCCCCGCCAGATGTGCGTCGAGCGTGACGATGACGAACTTCAGGGTCGGGAGCGTGTCAGCGGCCATAGTGCGCCTTGGCCTCGTACAACGTCTCGGTCGTGATCACGTCGATGCCTTGCGCGGCCGCGTACTTCTCGGTGTTGCGACGCGCCTTGCCGCGCACGAAGAACGGAATCTTCGACAGCTCCTTTTCACCGTCGACTGACCACGTCGGTGCAACCGATGGAGTCTCGTGTTGTGCACCCGACGCCTCAGCCACAGTGGTGGCCGTGGGCGATTGCACCGACACGGGCGCCGGCTCCGAGACGACGGGTGTGATGGCGGGGCCGTGCGACTCCGACACCATCGCACTGGCTGGGCCCTCGGGCTTCGCCGGCGCGACGCTGTGCAGGTGCGACGGTGACGCGCCGTCGCCGAACTCGAAGTCCTCGCGGAACATCTGCAGCAGGTGTTCCTCGAGTCCCATCATCAGCGGATGCACCCAGGCGTCGAAAATGACGTTCGCGCCTTCAAAGCCCATCTGCGGTGAATACCGCGCGGGCACGTCCTGCACATGGATCGGCGTCGAGATCACCGAACACGGCACACCGAGCCGCTTGGCGATGTGACGCTCCATCTGCGTGCCAAGCACCAGCTCGACCTGCAGTTCGGCCACCGTTCGCTCGACGTCGAGATAGTCGTCCGTGATCAGCGCCGTCACCCCGTACTTCTCTGCACAGGCCTTCACGTCCCGCGCCATTTCACGACTGTAGGTGCCGAGTCCGACGACCTTGAAGCCGAGCTCCTCGCTGGCGATCCGAGCGGCCGCCACGACATGTGTGCCGTCGCCGAAAATGAAGACACGCTTGCCGGTCAGATACGTCGCATCCACCGAGCGGGAATACCACGGCATCCGTGACTGACTGCTGCCGAGCGATGCCGCGCCCAGCGTCTCGCCACCGAGCACCCCGGACACGTCGATGGCCAGCACGCGGCCGACCTCCGCGATGAAATCGCGCGTCGCGCCGACACCGATCGGCACTGTCGATATCGTCGGCATGTCGAACGTGCGCTGCAGCCAGCTGCATGTCGTCAGCGCAATCTCCGGATACAGGCAGACGTTCGCATCCGCATCGGGAAGACGCCTGAGGTCATCAGGCTCCGCACCGAGTGGCGCACTGACGTGCACGTCGACACCGAGGCTCGCCAGCAGCTTCGTCACCTCGGCGATGTCGTCGCGGCAGCGGAATCCGAGAATCGTGCCGCCAAGCAGATTCACGCGCGGCCGACGTCCGTCGCGACCTGGCCGCGGCTCACGCGCCTTCGAACGCTCGAGCAGCAGCGTGCGCACGAGCTGGTAGAACGTCTCGGCCGCGCCCCAGTTCTCCTTCTTCGAGTACGACGGCAACTCGAGCGGTATGATCGGGAGACCGAGATTCATGCCCATCGCCAGGCTGCCTGGATTGTCCTGGATCAGTTCCGCCGTGCAGCTCTCGCCGACCAGCAGCGCCTTCGGTGCAAACCGATCGACCGCGTCCTGCACCGCACGCGTCACGATGTTGGCGGTGTCACCGCCAAGGTCGCGGGCCTGAAACGTCGTGTAGGTCACGGGCGGACGCTTGTCCTGCCGCTCGATCATCGTGAAGAGCAGGTCGGCGTACGTGTCGCCCTGCGGTGCGTGCAGCACGTAGTGCACGTGGCGCATCGACGTTGCGATACGCATTGCGCCGACATGTGGCGGGCCTTCGTACGTCCAGAGAGTCAGTTGCATGGGTACGCTGTCAGACCGTCAGTCGTGCGCTGCGATCGAGCGGCCGCACGAACAGCTCCGCCAGATCACCCGCCTGGTCATAGCCCTGAATTGGCGAGAACACGAGTTCGATCGACCACTTCGTGCGCAGGCCGCGTGCTTCGAGCGGATTGGCAAGCCCGAGACCACACACCGTCAGGTCCGGATGCTGCGCCTCACAGCGCGCGAGTTGTTTCTCGACATCCTGGCCTTCACTGAGCATCGTGCCGGCCGGCAGCAACGCGAGCTCGGATTCCGTCAGCAGTCGATCGAGATACGGGGTGCCCACTTCCACCAGCTGCATGCCACATTCGCGCGACAGGAAACGCGCCAGCGGCAACTCGAGCTGCGAATCGGGGAAGAAGAAGATGCGCTTTCCTTCGAGCGCGCCGCGGTACCGCTGCAATGCCGTGGCGGCGCGCGTCTGTGCCGGCTCGGTCACCCGACGGAAATGTTCTGCCGGAACGTCCCACGCTGCGGCAGCCGCGGCGAGCCATCGCGTGGTGCCGTCCGCGCCGAGAGGATACGGTGCCTGCAACAGCGTCGCGCCACGCGCCTGCAGCGCACGAACGGTTTCGCCGACGAACGGCTGCGCGAGCAGCAACTGGGTGCCTGGACCAACCGGCGGCAGATCGGATGCGCGGCGCGCCGGGAAATACGACACCGGGCCGATGCCGAGCTGCGAGAAGAGCCGCGAAAACTGATCCTCGATCACGTCGGCGAGGGTCCCCACCACCATCAACCGGCGTTGCCCATCCGTCGCGGCCGGCAGGTGCGGCACCATCGCCTTCAGGCATTGATCCTCGCCCTGCGTGAACGTCGTCTCGATGCCACTGCCCGAATAGCTGAGTACTCGCACGCGCGGAAAATTCTCGCGATCGAGACGCTGCGCCGCCGTGTGCAGATCGAGCTTGATGACTTCACTCGGGCACGCGCCCACCCGGAAGAGCGTCGTGATTTCGGGGCGGCGCGCGAGCAGCTCGGCGACCACACGATCCAGTTCCGCGTTGCAGTCGGCCATGCCGGCGAGGTCGCGGTCCTGCAGGATCGCGGTGGCGAAGCGTGGTTCCGCGAAGATCATCACGCCCGCCGCCGACTGCAGCAGGTGGGCACATGTCCGCGAGCCGACCACGAGGAAAAAAGCGTCCTGCATCTTGCGATGCAGCCAGACGATGCCCGTCAAGCCGCAGAACACTTCGCGCTGCCCGCGCTCGCGCAACACCGGCGCGTCGGTGCAGCCACCGGTCGCCGGCTCATTCACGACCGGCAGGGACGTGCTCATGCCGCCACCGTCGCGCGCTGCCGGGCTTCGAACGCTTCCTGCAGTCGGGCGGCCCGCAGCTTGAGGATGAATTGCACGGCGTTGATGACGTAGACTGTGTAGGCCGCCAGCGCGACCAGGAACAGTGTGTTGGTGGGCATCCGGCCAGTCAGCAGCCCCGCGAGATAGATCGTGTGCAGCGCGATCACGACGAAGCTCACCACGTCCTCCCAGAAGAACGCGGGCGCGAAGAGATACTGCCCGAACACGACCTTCTCCCAGATGGCGCCGGTGACCATGATCGTGTAAAGCAGGATGGTCTTGGCGATGATCGAGACGTGCGCCTCCAGCACACCATCACCAGTGAGCAACGAACGCAGCACGAGCACGACGCTGATGGCGAAGACGAGGAACTGGATCGGAGCCAGGATACCCTGCACCAGCGTCCAGCGCGTGGCGTCGCGCCGTACCCGTTGTTCCGACGTATAGAGGGCTTTCACGACCCGTCCACGCGGCGACGGGGCAGCCGCCCCACCCCCCGGTTCTGTCGTCATCGTCAGTCCACCATCCCTCACAGCGCTGCGCTCCTGAAAGCCGTTCCCCCGAGGCTACCCTCAGGAGGGAAAGTGTCAAGGAAAGCTGACAGTCGTCGCGGCGATTGGCACTTTGCAATGTGGTATTTGACAACTCGTCGGGCGGGGGTTTCTTCCCAGCACCGGCATTCGGGACTTTTGGCAACGTGGCCGCAACAAAAAAAGTGGGTATCCGGCGTTCCGCCGTCGCACCATCGCTCGGGGGGTACGTTGTCCAGCTCGCTTCATCCGTCCTTCGGTCAGGCTCAGCCCGCTGAATGTGAGGCGCCCCGTGTCAGGGGCGCATCGATCGGACGCTCCCTGGAGCTGGAGCTGATTCCACGGCTGCTGGCACATGCGCGAAGCCAGTCGCCATCGGATGAGCGAAGTGTGGCGGCTGGGATCACCAGCGACGATGTGCAGGCGTTCGTGGAAGCAGCCCTGTCGCATGACGAGGAGCGCTGTCCGGCGTTCGCAATGTCCATGATCGACGCCGGCGTGCCGCTGGATCGAATCTGTCTCGACCTCCTGACCCCCGCCGCGCGCGCGCTGGGCATTCTGTGGGAAGAAGATCAGGTGGACTTCCTCGAAGTCACGCTCGGGCTCGGCAGAATGCAGCGGCTGGTCCGCGAACTTGGCCACCGGATGGCCGCGCAGGCACCAATGTCCGAGGACGCCGGACAGGCGTTTCTTTGCGGCATGCCGGATGAACAGCATTCGCTGGGTCTTGCGATGGTCGCGGAATTCTTCGTCGCCGACGGTTGGGGAGTCACTGTCGGCCCTCCGCTGGGTGCCGAGGATGTTCTGCATGAGGTCGGTGCGCACTGGTACGACGTCATCGGGCTGTCGGCGGGCGTCACGGAACGCATTCCTCGCATCACCGAGATCATCCGGCAAATCCGCGAAGCCTCGCTGAACGCGGATCTGGCCGTTCTCGTCGGCGGCCGGGCCTTCATCGACTTCCCCGAGTTGATCGCGAAGGTGGGCGCCGATGCATCTGCTCCGGACGCGGCGCAAGGACCGTTGGTGGCGCGCACCCTCGTGCAGGCGAGGCGTGTCGCACGCGCAAATGCCTCACCCTCCTCGCCCGAACCGTCCCGGTGAATCCGTCCCGAGCCGTCGACGGTGGCCTCGCGGATCTCGACCCACAGCTTGCGGCCGACCTGGTCGCAAATACGGGCGACCTGGCGGTCATCGTCGATCGGACGGGCGTGGTCCGAGCCGTCGTCGCGACGGATACGGAATTGCGCGAAGCGGGCATCGAGCACTGGGTCGGGCAGCATTGGGCCCAGACCGTGACAGGTGAAACGCGCGGCAAGGTGGAGGCGCTGCTGCGCGATGCCGGCAGCAAGTCGTCCGGCCGGCGGCGCCAGGTGAACCATCTGCTGCCCGGTGGCAATGATCTGCCGGTGTCGTACACGGTGATGCGCGTCGGCCGCGACGGCGCCTTCGTGGCGGCCGGTCGCGACATGCGCACCGTTTCGGCCTTGCAGCAGCGACTGGTCGAGGCACAGCAGGCCATGGAGCGCGATTACTGGCGTCTGCGCCACGTCGAGACGCGGTATCGCCTGCTCTTTCAGCTTGCCGCTGAAGCCATCCTTGTCGTGGACAGTTCGACGATGAAGGTGATGGACGCGAACGCCGCGGCAGGCAAGCTGTTCGGCGAGGCGCCGGAAAAGTTGTCCGGACGAGCATTTCCGTTCGGCATCGCGCCGGAGGATCTGCGGGCGGTGGGCGACGTGATTTCCAACGCGCGCGCGGTTGGAAAAAGCGGCGAGGTGCGTGTGCGACTCGCTCGCGGCGGCGAGTCGTCCGGCATCAGCGCATCGACCTTCCGACAGGACAGCAGCACGCTCCTGCTCATTCGTTTCGCGCCGCTCGATGCCGATCGACAGGTGGGAGACGGTGGCGAACGCAGCCGCATTGCCGCGCTGCTCGAACAGTCGCCCGATTCCTTCGTCATCACGGATATCGCCGGGCTGGTGACGTACGCGAATCGCGCCTTCCTCGATCTCGTGCAGCTGACGTCGGACGAACAGGTTCGCGGACAGGACATCGGCAGCTGGATCGGCCGTCCGGGCGCGGACTTCGACGTCTTCGTGACGATGCTCAAGCGGAATGGGGCGGTGCGCCTCGCGCTCACCTCCGCACGCGGCGTGCATGGCCTGTCCACCGAAGTCGAAGTGTCGGCGGCGTGGCTGCCGGACGCGGACCATCCGGCCATCGGGTTCATGCTCCGCGATGTCGGCCGCCGCCTCGCCGCCGGCCCGCAGGGTGCCCGTGACCTGACGCGCGCGGTGGAGCAATTGACGTCGCTCGTCGGTCGGGTGTCGTTGCGCGAACTGGTGCGCGACACGACCGATCTGGTCGAACGGCATTTCATCGAGGCGGCGCTCGAACTGACCGACGACAACCGCACATCAGCGGCCGAAGTCCTCGGCGTGAGTCGTCAGAGCCTGTACGTGAAATTGCGTCGCCACCGCCTCCTCGACAGCCCCGATAATGCCCTCTCGGGCGGCGAGTAACTGACGTCGCTATCGGACCCTTGCGGAGCCCCGTTTTTCGCCGCACTGTCAGGAAATGTTGACACTGGATTCCGTCAGCCCTCGTGTACACACCGATCCGCGGCGCTATCCAAGCCCCGGTGCGGTGCTGGAGCTGCTCAAGCCGGTTACGTGGTTTCCGCCGATGTGGGCGTTCGCCTGCGGCGTCGTCAGCGCTGGCGTCAACATGGACGGCCGGTGGTGGCTCTTCGCACTCGGCATCGCGCTCACCGGTCCGCTCTCCTGCGCGGGTAGCCAGGCGGTGAATGACTGGTTCGATCGGCATGTCGACGCGATCAACGAACCGAATCGTCCGATTCCCTCAGGACGGATTCCCGGCACCTGGGGTCTGCTGATCGCGATCGTCTGGAGTGCAGCGACCATCGCCGTGGGTGCCGCATTCGGCTCCGCCGGATTGATCGCCACGTGTATCGCCGTGGCACTGTCGTGGGCGTACAGCGCTCCGCCGCTGCGGCTCAAGAGTGATGGCTGGTTCGGCAATGCAGCCGTCGGCCTCACCTATGAAGGACTGGCGTGGATCACCGGCGCAGTCGTCATGCTCGGTACGTGGCCGAGTGGGCGCGTGCTCACGCTCGCCGTGCTGTACAGCGTCGGCGCGCATGGCATCATGACGTTGAATGACTTCAAGTCCATCGACGGAGACCGGCAGCTGGGTGTGTGGTCGCTGCCCGTGCAACTCGGCGCCGAGCGCGCAGCGCGCCTCGCCGGCATCGTGATAGTGCTGCCGCAGGTGCTTGCGTTCGGACTGCTGCTGTTCGCATGGAACCGACCGCTGCACGCGATCGTGCTGCTCATGCTCATCATGATGCAGCAGATCCTGCTGCCGACGTTCCTGCGCGATCCCGTGCGGAAGGCGCTCTGGTACAGCGGATTCGGCGTGCCGTTCTCCGTGCTCGGCATGATGGTGTGTGCGCATGCGGTACGATCAATGGCAGGATCGGCGTCGTGAGTGCCGTCGCCGCGTCGTCCACTGCGCGCGCGGCCGAATTCGGCTGGACGTCGGTGGTGCGACTCGGCATCGTGCAGGCCTGCCTCGGTGGGCTGATCGTGTTGATCACGGCGACGATGAATCGCGTGATGGTCGTGGAGCTGCAACTGCCGGCGATGGTTCCGGGCGCACTGGTGGCGTTGCACTACGCGGTGCAGCTGTGGCTCCGCCCGCGCATGGGACATTTTGCTGATGGACATGGCCGGCTGACACGCTGGATCGTGCTCGGGATGGTGATTCTCGCGTGTGGCGTTGTGGCAACCGCCGCATTGCTGCCGGTGCTGCGCTCCGCGCCGTCCATCGGATATCCCCTGATCATTCTTGCGTTCTGCCTCGTCGGTCTCGGCGTGAGCACGGCAGGCACGTTGCTCCTCGCGTTGTTGTCGCTGCGTGTGCCGCCCGCGCGTCATGCGCGCGCCGCGGCGACGGTATGGCTGTGCATGATCGCCGGTTTCATCCTGACGACGGTGGTGGCGGGCAAGTTGCTCGAGCCGTTCACGTTCGCGACGCTGGTGCGCTGCGCCGCCATCATCGGCGCCGCAGCGGTGGCGCTGACGACGCTGGCGTTGCTCGGACTCGACGCACCGGACGCGCGCGGCGCGCGCAATAGCGCGGCCGGCACCGCATTCAGTGAGGCGCTGCGCGAGGTGTGGTCAGACCCGATCGCGCGTCGTTTCTCGTGCTTCGTCGCGTTGTCGATGCTCGCGTACAGCACGCAGGACCTGATTCTGGAGCCCTTCGCCGGCTCAGTGTTCAACCTGTCGCCGGCCGACAGCACGCGCATCAGCGGCGTGCATCAGGCGGGATCACTGATCGGCATGTTGCTGACGGCGGTGCTCTCCACGCGCATCGGTACGCTGGCTGGTTGGGCGCGGTGGGGCTGCCTGGCGTCCGGCGCGGCGTTGCTCGCGATCGCAGCGTCACCGATGGTCGGCAGCCTGCTGGTGCTCAAGGGTGCGTTGCTGGCCCTTGGCGTCGCCAACGGTGCGTTCGCGATCGGTGCCATCGGTTCCATGATGTCACTCTCGGCTGCCGATCCAGCGCAGACGGGAGTTCGCATGGGCGTGTTCGGTGCGTCGCAGGCCGTCGCGATGGCCGCGGGCGGCATGCTCGGGGCAGGCGCGAGTGACGTGATGCGGACGGTGTTCGATTCCGATCGCCTCGGATACGGGAGCGTGTTCGCGTTCGAGGCCGCGCTGTTCGTCGGCGCCGCGGTGCTGGCGTCGGCGGCGAAGCAGGCCGGGCGCGCAGCGTCAGCCGAATCACTGCTGGCGGCGGCGAGCTGAATGTCGCGGAGATGGATGATGTCGCACAATGATTCGCAGTTGACGGGGTCTTTCGCGCGGAGTGGGAATGCAGACGTTTGATGTGGTGGTGATCGGTGGTGGTCCGTCGGGTGCAACGGCAGCGAATGATCTGGTGCTGCAGGGTTTCTCCGTCGCGCTGATCGACAAGGCGGGCCGGGTGAAGCCGTGCGGCGGCGCGGTCCCTCCGCAGGCGATGGTGGACTTCGACCTCCCGGACGAACTGCTGGTCGCGCGGGTCGGGACGGCACGCATGGTGTCCCCGCACCGGCAGAAGGTGGATATCCCGGTCGGCAAGGGATACGTGGGCATGGTCGATCGCGGCACGTTCGACGAGTGGCTGCGCGAACGCGCCCGGTCGCATGGCGCCGAGCGGATCACCGGCTTCTTCGATCACTTCAGTCACGACACTGACGGACGCCTGCTGGTGCACTTCGCCGCCGGGTCGTCGCGCTCGGGCGTCCTCGAAACGGTCAAGGCCCGGATGCTGATCGGTGCCGATGGCGCCTTGTCGGCCGTCGCCCGGCAGGCGATCCCGATCGCCTACGCCGGTGGAAACCGCGTGACGGCCTACCACGAGATCGTGAAGTCGCCGGCGGTGGAAACGGATGATTTCAAGGCGCATCGGGCGGACATCTACTACGACGGCAGATACTCGCCCGACTTTTACTCGTGGGTGTTCCCGCACGGGGATGTGACGAGCATCGGCACCGGCACCTTTCAGCAGGGCTTCGACATGCGCGCGGCCGTCGCCCGCCTGCGTGCGGAGACCGGGCTGGCGGAGTGCGAGACGATCCGGCGCGAAGGCGCCCCGATTCCGCTCCGCCCCCTGAAGTGGTGGGAGAACGGCAAGGATGTCTCGGTTTGCGGAGATGCGGCGGGGGTGGTAGCGCCGGCGTCAGGTGAGGGCATCTTCTACGCTATGACTTGTGGACGATTCACCGCCGATGCCGTGGCCGAGGCGATTCGCACCGGCAAATCGAGCAAACTGCGCGCCGCGCGTCGCCGCTTCCTGTGGGAACACGGGCAGGTGTTCAAGGTGCTCGACGTGATGCAGAACTTCTGGTACACGACGGACAATCGTCGCGAGCGATTCGTGTCGATGTGTCGCGACGAGGACATCCAGAAGCTGACATTCGATGCGTACATGCGAAAGAAACTCGTTCGAGGGAAGCCGCTGGCGCACGCGCGGATCTTCTTCAAGAACATCGGCCATCTGACAGGCCTGGCGCCGGTTGCCTGATGTTCGGTTTTTCGGCCACGGCGATCGCACTCGCCGCGGGTGGGCTGGTGGTCACAGCCGCAGGTGGCGCACTCGTGACGCAGCTCGGTCCGTGGTATTACGGACTGAAGAAACCAGCATGGCAGCCGCCAGATTGGCTCTTCGGACCGGCGTGGACGACGATCTTTCTGTGTATGGGTGTGGCATTCGTGTTGAGCTGGGAGCAATTGCCGGACACCGGCGACAAGGTGCGGTTGTTCGGACTCTTCGCGCTCAACGGCGGATTGAATACGTTGTGGAGTTTTCTGTTCTTCGGTCGACGCCGACCGGATCTGGCCTTGATCGAAATCGTGCCCTTCTTCAGCAGCATCGTCCTGCTGACGTTGACCGTCGCGCCGCTGGATCGGCGGGCAGCGTGGGCATTTGTGCCGTACCTGTGCTGGGTGCTGTTCGCCACTGTGCTGAACATCTCCATCGTACGACGCAACGCTCCCTTCGGAACCCGGTGAACGCATGCTGATCTGCCTGGCGGTCGACTATCGAACCGCAGACGTGTCCACGCGTGAACGATTCCATGTGGCCGAGCAGCGACTGGGCGCGTTGTACGGTGCCCTCATGGGCGGCGGCGTCTGCGAAGTCGCACTGGTCTCGACCTGCAATCGCACCGAGTTGTATGTGTGGACCGAATCGAGCGGGCAGGCGGCGCTCGAGACGGCGGTGGACCACCTCACGTCGGTCTGGATGCCGGATCTGCTCGACCGGAAGGCGTTGCTCCAGTCGCTCAACATTCGCATCGGTGATGAAGTGGGTCGTCACCTGCTGCGTCTCGCCGGCGGACTGGAAAGCCAGATTCTCGGTGATGGACAGATTCTCGGACAGGTGCGCTCGTCGTATCGCACGGCCTGCGAGATGAACACCGTCGGTCCGATGCTGCATCGCCTGTTCGAGATCGCGCTGCGCACCGGTCGTCGTGTCCAGTCCGACACGAACCTGTCCACAGGCCGCAATTCCATCGGTGCCGAAGCGGCATCGGTCGCCCTCCAGCGGTTCGGCTCACTGCAGCATGCGCGCTGCCTGATCATCGGCTGTGGCAAGACCGGAACGCGCGCCGCACGTCAGCTTGCGAAGCTCGGGGCAGTCGACATCGTGCTGATGAATCGCACGATCGAGCGCGCGCAGGAGTTGTCGGAAAGCCTGCGCGGTCGCGTGGCACCGCTCGACACGCTGCACGTGGAAGCGGCCTTCGCCGATGTGGTGATCATCGCGACGGGGTCCGCGACGCACACGCTCGTCGCCGAACAGCTGCACACCGCCCGTGTGAACGTAGGCTACGATCATGCGCCGCTGCTGCTGCTCGACCTGGCGATGCCTCGCAACGTCGATCCACGCGCATCCGCGCTGCCGGGCGTCACGCTGATCGACCTCGACTCGCTGCATCAGCCGATCGTGGCGGCAGAGGCGGCGCGTCTCTCGGCTGTGCCCGATGCCGAACGCATCGTCGATCACGAGATGCGCTGGCTGCGTCACTGGCTGGCCACCGGCGCGGCGCGTCTCGCGATCCGGTCACTGCACGACGCGCTCGTTGACCTGTGCCGCAAGGAAGTGGCGTTCGTGGCCGGCGACAACGTGGCTGATCGAACGGCGGAACGGATCGTCGCCAAGCTGCTCGCGCGGCCGATGAACGTCTTCGGCGATGCGATCGCGCGCGGCGAGAATGTGGACGACCTGGCCGTGCACCTCGACCAACTGTTCGCCAACACGCCGCGTCGCGGGGTGCCGGCCGACTTCTCATCGATGCCGATGCCGCATGATGTGGCGTCGGCGTTCGTCCCACCGAATGCCTGACGCCAACATGCCGCTGAAGTCCACGCCGGGCGTCGCCGACGCCGCGTCCTCGAGTTCGTCGCGCCGCCGCAGCGATCTGTTCCTGCGCGCGTGCCGGCGAGAGATCGTGGAGCGGCCGCCAGTCTGGATGATGCGACAGGCCGGCCGGTACCTGCCGGAGTATCGCGCCGTGCGCGCGAAATCGGGCGGCTTCCTCGAGATGTGTCGGACGCCGGAACTGGCAACGGAAGTGACGCTGCAGCCCGTGGATATCATGGGTGTCGATGCCGCAATCATCTTCAGCGACATTCTCGTTGTTCCGCAGGCGATGGGCATGGACCTGACGGTCGATGAAGGCGTCGGTCCCGTGTTTTCGTCGCCGCTGCGCAATGGCGACGCGATTGCGCGGCTCACGCCTGTCGTGCCGGAGGAAGGGCTGGGCTACATGCTCGACGCGGTGCGCATGACGCGCCGCGAGCTGGACGGTCGCGTGCCGCTGATCGGATTCGCCGGCGGACCGTGGACGCTGGCGGCCTACATGGTCGAAGGCAAAGGCACCAAGCAGTTCGCCGTCGCCAAGCGCATGCTGTATGAAGCGCCGCAGGACGCACACGCCCTGCTCAACAAGCTCGCGACGGCAGTCGGCAACTTCCTCGTCGCGCAAGCAGCGGCCGGCGCGCAGGCGCTGCAGATTTTCGAGAGCTGGGCCGGTGCGCTCGCACCACACGAGTTCCGTCAGTTCGCGCTCCCATACCTGGCGCGCGTGGCATCGATCGCGCGCACGGCCGGTGTGCCGCTCATCGTCTTCGCACCCGGGGCCGGCTGGGCGATGGAAGAGATTGCGCAGGCCACGATGGCCGACGTGATCGGCGTCGATTGGCAGGTGGGCGCTGCCGAGGCGAAGAAGCGCATGGAGCATCTGCCGGTGGCATTGCAAGGCAATCTCGATCCGTGCCTGCTGTACGCGCCGCCGAGCACGATTCGCGCGCGCACGCTGCGGATGCTCGAGGAATTCGGCGGTCGCGGACACATCGCGAACCTCGGCCACGGAATTCTGCCCGATATCCCGGTCGCGAACGCGAAGGCGTTCATCGACACGGTGCGTGAGTGGCGTGCACCGCAGGCAGCGGTACCGGTCCAGCGACCCAAGGAGCGACTGGCGTCATGACGGCGACCGCGTCCCCGATGCTCGCCGCGACTGACACGGCGAATTCCGGTGACGCGCGGCGTGCCCGCGCCATCGCCTGGATTGCCGACGTTCACGATCACATCACCGCGCTCTTCACGCGGCTCGACGGTGACGGTGCGCAATTCCGCGAGGACAGATGGGAACGCGCGGAAGGCGGTGGCGGACACTCTCGTGTGCTGACGGACGGCGCGACGTTCGAGAAGGGCGGCGTCAATCGCAGCGTCGTCTACGGGCGGTTGCCCGCCGCGGCAGCAGCGAAACTCGGCGGGCGCGGCGTCACGGATGGTGAGTCGCGATTCTTCGCGACCGGTGTCAGCCTCGTGTTTCATCCGCGCAGTCCGATGATTCCGACGGTGCACCTCAACGTGCGCTACTTCGAGCTCAGCGACGACGACGGCAACCTTCGGGACGCGTGGTATGGCGGCGGCACGGATATCACGCCGATGTACCCGTTCGCCGACGATGTGAAGCACTTCCATCGCACGCTGGCGTCGATCTGCGACCGGTTTCATCCATCACTGCATGCACGCTTCAAGCCGTGGTGCGACGAGTATTTCCGTAACACACATCGTGAGAACGAGGCACGCGGCTGCGGCGGCGTGTTTTTTGACCACGTGCGTCCGGGTGAAGATGAAAGCGGACTCGATGCCGACCAGACGATGGCGTTCGTCGACGCCATCGCACGCAGCCTGACGGACGCGTACGGCCCCATCGTCGAGAAGCGTCGCGACACCGAATACGGTGAGCGTGAACGCAACTTCCAGCTCGTGCGCCGTGGCCGCTACGTGGAATTCAATCTTGTGCACGATCGCGGGACACACTTCGGCCTGCACACCGCCGCGCGCATCGAGAGTGTGCTGATGAGCCTTCCACCGCTCGCCGCGTGGCCATACGCGCCCACGTGGGCTGACGGAAGCTTCGAGGCCGAGTTGCTGACGATGCTGGCACCGCGCGACTGGCTCACGGATTGAGCGATGTCTGAAGTGCCCCATGTCATCGTATGTGGCGCCGGCCTGACCGGTCTGACGACGGCGTGGCAGATCCGACGAAGCGGTATCGACGTCACGGTTCTCGAAGCGAGCGATGTGGTCGGCGGAGTGATGCGGACGACGCATCGCGATGGCTACCTCGTGGAGCAGGGTCCGAACTCGTGCATGCTCACCGCCGAACTTGCCGCGCTCATCGAGGCGCTCGAGCTGACACCGCGGCTGCTTCGGGCCGCGCCGCAGGCGCAGCGCCGGTACATCGTGCGCGGCGGTCGCGCGCTGGCCGTGCCAGCCTCTCCGTTCGAGATGATCCGCTCGCCACTCTTCAGCGTCGCCGCCAAGCTGCGAGTGCTCGCGGAGCCGTTCATCGGACGACGCACCGACGTCGCTGATGAATCGGTTGCGGCATTCGTGCGTCGTCGCCTTGGGCGCGAACCGCTGACGTGGGCGGTCGATCCGTTCGTGTCCGGCGTGTATGCGGGTGATCCGGAGCAGCTCAGCGTGCGGCATGCATTCCCGCGACTCGCGGCGCTGGAGCGCGAACATGGCTCACTCGTGCGCGGAATGATTGCCGCAGCACGACACAATCGAGCGTCCCCGCCGAACGCCGCATCATCGGGCGGCCGACATACCATGATCTCGTTCGCGGATGGCATGGCCACGCTGCCGCTCGCACTGGTCGATGACATCGGGCAGGCGAACATCCTGCGCCGCTCGCGCGTGGTGGCGATCGCACGCGACGACGATGGCATGGTCGTCACTGTGGAACGCGACGGTGTGCGGCGAACGATCCGGGCCGACGCGGTCGTCTCCACGCTGCCGCTGCACGCGTTCACCCAGATTACGCTCGACGATGCCGCCGACGCAGCGCGGGCATCGCTCGATGCGATTGCGTACCCTCCCGTCGTGTCACTCGCGCTCGGCTTTCGGCGTGCCGATGTCGCGCACCCGCTGGACGGGTTCGGCTGCCTCGTGCCGAGTGCCGAGAATCGGCGAACGCTTGGCGTACTGTTCTCGAGCACCCTGTTCGAGCAGCGTGCACCCGAGGGCCATGTGCTGCTGACCTGCTTCCTCGGCGGCGCGCGGCAGGCCGACATCGCGATGCTGGATGTGGATGCACTGGTCGACGTGGTACAGCCGGAACTGGCGGCACTGCTCGGCGTGACCGGCGCGCCGAAGTTCGTCGAGCGCACGCTGTGGCCGCAGGCCATTCCGCAGTACAACGTCGGGCACGATGCCGCAGCGCGCGCGGCCGACGCGATCGAGGCAATCGTGCCAGGGCTGGTGGTGGATGGGCAGTTCCGGCGCGGTGTGAGCGTCGGTGACTGCGTCGCGTCCGGTTCCATGATCGCCGCACGAACACTCGCGCTGGCGCAGGCCAATGCCGATGCGCGTGTGACGCAGGGAGAACGGCGACCGGTCCACACGCCGGTGAGTCCCGCGGCAGTGGCCTGACGCCTTTCGCCGGCAGTCAGCAGGAACGCCGCGTTAGCTTTGGCGAATGACGGCACCACTCGACGTACTCGCCATCATGGCGCATCCGGACGATGTCGAACTGACGTGCGGCGGCACGCTGCTGGCGACGGTCGCGCTGGGACGTCGTGTCGGCATCGTGGACCTGACGGCCGGGGAAACCGGCAGTCGCGGCACCGTCGACATTCGCGCTGCGGAAGCCCAGCACGCGTCGCGGATCCTCGGCGTATCGGTGCGCGAGAATCTGCGGCTGCCGGACGCACATCTCATGAACACGCCGGAGTCGCGCGAGGCCGTGATCCGTGCGATCCGACGACATCGTCCCACGATCGTGATCACGCACGCTCGACAGGGCCGTCATCCCGATCACATCGCCGCAGCGCAACTCGTGCGCGACGCGTGCTTTCTGTCGGGACTCAGGAATCTCGTCACCGACGTTCCGCCATTCCGGCCACGCAAGGTGCTGCATGCCATGTCGTTCCGCGAGGACAACATCGACCCGTCGTTTGTGGTCGACATCAGCGGCGTGTTCGAGCAGAAGCTGGCCGCGATCCGCTGCTATCATTCGCAGTTCGATGGCCTGACGCAGGCGGGTGAGGTGTATCCGAACGGCGAACCGCTGCCGGACATCATCCGCCATCAGGCTGCGCACTATGGCACGATGATCAGGGCCCGCTACGGCGAGCCGTTCCACACCACGGAAACGCTGCGCGTCAGCGACATCACGGCGCTCGACGTTTCCACTTTCTGAGACGACGACCGTGGACTACGGCGAATACCTCAAGCTCTCCGGGTTGCTGCAACTGCAGCAGGTTCAATCGAAGCCGGAGCATCCGGACGAACTGCTGTTCATCATCGTGCATCAGGCGAGTGAGCTCTGGTTCAAGGTGCTCCTGCACGAGATGGATCAGTTGTCGGAGGCGATGGATGCGAACGATGCGCCGCGCGCGGTGTCGAGCATCACTCGCATCAATGTGCTGGTGACGATCGTCAGTCAGCAGCTCTCGGCCCTCGACACATTGCCGCCGCAGCGCTTCGCACAGTTCCGAGGATACCTGGGCACGTCGAGCGGCTCGCAGAGCGATCAGTTCCGGGCGATCGAAGCGCGCAGCGGGCTGCGCGATGCCCACTTCCTGCAGGTGATCCGCGAACATGGCGATCCGCCGGCACTGGTGCAGAAGGCGCTCGACGCGCCGCTGATGCAGGATCAGTTCCTGACGATGGTCGACCGCGCCGGACTGACGCTGGAGCAGGTCTACACGGAGCACGAGCACGGGCCGCTGGCGCAGCTCGCCGAGGGGCTGCTGGCGTACGAGCAGCAATTCGCGCAGTGGCGCTTCCTGCACGTGCAGCTCGTCGAGCGGATCATCGGGCCCGGCACCGGCGGCACCGGCGGCACACTCGGCGCCAAGTACCTGAACCGCACGCTGCAGAATCGCTTCTTCCCCGCCCTGTGGGCGGTGCGTGCGAAGTTCTACGGGGCGGCCGGCTGATCGTTCCCTGCCCTGGCGGTGACCAGCGCCGTCCCGGCCGACGTCGCGCCCGGACGCCGCTGCGGTAGGCAGTTCCGGTCGGCGGTCCTATCTTGCGGCACCCATGGCACCGCCCATTTACCTCGACCACGCCGCCACCACACCTGTCCGTCAGGAGGTGCTGGAGGCCATGACACCGTTTTTCGGCGCCCGCTTCGGCAATCCTTCCAGTGTGCACCGCTGGGGTCGCGATGCCCGCACGGCGCTCGACGAAGCGCGATCGCGGGTCGCCGCGTGCCTCAAGGCGCAGCCGGACGAGATCGTCTTCACGTCGGGCGGTACGGAAGGGGACAACCTCGCCATCATCGGTCCGTGGCGCATGCGCCGCGCGCACGGTCGGAATGCCGTCGTCACGAGTCCGACGGAACACAAGGCCGTGCTCGAGGTGGTGCACCAGATCGCGCGCGAAGGCGGCGAGGAGCGCCTGCTGGCTGTGAACGCCTGCGGTGTGATCACGCCTGATGTCTACGAGCCGATGATCGACGCCGAGGTTGCCGTCTGCTCGGTGATGTGGATCAACAACGAGATCGGCGTGGTGCAGGATATTCCCGCGATCGGTGCACACGCGAGGAGTGTCGGCGCATTGATGCACACCGATGCCGTGCAGGCGTTCGGTAAGCTCGCGATCGACACCACGAGGCTGCCGGTGGACCTGCTGTCGCTGAGCGGTCACAAGATCGGCGCGCCGAAGGGCATCGGTGCGATGTACATCCGTCGTGGCACGCCATTCGAACCGCTGTTCCATGGCGGGTCGCAGGATCGCGGTCGCCGCCCCGGCACCGAGAACGTCGCCTTCGCGGTTGGACTCGCCGTCGCTGCGGAACTGCAGCTGGCCGAACGCGAACGCGAATGTGCGCGCCTGTGCGTGATGCGCGATGCACTGCAGTCAGCGATCATGGCACGCGTGCCGGACGCTGTCGTGCACGGGGCCGGCGCCACACGCGCACCGCACATCCTGAACATCAGCGTGCCCGGTACGGACAGCGAAAGTCTGCTGATGGCGCTCGACCTGGCCGGGATCGCGGCGAGTGGTGGATCCGCATGTCAGAGCGGGAGTGTGACGCCGAGTCACGTGCTGAGCGCGATCGGAGTGTCACGGAGCCTGGCCGGCGCGGCGGTGCGGTTGTCCGTCGGGAAGATGAGCACCGACGACGACATCGCGCGCGTCGGTGAGGTGTTTCCTTCGCTGGTCGAGAAGGCCCGCCGACTCGCCGGCGCGGCATAGGCAATGGCAGGGCGGCGCGTGCTGGTGGCGATGAGTGGTGGCGTGGACAGTTCCGTCGCCGCCGCGCTGCTGCACACGCAGGGGTACGAGGTGATCGGCGCCACGATGAAGCTGTTCTGTCATGGCGAGGACCTGCCCGATCGTCCGTGCTGTTCGCTCGACAGTGTCAACGACGCGCGTCGTGTCTGCCAGCAGCTCGGCGTGCCGCACTACGTGCTCAACCTCGAGAGTGCGTTCGGTCGTGATGTCGTACAGGATTTCGTGGACGAATACAGTCGCGGGCGCACGCCGATTCCGTGCGTACGTTGCAACACATTCACCAAGTTCCGCGATCTCGTGCGGAAGGCGGACGCTCTCGAATGCGACTGGATCGCCACGGGTCATTATGCGCGTGCGATCGATGGGGAGCTGCATCGGGGCGTGGATCACGGCAAAGACCAGACCTATTTCCTGTGGGGCATCGAACGTGACGTGGTGCGTCGCCTGCTGCTGCCGGTCGGCCACCAGACCAAGGCCGAGACACGCGCGGTCGCGCACCGACTCGGCCTCGACGTGATCGCGGAGAAGGTCGAGAGTCAGGACATTTGCTTCGTGCCTGACGGCGATCACATCAAGATCATTCGTCGCGAACTCGGCGGTGATACGCCGTCGTTGCAGCGCGGACCATTCGTGTTGCACGATGGCACGACTGTCGGCGAACATGACGGATTTGCACGATTCACGATCGGCCAGAGAAAAGGTGTGCCTGGCGGGTTCGCGTCAGCGATGTTCGTGATTGCGATCGAGCCCGACACGCGCGCGGTGGTGCTCGGTCCGCGCGAGGCGCTGATGGGTCGCGGACTCATCGCACGCGGTGTGCACTGGATGTGTGCGGAGCCACGTGCAGTCGGCGATCGCGTATCGGTACAGCATCGGCATCGGGCCACACCGGTTCCGGCCGAGATCGTGCGCATCGATGGCGACGAGATCGAACTCGCGCTGGACGCACCACTGAGCGCGATTACGCCGGGCCAGTCGATGGTGCTCTATGACGAGGACCGCGTACTGGGCGGCGGCTTCATCGAGTCGGGGTCACGTGTCGCGCGACGGTTGGCGCTGCCGATCCTGGCGAGTGGCGTGTAACTGAAGTTGGGGTAGCACAAAGTCGGATGAGGCGCCTGTCTGGCAAGGCGGAAACCACAGCAATGGCAACGCTATCGCGAGGATTTCCAACGCCGCCAGGCAGGATGCCTCGAGCGACGACTGCACCCCGAACTTCAGGTACACGCCACCAGTCCGGCTGGCGGCGTCTTGCCCCGCGCGGTATGCTCTGACGATCATCGCTCACGAGGCCATCGCATGTCCACTGTTCGAGACCTGCTCGCTCGCAAGGGAACGAACGTCATCGCCGTCACGCCGGATCAGACGGTACTCGACGCCGCACACGTCATGAACGACAAGGGCATCGGTGGTGTCGTCGTCATGAAGGGGTCACTGCTGGTCGGAATCTTCACCGAGCGCGATATCATGCGCCGAGTGGTGTCGGCCCAGCGTGATCCGGCGACGACGCTGGTAAGTGACGTGATGACCTCCGAGTGCATGACCATCACCGCCGACATCCAGATCGCGGTCTGTCGCGCCATGATGAGCGCGCGTCGCATCCGTCACCTGCCGGTGATGCATGACGGTGGCCTGGTCGGTATGGTGACGTCGGGTGACATTCTGGCATTCGAGGTGGCGCAGGCCGAAGCGCAGATCGAGCAGCTCGAGAAATACGTCTTCGACGTGCGCTGACGTCAGAGCTCGCGTCGCAACTGGTCGAGGTATTCGCGCATGAACGCCGTGCGCCGCTCCGCCTCGGCCCGCCCCGCCACCGTCTGCATCGTGGCGGCGAGCGTCAACAGCTTCGTGTAGAAGTGATCGAGGCTGGATACGCGATCATCGGGCACACGACATTCGGCGAATGGATCCTCGGCATCGTACAGGATGCGCCCCATCTGCCCGCCGAGCATGAGGCAGCGGGCAATGCCGATGGCACCGATCGCATCGAGGCGATCGGCATCCTGCACGACACGCGCCTCGGTCGTGGTGGGCGCGATCCTGGCGCTGAAACTGTGCGCCGCGATCGCGTGATGGATGGCATCCAGACACTCGTCCGGATAGCCGATGGTGCGCAGGAACGCTGTCGCCGCATCACCTGCCATCATCGACGCACGCGGGCGGTCCAGTGATGTGACGGCCACGTGGACGCAGTCGTGCAGCCACGCAGCGGGAATCACGACGTCGAGTCGTGCGCCTTCGATACGCGCGAGGCGCTGCGCCGTCGCCACGACGCGCGCGAGGTGCGCCATGTCATGCGCCACATCGGCGCGCAGTCCGGTCTCATGCGCGAACGCCTCGATTGCGGCACCATGCGCCGCCCACGCCGTGCCGTCGCTCAGAACTTCAATCCGCCCGCTTCGGCGAACTCGCGCATCAGCTTCTCCTGTTCCTCGGACAGCTTCTCAGGCACGGTGATCTGCACATCGACCAGCAGATCGCCCCGCTTGCCCTCCTTCTCGATGCCCTGCGCGCGGACGCGGAATCGCTTGCCACTCGGTGTGCCGCCAGGAATGCGCAGCGCGACGCGCGTGCCGTCGAGCGTCTTCACCTGGATCTTCGAGCCGAGCGTCGCCTGGGCGATGTTGATCGGCACATCGAGAATCAGGTCGAGGCCATCCCGCTTCCATGCACGATCGCCGAGTACCTGGAACGTGATGATGAGATCACCGGTCGCACCGCCGTTCGCCCCGCGCGATCCCTGTTCCTTGAGTCGCACACGCGTCCCACTCTCGGCGCCGCTCGGCACCGTGATGTTCACCTTCCGACGCGACCGTACCTGTCCTGCACCGCCGCAGCTGGCGCATTTCTCGGACGGTATCGTTCCGCGACCGAGGCAGGCAGGGCATGGCCGATTGACGGCGAAACCACCCTGCCCGAAGCTGATCGTACCGCGCCCGTTGCACTCGCCGCAGGTCTTGATCTGGGCGCCCGGTGCCGCGCCATTGCCTTTGCAGGTCGGGCACTCCTCGATCAGATCGAGTTCGACGGGGACCTTGCCGCCGGTGGCGGCCGTGCGGAATGGAATCTCGACCGTCAGTTCGACGTCCTGCCCTCGTTCAGCCGAGCGCGATCCCTTGCCGCGTCCGCCGAAGACACTGCCGAACAGGTCACCCAGGCCACCAAGGCCGCCGATGTCGAAATCGTCGAAGCGCGGATTGCCTGCGCCGCCGCCGGTCGTGTTTGCGCCCGACGGTGACGACGGACGACGCGCCGCATTTCCGGCGTTCCGCCAGGCATCGGTGAAGTTGCCCATCGACCCGTACTTGCGCATGTCGTCGTACTGCTTCCGCTTGTCGGCATCACCGAGGATGGTGTACGCCTCGGAGATCTCCTTGAAGCGTTCGGCCGACTTGGGATCGGACTTGTTCGAATCAGGATGATACTTTTTCGCGAGCCGACGGTACTGCTTCTTGATCTCGTCCGCAGTCGCGGTGGACGAGACGCCGAGCACTGCGTAGAAGTCTGCGTTCGAAGGGGGCATGGGCGCGCGTCAGCGCGGGCAGGTGTCGGTCAACCGTTCCACTGCCGCACGACGACGCGCGCCGGGCGGAGGAGCATGCCATTGTACATGTAGCCGACCTGGAACACTGCGCCGACGGTGTGATCCTGTTCCGGGGACGTGGCAGGCTGCGTCGTCACCGCTTCATGGTGCGCCGGGTCGAACGGCTCATCGGCAGGATCGATGACCGTCAGCCCCCCGGCGTTCAGCTCCTTGAACACCTTGCGAGCGACGAGTGCGGCGCCCTCGACCATCATCGGCACACTGGCACTCGTGACATCGACATTGGCGAAGCGCGTCAGGTCGTCGAGCGGATCCATGAGCAGCTTGACGAGATCGGCCTGCGCACGACCGCGCTCGTCCTGGCGCTCCTTCATGGTGCGCTTCCGGAAATTGTCGTACTCCGCCGCGAGCCGCAGGTATCTGTCGTTGGCCGAGTCGATCTGTGCGCGCAACGTGTCCAGCTCCGCCACGACACTCTCGGTGCCAGCGATGGTGCCTTCGACAGGTGCGGACTGCGGATCCGAATCGGCGGTGTTCTGTTCCATCAGGCGAACTCCTATTGGTCAGGCGCGCGGCGTCGGCGCAGTCCGGTCTCGAGCAAGGGTGCGGCGGAGAACAGTGCAACCGGCGTTCCCCGGCCACCTGCCGGTCTGGCAGGCTGGTCGTCGCACTGGGCGCCGATCGTGCTGCCAAATCTACGCACATCGAGCTCTCTTGTGTCACTCGCCTGCTTTCGATCGCATTCTGGATTCTTTCAGAGCTTTTGGACGGAGAGGCCGGGGAGGCCGGGGAGTGCGTGCCGTGCAAGCTTCCGTGTTCTTCGCGGCATCGCTGATTTTTGGATGGGAGCGCACTGAGCACACGGAGAGCGCGCATGGCCGGGATCGTCCCATCGCGTACCGATCATTATTGGGGTGCGGAGCGCACTGAGCTCACGGAGTGCGCGCGTGGCAGAGATCGGCCGCACGCGCACGAATGATTGCTTGGGAACAGCAGTTCATGAAATAGTCAGCGATGTATTGCGCGTCGACCAACGCAGCAACCCGCGCACTCCGTGAGCTCAGTGCGCTCCACTCCCAAACAGCAGTTGACGATGCGACGCGAAGACAGAACTAGCGAGTGACACGCACTCTCCGGCCTCCCCGCCCTATCCACCCAAAGCGGTTCAGGATGCGAGCAGAGCTCGACGGATGAGATCCATTGCGACTTGTGTCGCGCGGTGCCGAATCTCGGCGCGGTCACCGATGTAGATCGCGACGCGTGCGGTCGTCTCGCCGCGGACGTCGATCGCGATCCAGACGGTGCCGACGGGTTTGTCGGGGGTGCCACCATCAGGGCCGGCGATGCCGGTGATGCCGACACCGATCGTCGCGCCGATCATGCCGCGTACGCCGCGCGCCATCTGCACGGCCACCTGCTCACTGACGGCGCCGAACTGTTCGAGATCGTCGGCGGACACGCCGAGTTCCTGTTCCTTCACGGCATTCGAATACGCGATCACGCCTCCGAGCAGGACGCGACTCGATCCCGGAACCTCCGTCAGTCGCGCGCCGAGCAGTCCGCCGGTACAACTCTCGGCAACCGCGATCGTGTCACCGCGTGCAACGCAGAGATCGAGCACCACCGATGCCATCGAGACGCCATCGGTCGCATACGCGTGAATGCCGACGGTCTCGCGAATCCGTGCGACGGCCGCGTCGAGACGTCGTGTCGATTCCTCTGCGGCGAGACCGCGCGCGGTGACACGCAGGTCGACGCCGTCGTGACCGGGGAGATACGCGAGCGGCAGTCCCTCGACTTCGCGCTTCATCGGCCCGAGTTTCTCGGCCAGGGCACTCTCCGCGATGCTGGTCGTGCGCACGCTGCGCGAACGGAGCACCGTGCCGCTGCCCCGCGATGCGAGCCATGGGACGATGTGCGTCGTCGTCATGTGTCGCAATTCGCGCGGTACGCCGGGCAGCATGATGACCCAGCGACCCTGTGCGTCGGTGAGCTTGAGGCCGGGCGCCGTGCCCTGCGCATTCGCAAGTACTTCGGCGCCTTCCGGTACCAATGCCTGCTGGAGGTTCGAGGGCGGCAGTGCCCCGCCCCGCCCGCGCGACGCCCAGAGCGCGTGCAAGGCGGCGACGATCGCCGGATCCTCGCGCAGCTCGCGGCCGAACAGCCTGGCGAGCACCGGTCGCGTCAGGTCATCAGCGGTGGGGCCCAGTCCACCGGTCGTGATGACACCACCCGTCCGCTCGAGCGCCTGGCGCACCGCATCGGTGATCTCGTCGGGATCGTCCGCGACGGTGGCGCGTCGCGCGATCGGCACACCGATCTCGCCGAGGGCGCGTGCGAGGAACACCGCATTCGTGTCGATGGTCGTGCCGAGCAGGAGTTCGTCACCAATGGTGACGATCTCGACCGATTCGCTCATGGGCGGTGACCCGGCACCGTCAGCCCGCGTGACTGCGGGTCGGGGCCGCGATGATGCTGCCGTAGCGCTGGACGTAGAGGCCGAGCGACCAGAGAGTGAGTGCGACCGCACCGATCATGCTGAGGGCCACCACGACGCCATTGAACTGGGCATACGCGGACCACCAGTTGCCACCCCACCCGCGTTCCTTCGCCAGCGTCGCCGTGAAGAACCAGCAGTACGCCGCGCCGATCCAGATGCTCTGGAAGGTGGTCTTCCACTTCGCGGGACCGATGGCCGAAATCACGACGCCACGACGCTTGGCGAGTTCACGGAATCCGGTCATGAACGCCTCACGCCCGAGGACCACGACGACCACCCAGAGCGGCAGCGAGACCCACATCGATGCCAGCAGCGTCGGGAACCGGCCGTCCGGCGGAATCGATTCGCCAGCGCGCTGGAGCATCGGCACCCCGCGCATCAACCAGTACATCGGCACGAAGGTGCCGAGCAGCAGCAGCTTGTCGGCCAGCGGGTCGAGCCACTTGCCCAGATCCGTGATGAGGTTCTCACGGCGCGCGAGATAGCCGTCGACGTAGTCGGTCACGGCAGCAAGGACGAACAAGCCAAAGGCAATCGCCCGCACGGTCGACCCGTTGACGAACGGCAACACCGCCACGAGTGGCGTGATGGCGATCCGTCCGACGGTGAGTGCGTTCGGGAGATTCACAGGAGTCCGGAATTCAGCTCGACGACGCGAGGCTCTTGAGCACCAGCTTGCTGACTGCCTTCAACGTATCGAAGACCCCGTCTCCCGCCACTGCCACCGCCTCGACGCTCGGTACCCGTTCGACCCACTCGCCCGTGGGCAGCTGCTCGACCAGCAGTCGCGACGGATTGTTCGGGTCCGTCATCTGACGCTGGCGGGCCGGGTCCACGACCTCGAAGCCCGGATTCAGCAGCTGGTCGAGTTCATCGATCGGGGCGGCATTCGGCAGGTCCCGCTTGTTGTACTGGATCACGAATGGCATGCGCGTGATGTCGTACCCGTACTCGGCCATGTTGTCGTACAGGTTCTGCATCGCCTCGACGTTCGCTTCCTGGCGTTCCACCTGCGAATCGGCGACGAACACCACGCCATCGACACCCTTGAGGATCAGCTTGCGACTGGCGTTGTAGTAGACCTGCCCGGGCACGGTGTAGAGATGAAAACGCGTCTTGAAACCGCGAATCGTGCCCAGATCGACGGGCAGGAAATCGAAGAACAGCGTGCGCTCGTTCTCGGTCGCCAGCGAGATGAGCTTGCCGCGTGTGTCGGGAGCGACACGGGCATACACATGCTCGAGATTCGTTGTCTTGCCGCCGAGTCCGGGACCGTAGTAGACGATCTTGCAGTTGATCTCGCGCGACGCGTAGTTGATGACCGACATGTCGTGGGGGTCGAATTAGCTGAAGAGCCGATCGATGTCGTCTTCGGCACCGGCGAGCAGGTGGGAGGCGCCGAAATCGGCAGGCTGCGGTTCCTGCGGCCGGGTGAACACCGCGTTGAGGTCATTGACGGCGGCCTTCAGGCGCAGCCGCACCAGCCCGAGTGTCGTCCGCTGATCGAACAGCACCACGAGGATCAGCCGACGGGCCACATCGGCCACGTACATCGAATCCCGCTCGCCCTGATGGAAGAGCGTGGTGAAGTCGGTTTCGCCGATCAGCTTCGCCAGCTGATCGTTCGCGCTGAAGTCAGCCGCGGCGAGCGTAGCGAACGCGGTGGCATCGAACTGCGGCTGTTCCCCGACGGTCGTGACCAGCTGTCCGGAGCGATCGACGAGCAGCGCACTGCGGCTGTTCGTCTCCTGCAGAAAATTCATCAGGATGCGCGAGATGTTGTCCGCGTCGTCCTGCGTGAAAGACCAATGCGATGCGCGAGACATATCGGCGCTCACGACTCGAGAGCGAGAAGAAGGCGATCCAGCGCATGTTCAGCGCGCCGGCGAAGCGTCGGGCGACGCTCCCAACGAATGTAGTCGCGCAGCAACCGCGCGTTTTCGACCGATGGCGTGCGTGTGAGAAAGCCAATGGCTGCGACGCGCCGCACTGCCGATGCCGCGAAAAGTTGATCATGTGCGACATTCTGCTGTCGCCGCCACGCCATCGCACCAACGACGACGCCGCCCGCAAAACCGGCGAGCACATACGGCACCGCGCTGCGTGATGACACGCGGCGCGCACGCGTCACGATCATTGCATCTCCCGACGTGCCGAAAGCGCCTGCGCGATGGTGACACCATCCGCATACTCGAGATCGCCACCAACGGGCAGGCCGCGCGCGATGCGCGTGATGCGCACTCCGGTCGGCAGCAGTTGGCGTTGCAGATGAATTGCGGTGGCTTCGCCTTCCATCGAGGGGTTGGTCGCGAGAATCACTTCGGTGATGGTACCAGTCCGCACCCGGTCCACGAGCGCGGCAATCGTCAGGTCTGCAGGACCGACGCCATCGAGCGGCGAAATCCGACCTCCGAGGACGTGGTAGACGCCCCGGAATTCGGCAGCCCGCTCGATCGCACCAATGTCCGCTGCCTCTTCGACTGCGCAGATGGTGTTTCCGTCACGCCGCGGGTCCGAACAGATCGCGCAGCGCGGCGCCTCGGTCAGGTTGAAACAGATCTCGCACTGACGGATGCGTTCGGTAAGCCCTACCAGCGCATCCGCGAGGCGGCGTGACTGCGCGGCCGGCTGCTTGAGCAGATGGTAGGTGAGCCGCATCGCGGTCTTGCGGCCGATGCCGGGGAGTCGGGCGAGCTCGCTCGCCAACTCGTCAATCGCCGACACGGCTCACATGAACGGGAGCTTGAGACCGGGAATGCCCAGTCCGCCTGCGAGTCGCGCCATCTCATCCTGGCCGAGCGCGGCGGCCTTCTGCTGGGCATCACCGACGGCGACGGTGACCAGGTCCTCGAGCAGCTCGACGTCGCCGCCGCCGATCAGGCTGGGGTCGATCTTGATGCGCTTGACGGTGCCCTTGCCGTCAGCCTCGACCGTGACCATGCCACCGCCGGCTGAACCGGTCACGGTACGCTTTGCCAGTTCATCCTGCAGCTCAGCCAGCTTGCCCTGCATCTGCTGGGCCTGCTGCATCATCTTCATGAAATCCATCGTCGGGTGGGGCGAGGGAAAGAGTACGTGAAAGCTACCGGCTGGTTGCCGGCTACTCCAGCAGTTCGAGATCGAGGGCGTCCACTGCAGCACCGAGGACAGGATGCTGCCGCGTCAGCGACGCGACGCGCTCCTGCTTCACGGCTTCGGTCGTGAGGCGATCCCGGGTCGCTGGTGCACCTTCTGCCGGTGGCTTGACCTGCACCCGACCGATCGCCGGCATCGCCTCGCGGAGTGCCTCGGTGATCTGCGGCAGCCCGTCGGTCACGACCGGAAAGTCGCCGGGATCGTCACACTCGATCGTGAGCAGGCCGCCGCCGGTGATCGCCGTCGGCTGCACCCGTGCCAGCAGAGCAGCGAGCATGCCGCGTCCCTGCCGCTTGAGCTCCGCGATGACAGAATCCCAGCCGTCGAGCACTCGATGCAGGTCTGGCACCGGCGGCATGCCAGCGGCGGTTGGCTGCGACGTCGTCGGCGTGACGACGGGCTGCGCGGCAGGGATTACCGCGGTCGGCGGAGGCGCCGGCTGTGCCCACTTCGCAGCGGGCGGCGCCGGTGTCGTACTCGCATGCGCGACGGCGACATCGC
>JACMLX010000213.1 GCA_014379355.1 Gemmatimonadaceae bacterium
CCGAACAGGCCGCCGGCGCCGACCGGGTGGACGGCCGGACGGACCTGTACTCGCTCGGTGCAATATGCTACGAAATGCTGGTGGGCGACCCGCCGCACGTCGCCAGCACGGTGCAGGGCGTGCTGGCGAAGGTGCGTGCCGAGCAGCCGACTGCGGTGCACCTGCTGCGTCCGTCGATCAGTGTGGCGGTCTCGGATGTGATCGCCAGGGCGCTCGCCAAGCAGCCGGGTGATCGGTATGCCTCCGCTCGCGCGATGCGCGATGCCCTGGTGTCAGCCGCTTCGCTCCCAGTCAGCAGCAGCCGGGCACACGAATCGTCGCGTGCGACGCCGGCGCGGGTGGTTGGCGCTGGACTCGCGCTCGCGGCCGTCGCGGCGAGCGCGTGGATGATGCGTCCGCGCGAGACGTCGCCTGTGGTCCCCACTGCCGCGCGATTCGCGGTCGCGCCGATCCCCGATGCGGCGATCGGCCGTGCGCCGACGTTGTCCCCCGACGGTGCAGCGCTGGTGTACGCCGGCGATGCCGAATCCGGTCGCAAGGTCTTCGTCCGGCGTGTGAGCGAGCTCGAGGCACGTGCACTGGACGGCACGCATGGTGCACTCGCCGCGGCCGTCTCGCCGGACGGTCGTCGCATCGCGTTCACCACCAATGATGATCGGCTCCTGCGCATCGGCGTCGATGGCAGCGACATGACGGATCTGGGCAGCGTCTTCCGCTACACGAACACCACCTGGCTGAACGACAGCGCGGTCGTCTTCGACAGCCCAGGAGAGCGCGGCCTGGCGCTCGTGTCGGCAGCCGGGGGCCCGGCGCGTGTCATCACGCAGATCGACACGTCGCGTCACGACACCGCACATCTGCTGCCGCTCTCGGTGAGCGACGGTCGTTTCATCGTCTTCACGGCCTTGCGCGATCGCTCGGGCCCGAGTGTGCAAGTCGGCGAACTGTGCGTGATGCGAATGGGCGATGCCGAGCGTGCGCCGGCAGCGTACACGTCGCTGCACCTCATTGCGCGTGGCGCATTTGCATACGTCGACGGATGGCTGCTGTACGTGCGCGCGGACGCTCGCGCATTGATGGCGGTGCGATTCGACCCCGAGCGCGCCGAAGTCACCGGTGAGCCGCAACCCGTGCTGGAGCAGGAAGGCGGTGGCATCGACAAGGTCACGCTCGCGCGCAACGGTACGCTGCTGTATTCGCGACTCGTGCTGCCGTCCAACGCGCCGGTGATCGTGGATTCGGCCGGCACCGCCACGCCGGTACGCGCCGGATTGAGCGGCGCGTTCATGAATCCTCGTGTCTCGCGCGATGGCCGTCGCATCGTGGTGCAACGTGTCACGTCGCAAGGCAGCGATGCGTGGATGTACGATCTGGTTAGCGGCACGGAGCGACGGATCACCACCGTCGGGTCTGCGCTGGGTCCGGCCTTCGACGCCGGTGATCGCGACATCGTCTACGTCTCGTCACAGGACGGCCGCGATGCATTGTGGACCACGCCGATCGAAGGCGGCGGATCGCCGCGCCGCGTCGTCGCGTCGTCGGGCGCATTTGCCGCGAGTCCATCCCACGACCCGAACGTCCTGCTCTTTCAGCGTCGCGTGAATGGACCGTGGAGCATCTGGCGCGCCGGTGCCACGGAGACGATGCCGGTTGCAGTGGTGCAGGCGGCGCACGACGCGTTCATGCCCACGCTGTCGCCCGACGGGAGATGGCTCGCGTGGGCAGCCAGCGAATCCGGCCGATACGAGGTGTACCTGCGTCCATTTCCGGGTCCTGGGAGCACGGTACAGGTCTCCATCGACGGCGGAACGGAACCCGCCTGGTCACCCGATGGTCGCACGATCTTCTATCGCGCGGACCGACGGATGATGGCGGCCACGATTTCGTCCACTGAACCCCGCGAGGTGACGCGTCGGCGCGCGCTGTTCACGGACACGTTCGATGGCGACATGCCGATGCCGCACCGCAACTACGATGTGATGCCGGATGGGCGACGCTTCGTGATGATCGCGCCGACTGAATCACGCGCGCCGGAAACCATCGTCGCGCTCAACTGGCTGGCCGAGTTCAGGGCGAAAGTGGCCGCCGGACCGCGTTGAGTTCGCGCACGAACAGGCGCAGCGTGACGGTCTCGCCGGGAAGCAGCACCTCGCCGCTCACGTCGAAACGCAGACGCCGCAGCAGCGCGTGCGAGCGTGCGTTGTCGGGCTGTGCGATCGCGAGCACTCGCGTCAATCCCAGCGTCACGCGGGCATGTTCCAGTGCGGACGTCGCCGCTTCGTACGCGTAGCCCCATCCCTCGAATTGTGGCAGGAAGGCGAAACCCATGTCGGCATCCGGCAGCACATCGCGTCGCACGAATCCGCATATCCCCATGGGCACTGCAGTGTCGCGCTGCTCGACGACGTACAATCCATAGCCGTGATCACGATAACTCTGACGGTATCGCGTCTCGATGAATGTGGCCGCCTGCTCCGGCGTCCGCACGTGACGGTCGCCGATGTACTGCAGAAACGATGGCTGATTGAGCAGATCGCAGATGAAGGCTGCATCCGTGTCATGCATCTCCCGGAGGCAAGTTCTCGGCGTCTCGATCCGTTTCACGTATTCTCCCCCGCTGGTTCTGCGCTCGTAGGCACCGTCATGTGCCGCGCGAGCCGTACCTGACGATATCGCGCGGCAGCCGCGAACTTGTCCTGATGAGCCCGACTTCGGCGATCTGGGCCGTCCGCGCACCCCTTGACGCGATGAACAGGTGGTGACTACAGTCATTGCACAATCGATGTCCGTGGTCATTTGCCGCCTCTTGCCGCCACGCAAAATAAAGAGCTAAAACGCGAGCGCCCGGCGGCCTCCAGCTTGCCGGGCCTTGTTGTGTGCGGACCTGTCGCGCGTCGCGTGACACTCCGCATCGCAGCACGCTGACCGGGCGGCAGCACTTCATTCGCCTCGGAGGCGAACATGACGACCCCTGCTGCCGGTACCACCCCGCTGCCCCTCGGCATCGGCACACGCTCCGTCCACACCGGACAGGAACACGCCGATCCCACGACGCACGCGCGGGCCGTGCCGATCTACGCCACGACGTCCTATGTGTTCGATGATCCGAACCACGCCGCCGACCTGTTCGGCCTGCGCGCGTTCGGCAACATCTACACGCGGATCATGAATCCGACGACCGACGTGTTCGAGCGCCGCATCGCCTCACTGGAGGGCGGTGTGGCAGCCGTTGCCACAGCCAGCGGCCAGGCCGCACAGACGCTCGCGTTGCTCAACCTGGCGCAGGCTGGAGACGAGATCGTCGCGGCGACGTCGCTCTACGGCGGTACGTATGCGCTGCTTGCCCACACACTGCCGCGGCTTGGCATCACGACGCGGTTCGTCGATCTCGCGCATGGGCCGGAGGCGTTCGCCAATGCCATTACGGACCGCACGCGGGCCATCTACGTCGAGACGATCGGCAATCCGAGACTCGATGTCCCCGATTTCGAGGCACTCGCCGCCGTCGCACATCGCGCCGGCATTCCGCTGGTCGTGGACAACACCTTCGGCACGCCCATTCTCTGCCGGCCGCTCGAGCATGGCGCCGACATCGTGCTGCACTCCGCCACCAAGTGGATCGGCGGGCACGGCACGGCGATCGGTGGTGTGGTGGTGGACGGTGGACGGTTCGACTGGAAGAACGCGCCCCGATTCGCGTCGCTCTACAACGCGCCGGAAGCCGCCTATCACGGTCTCGTGTTCGCCGACGCGTTCAGCGCAGTGGATCTGGGCAACGGTCCGGTGAACGCGGCGTTCGCATTGCGCCTGCGCGTGCTGCTGTTGCGCGACATCGGCGCCGCACTGTCGCCGTTCAATGCGTTCCTGTTGCTGCAGGGCATCGAGACACTGCATCTGCGAATTCAGCGCCACGTCGACAACGCACTTGGCGTCGCACAGTTTCTCGAATCGCACCCGGCGGTGTCCTGGGTCCAGTATCCGGGTCTCGCCACACATCCCACGCACGCGCTGGCGAAGAAGTACCTCTCCGGCGGTTTCGGTGGTGTGCTCACGTTCGGCGTGAACGCCGGCGACGATGCGACCGTCGACGAACAGGAAACCGTCGCGCGCACGGTGATCAAGGAGCTGAAGTTGTTCTCGCTGCTGGCCAACGTCGGCGATGCGAAGAGTCTCGTGATTCACCCCTGGTCCACGACCCACGAGCAGCTGTCCGAAGGGGAGCGACTGGCTGCGGGCGTCACTCCCGACCTGATCCGACTGTCGGTCGGCATCGAGGATGTGCAGGATCTGCTGGCCGATCTGGACCGCGCCCTGGGGGCCGCCGCTCCGGCGCAGACCTTCGCGCTGGCTGCGGAGGCTGGAAAGGCGCGCTGACTCCGACCGGGTTGGCGCGTCGGGCAGGGCGAAGCTGACCAGGAACGATGCATCGTGGCCGGACCAGTGAGGCGAGGCGGTAGGGCAGGGCGGCCCATCGCCTCGTTTCGCGTCTCAGCTCACGTGCCGCGACACGCGTACGCCTTGCCCTTCATTTCCGAGCCGGTGTAGCCGGACGACGCGGCGGCGATCAGGACCGTGTTCGCGCCGAGTTTCGCCGTCTTCTGCTTGAGAATCTTGTACGCATTCTCCTCGGCTTTCTCGCGGTTGATCAGCCCCCCGGTGATGCGGTCGGACGATTCGACATCGCTCACGAATCGGCATTCCGACACCTGCGATGCGTCGCGGATCACGCGCACGGCTTCTTCCTGGGCGTTGAGTGAGACACGATGGCAGCCCGCCATCGTCAGCATCACGATCGGAAGTGCGAATGTGACAGTGGTGCGAGCGCGCAGCATGGATGACGTACGCATCGTGAGATTCCGTCGGAGGTCCGGTCGGGCGTGTCGGGGGTGACGGAATCTCGCGCATCGGCACCGGTCGCGAAACAGCTTCCGCCCGCAATCAGAACGGTGCCGGCCGCTCCACCGTCAGTTGCGCGCCGGTGTGCGGATGCACGAACGACACGCGCTCGGCATGCAACATCAGTCGCACGCCGTCCTCCGGCGCGGCGCGGCCGTAGAGGCGGTCGCCGACGATCGGCGCGTCCAGCCCCTCGGGGTGGGCCGCGTGAACGCGCAGTTGATGTGTGCGACCAGTGTGCGGCGTGAGCGCGACTCTGGTGCGCCCGTTCGTGCGCTCCAGCACTTCCCACGACGTACTGGCATCCTTGCCGTGCACAGGATCATGGATCTGGCGCGGGCGGTCGTCGATGTCCACGCGCAACGGCAGGTGGATCACACCGTGGTCGCCAGCTACCGTGCCGTCCAGCCATGCCACGTAGCGCTTTGCGACGTCACGCAGCGCGAAGCAACGCTGCAGCGCGACGAAGGTGGGAAGATTCTTCGCGGCGAGCATGATGCCGGATGTATCGAGATCGAGTCGATGCACCACCATCTGACCCGTCGCGCCGGGATATCGCGCCCGCAAGCGAGTCACCACCGAATCCTGCAGCAGACCGCTGCGCCCCGGAACCGATAGCAGGCCACTCGGCTTGTCGATCACCAGCAGGTGCTCATCCTCGAAGATGACGCGTGGTTCGTCCGCGGCGATGGGCTCGGCACCGAAGACGGGATGCGGGTCGGCCGGCAGACCCTGCAGCATGTGCGCGAGAATCGGCGCACACTTGCCGTGGCAGGCGGGATAGAAGGAGCCGGCCCGCCGGTCACCGGTCCGCGGTGGCGCACCCAACCACCATTCGGCCAGTGCGATTGGTATCATATCAGTACGATAGGCCTGCGCGAGCAACTTCGGCGCCGCACAATCGCCGGCGCCGCCGGGCGGTTCTGCCGGTGCGAACAGCTCCCGCACGGTGCGCACGTCTCCGCGGGCATTCGCGAGTCGGTACGTCTGCTGGATCAGTGGCAGCAACTCACGTGACCGGGCTCTGCGTGCGGCATCGAGCAGCGTGACGGACGGGCTGCCCGGGCCGTGCGCGGGATCCCGCGCCAGCACATCGCGCTCGGCCGTCATCGCCAGCATCTCTACTTCGCCTGCGATCCAGATGGCATCACGCGCGGCAGGGTCGAACGCCGGCGGCGCCCAGCCCTCGATGGTCCACTGTCCGCCGAGTTGGCCCGAGAAGCCGCGCAAGTATCCGACAGTCCCGTCGCGCGCCTTCACGACCAGCACGCCGAACATCTTGCCGCCACCCGTCGCATCGAGGCCCCACGCAGCGGCTGCCGGCGACTGCAGCATCGCGATGGTCTCGTCGGCAGCGCGCCGAGCGAGTGGATGCACGGCGCTGCGGTCGAAGGGAGTCGGAAAACGCGCCGGCAGTTCCGCAGAATCCGGCGCGGGATGGAATGGAATCACGAGGAGCTCGTCGATGGTGGCGAAAGTTAGTGCTGACGCGTCAGGAGGCAGAGGCTGTGTCTCTCGTGGACGATCAGCGCGACGAATCCGGCCGCTTGCGCCCGCGCGCGGGGATCGGTACCTCTGCAGCGTTCGCGCGCCGACACACGCCGCACGAACGCGACCGCGCATGACCGTCACCCCGATTTCCGCGCATGAATATCTCCTGGATCGACTGGGTCATCGCACTCGCCACGATTCTCGTCTGTTTCGTTCCGGCGTTGTTCCTCGCCAAGCGGTCGCGCGCCAGCACGTCGGAATTCTTCGCCTCGGGACGGAATGTCCCCTGGTGGCTGGCCGGCCTCTCGATGGTCGCCACCACGTTTTCGTCAGACACGCCGAACTGGGTCACCGAGCAAGTGCGACGCTACGGTGTCGCCGGCAATTGGCAATGGTGGGCGTTCGTGCTCACCGGGCTCGCGACGGTGTTCTTCTTCGCGCGCCTCTGGCGCCGCTCCGGTGTGCTCACGGACCTCGAGTTCTACGAGCTGCGGTATTCCGGAACATCGGCCTCGGTCGTGCGCGGGTTTCGCGCCGTATACCTCGGCCTGTTTTTCAACTGTTTCATCATGGGCACCGTCACGCTCGCGGCCTGCAAGATCGCCAACATCCTGTTTGGCATGCCGGCGTGGCAGACGATCGTGCTGTGCGGACTGCTGAACGTCGTCTTCGCGGCGCACTCCGGATTGTGGGGCGTGCTGGTGATCGACATGATTCAGTTCTTCATCAAGATGACCGCGGTGTTTGCTGCCGCGTGGTTCTCGCTGGTGGAAGTCGGTCGGCGCATCGCCGGCGACGCGAGTGGTTGGGTCGGCCTCAAGGTGCTCGTCGCGCGACTCTCGACACTGCAGGTCGTGAATTCGACGGGTGCGAATCCGCAGCCGATCATGTCGGTGTCCGATGGATCCGGCCAGCCGATTCTCGACATGCTTCCGAATTTCAGCATGTCGGAGCTGGCGCTGATGATCTTCATCCTGCCGATCGCGATCAGCTGGTGGGCGAACTGGTATCCTGGTGCGGAACCCGGTGGCGGCTCGTACATCGCGCAGCGCATGCTGGCATCGAAGTCCGAGAAGGATGCGCTCGGCGGCACGCTGTTCTTCAACATCGCGCACTACGTGCTGCGGCCCTGGCCGTGGATCATCACGGCGCTCTGCTCGATCATCATCTATCCTGACCTGGCCTCGATCAAGGCCGCATTCCCCGGTGCTGATGCTGCACTGATCGGCCATGACTCGGCCTTTCCGGCGATGCTCAAGTTTCTGCCCGTCGGGTTCGTCGGCCTGATGATCGGTGGCCTTCTGGCTGCCAACTCGTCGACGATCCTCACGCACCTGAACTGGGGATCATCGTACCTGGTGCACGACTTCTACCGTCGCTTCGTGAAGAAGGACGCGAGCGAGGAGCATTACGTGAACACGGGCCGACTCGCGACGGTGCTATTGTATGTCGTCGCCGCGTTGCTCAGCCTCACGCTCAGCTCTGCGCAGCAGGCATTCCAGATCCTGCTGTCGATCGGTGCCGGCACGGGCCTGCTCTACATCGCGCGCTGGTTCTGGTGGCGTGTGTCGGCATGGTGTGAAATCGTGGCGATGGGCGCATCATTGATCACGGCGGTGGCGGTGCCGAAGCTGATGCCCGACTCGGGCTTCGCCACCACGACGATCATCCAGGTCGGCATCACGACGGTGGCCTGGCTGATCACCGCGTTCGTCGGCCCGACCACCGATCGCAAGACGCTGATTGCATTCGTGCAGAAAGTGAAACCGGCGGGCCCAGGCTGGACGGCGATCCGTGCTGCCGCCGG
>JACMLX010000214.1 GCA_014379355.1 Gemmatimonadaceae bacterium
GGCGAGTACGGCGCGCGCCGCGACGCGGGAAGAGACGCCGCTCGGGAGCGACGGTGTCTCACGCATTGCGCCCAGCGCAGCGTCCAGTCGGGAATCCACAGTCGGCAGGTCGTCAGGCATCGGGGTTGTCCTCGCGAAGCAGCTCGCGTACCGCATCCATGGCGCGTTTCGCGCGCATCTTGCACGCCGACACACCAACGCCGGTGATCTCGGCGATTTCCTCGTAGCCGAAGCCTTCCACGTGATGCAGGAGGAAGGTCTCGCGTTGCATCGCCGGCAGCGTGGCGAGTGCGCGATACACGCGCGCGACGTCGCTGCGTGTACTGGTCGCGATCAATGGATCGATGGCATCGTCACGCATCTGATCGTCGAGCGGCTGCGCGCGCAGGCTCCACCGACGCAGCTTCACGCGCAGGCTGCGACAGCAGTTGGCGAGAATCGTGAAGAACCAGCTTTCGAACGACCGCGATTCGTCGTATCGGGGCAGGGCACGAAAGGTCCGGATCCAGGCGTCCTGCACGATGTCCTCGACATCATCACGCGTCGCGCCGGTCATCTGACTCGCGAAACGCACCGCGCGCGGATGCATGTGCTCCACCAGCGCGGTGAACGCACCCGGCTCACCATCACGCGCACGGATGGCCAGGACATCGGCGGCCGGCGCGGAGCTGGAGGCGCTGCGATCGAGCTGAAGAGGGCGGGGCAGGGCCATGGTGCGCGTGATGGGAGGCGACGTTCGGATTCCGAGCGACGCTGATACAGGAGGAATACTCGACCGTGCGGCAGATGGTCACCCCCGTGCGCCCAGTCCTGGCCGTGACGCGGTGCAGGCCTGCTGGTAAACGCCGAAGGCCGGGAATGAAATTCGATTGCCCGCTCCGTCACGTCACGGTAACCTTGACCGGTTCAACCCTTCGGGTGGCAATCCCCGCTGCCTGGACCCTGGGTTCGTCCGCTCTGTCCGTCCGGAGGACGTGCATGACTTCTCTTTTTGTTCGCCGCGCTGTCCGCGCTGTCGCCGTGCTGCTGGTCGCAGCGCCGACACTGCTGACCGCGCAAGCCGCCACGGGAACGATCCGTGGCAAGGTGTCGGAAGCCTCGTCCGGCCGCGGGCTGGCCGATGCGCAGATATCCGTGGTCGGCACGCGTGTCGGCGCGCTCAGTCAGGCCACCGGTGAATACACCATGGTGGCCGTGCCGACTGGTGCGCGCGTCATCCAGATCCGTCGGATCGGCTTTCAGCCCGTCAACAGGACGGTGCAGGTTCTGGCGGGCAGCACTGTCACGGTGGATGCCGCACTGTCGGTCAGCGCGATCAATCTGTCGGAAGTGGTGGTCACGGGCACGGCGTCGCCGACCGAGCGGCGGCGTGTTGGCACGTCCATCGCCACGGTCGACTCGACGGTGATTGCCAAGGCGCTGTCGGTGACGGTCGATCAGGCGTTGCAGGGCAAGATCGCCGGCGCGCAGATCACGCAGAATTCCGGCGGTCCGGGCGGCGGCGGCATCTCGGTGCGCCTGCGCGGCACGAACAGCTTCATCTCCGGCTCCGACCCGCTCTACATCATCGATGGTGTGATCGTCGACAACGGGTCGGCGCAGCTGACCGATCTCGGTGGCCGCTCCAATCCGCAGAATCGACTGGCCGACATCAACCCGGCCGACATCGATCGCATCGAGATCCTGCGCGGCGCGGCCGCGGCGGCGCTGTATGGCTCGCGCGCCAACAATGGCGTCGTCCAGATCTTCACCAAGCGCGGCGCCATCGGCAAGCCGCGCGTCTCGTTCTCCACGCGAGTCGGCTCGAACGAACTGCGCGAGGAGCAGCCGTTCAACTTCTATCCGTACGACGTGAACGGGAATCCGATCTCCCGGTTCAACCTGCAGCGCGAGATCTTCCGACGCGCGCCGACGTATGAGCAGAACCTGTCGCTGGAAGGTGGCAGCGAAGCGACGCGCTACTTCATCAGCGCCAACACCTCCGAAGATCAGGGCATCATCCGCTCCACGTCGTCGAAGCGGCAGGGGGCACGCATCAACCTGCAGCAGCAGCTCTCGTCGACCCTGATCGCCAACGTCAGCACGAACTTCGTGACGACGAAGAATGCCTTCCAGGCGTTCGGCGAGCAGAATGACTACGGCATCATGGGTTCGCTGTTCTTCGCGCCAACGCAATACGATTACCGTCCGGTGAACGGCATCTATCCGTTGCCGCCGACCCTTGGCACAAATCCGCTGCTCGCCATCGCACGCATCAAGAATCCGCAGACCATCAACCGATTCATCGGTTCGGCCAAGTTCACCTGGACGCCGATACCGAAGTTGCTCGTCGATTACACCGCGGGGCTCGACAACGCGGCGTTCGAGCAGGGGCAGTTCGTTCCGCGTGGTGCGGTGCTGGGCACGGCACCGTTGTCCACTGGTCAGGCGCAGTCCGTCTACCAGAACACGCGCGTGATCAATCAGGATCTCGTCGCCGGCTATTCGTGGAATCCCGGCCAGACGTTCGAGTGGAAGACGACCGGTGGCTTCAACTACACCCAGCAGACGCTCAACCTCACCCAGTCGGGTGCGAACGGTCTCGCGCCCGTGGGTGAACTGGTCAACGCCGGTTCCGTGCCCTTCGGTACGCAGCGATTCACGCAGTTGCGCACGCTCGGCTTCTTCGCGCAGCAGGATCTGGCGGCGTGGAACAAGCTCTATCTTTCGGCAGCCGTGCGTTACGACGCATCGTCCACGTTCGCACCGCAGCAGCGCTGGCAGGCATTCCCGAAGTTCTCGGCGTCGTACGTGCTGCGAGAGAACGAACCCGGCTTGCTCAATAGCGTGCGCCTGCGCAGCGCCCTTGGCTGGGCCGGCTCGCAGCCCGGCGCCACGAATGCGTACTCACAGTATGTCACGTACACGAATGCGGCATTCGGTGGACGGCCCGGCTTCGTCAACGACATCACGTTCGGCAATGAATCGCTCAAGAACGAGCGCGCGCGTGAGTGGGAACTTGGCACCGAAGTGAGTGCACTCGGCGGCCGTGTCGGTGTCGAGGCGACGTACTACGATCGTCTCGTGTCGGACCTGCTCTTCTTCCAGCCACTGCCGACCAGCACCGGGTTCTCGCGTCAGTTCGCACCGATCGGAAAGATGTCCAACAAGGGCATCGAGTTGCTCGTGCGCACCGTGAACGTCGACCAGAAGAACCTGCGATGGGAATCGACGGTCACGTACACGCGCAACAAGAACAATGTCGAGAGCCTCTCGATTCTCGACTTCCAGTCGGCAGGCGGATATCCGAACCGCATTCGTGCCGGCGAGCCGGTGGGTGTGTTCTACGGATCGTACGCCGCGCGGAATTGTGTGACCGGCGCATTGCTGCTGGACTCACTGGGACGATATCGCCGCAGCAACCAGACAGCGGACATGGGTAACGCAGCGCAGCGTGTCGCAATCAGCGGCGGGACGTGCAACGATTCCTTGAACAAGGTCATCGGCGACCCGAATCCATCGTGGCTCGGTTCAATCCTCAATGAGATCACGATAGGTAAAGTACTGCGCCTACGTGCTCTCTTTGATGGCACGTTTGGAAATGACGTGCTGAATTTGTCGACGCGTGCGCAAAACTCCGTCATTTCGAACAACTCCGCCTCGTATCAGCGAGAGTTGCTGCCGTATGGCGATGCTCGCAAACTCGCTCCCACCTTCAATTCCCGAACTCAAGGCATCTTCGAGTATTGGATCGAGGATGGTAGCTACGTGAAGTTGCGTGAAGTCTCCGCCAGCTACACGGTGGATTGGTCACCAGTGAAGCGGATTTTCCGCGATGGTGTGGACCTTACGGTCTCCGGTCGCAACCTCTGGGTCTGGACGAAATACTCCGGCTACGACCCGGAAGTGACGGCATTCGGCACCAACGCCGGCGGTCTCGGTTCGGTGCAGACCACTGCCGCCGACCGTGGCATCGACTTCGGCGCCTATCCGATTCCACGCGTGTGGTCGGTCAGTGCGCGGTTCACCTACTAATCAGCGGAGACGCTCACCCATGCGCATGTTCAAGCGATGCGTGGTGGCTCTCGCCGCCACGACACTCGGTGCCTGCAGCCTCGACTTGCAGAATCCGAACAGCCCGACGCAGGATCAGGTCACGTCGTCGCCCGACGGTGTGATCGCACTGGCAACGGGTTTGCAGGGACGTTTTGCCGCCTCGCATTTCAACTACGCCTACATGGCGGGCTTGGTGACTGATGAATTCGCAGCGACGGCTGCAGCCCTGATCTCGATCAGCGATGCGGAGCAGGGCAGCGTGGCGCCAGGCACCGGCATTGCCGACAACGTTTTCAACTCGATCTACCGCACGGTCCGCACGGCCGACGAACTGCTGGCCGGTGCCGACAACCTGTCCGGATCCTTCGAAGCCGGCACGCGCAGCGGCCTCAAGGCCCTGGCCTACGCGCTCAAGGCGGAAGCGCTCGGCGAGGCGATTCAATCGTATCAGCAGGTACCGATCGAAACGTTCAACATCACGGCGCCGGTGTACGTCTCGCGCGCGGTGGCACTGCCGATCATCCGCGCGCTGCTCGATTCCGCCGCCGCGCAGATTGCCGGGACGCCGCCGAGTGCCTTCTTTACGGCGTCGATCCTCACGCCCGGCGTGAACCTGTCGAACATGATCCAGATCTTCCGCGCGCGATATGCACGAATGGCCGGCGACAACGCAACGGCCCTTGCCGCGGCGAATCTCGTCGGGCGCTCGGGCACGTCGGCATTCTCGGCGTTCACGTATCCGGCGCCGGGTGTGAACCCGTATTCGAATGTCACCGGCGGTACCAACGGCATCGCAGTGCGCCGGCAGTTCCGCACATCGATGCTGCCGCAGGATCAACGCTTCACCTATTTCGTCATTCCGTCGACCACACTCGTCGGTCGCACCGCCACGAGCCCGCTCGATCCATTCAGCAACCGCTACGCCATTTCAGCGGCCACGCAGCCGGCCTACTTCCCGGACGAGGCGCTGCTGATCAAGGCCGAAGCGCTCGCCATCCAGGGCGACCTCACCGGTTCACAGGCGGCGCTCGATTCCGTGCGCACCGACTGCACCGGCGGTCGCGGGCTCGATGATCCGAAGGCGTGCCTTCCTGCGCTTACCGCTGGCCAGTCGCAGGCACAGTTGCTCGCCGAGATCTACGTGCAGCGCCGGTACGAACTGCTTGGCACCGGACTTCGGTGGGAAGATGCCCGACGCCGCAATGCGATTCGCGGACCCGCGGCGCCACCGGCGTTGCCGGTCGATGGCCAGCGCTGCTGGCTGCCGTATGCCATCGGCGACCGGAACGCCAACACGAATGTGCCGGCCGATCCCGCCGAGCCGACAGTGTTCCCCACTGGCTGTTCGTTGTGAGGATCACTGACATGACACTCATTTCTGCCGGAGTTATGCGCGTGGCGCATCGTACCAGTCTCGCCGTGCTTGGCCTCGCCGCGCTGCTCACGGGATGCGGAACCAAGGACGCCACCGATCCGCTCATTCCCGGACCGCAAGGTCGCGTGCGGTTCGTCACGCTGATCACGGACACCACGAAAGGGCGCGTCAATGTGCTGCTGGAAAATGTCGCATTCGGTGTGAATCTCGTGTACGGTGGCACGACGCCGTCTTCACTGCCGTCGCCGGCGAATGCGATCTACTCGCCGATTCAGACAGGGACGCGGTCGCTCGTGCTCAAGCGCACGGCTGACACGACGGCGATCGTCGCGACGTTCCCGCTCACCATCGCGAACGCGGCTGATTACACCGTGTACGCCACCGGTGGTGCCGCCGCCTCCGCCATCACGGCGTTCGTGACGACGGACACCAACACGACTCCGGCGCTTGGCACGGTGCGCGTGCGCGTGGTGCACGTCGCTCCATCGGCCGGAAACGTCGACGTCTTCGTGACCGCGGTCGGTGCGGATCTCTCGCTGGCCACACCTGTGCTCACCAACGTGCCGTACAGGGGTCTGGCGTACCTGCCGTCGGTCGCGCCTGGCACGTATCAGGTCCGCGCGGTCCCCGCGGGAACCGCTGCAGGGTCACGGGCAGCGAATGTGGTGATCAACCTCGCGTCGATCGCATTGCCGGCGAATGGTGCTCGCACGATCGTCGCAGCCGACAACAACATCGGTGGCGCACCATACCGTTTCATCGTCCTTACTGATCGCTGACGTGCTTCCTCGTGGTACGCAAAAGGGCCGTCCGACGTGGGGCGGCCCTTTTGCGTGACAGGATGTGGCGCGTGCGTCGCCAACGATGAGCGGCAACGGCATCAGTGCAGCGCACTGGTCCCGATTCGGACGGCCGCGCGTAAGTTGTGTGTGCATGATGACTCATGACGTCCAGCGCGCGAGGCTTCTGGCGCGGGCCCTCCTGCTGTGCGCCATTCCGCTTGGCCCGATGCACGCGCAATCGCGTGCAGATTCCACCGTCGTTGCCGGTCGCATCATCGGTGCCGATGGTCGTATCCCTGTGCGTGCCGATGTCGAACTGACACCGATCCGCGCGACGGCGCGTGCGATTCGTGTTCGCGCCGCAGCCGACGGCACGTTCCGCGTCTCGATCGCTGGCGGCGGGCCGTTCCGAGTGCGCGTAGCGGGCGTCGGATTCGTCGGGCTGCAGCGCGCGCTGCCGGTCACGACACCAACGACAGTGAACGTCGTCGTGACTCTGGCCGGCCTGCCGACTGGCCTGGCCAAGGGGCCTGTCGTTGGAATCGCGGCGGAGCGTGATGCGGAAAAGCCACGGCCCGACATGCCGCCGGCCGTCGTGCTCTCGGCGCGTGGCAACGGAAGGCGGACCGGAACGCTGCGGGCCAGGCGTGATACGGTTGCGTATCGGGTCGTCGACATCACCGCGCGCCAATATCTGCCGCCCGCCGGTGCCAGCGCGTTCCGCTGGAGCGATGACGGTGAATACGATGGCCTCGTGGCGGCGACGGCAGGTGCACCGGTGGAACTGGTGTACGACTCCACCGGTGTCACATTCGGAGGTACGTCTGGGTTGCGTGTGCTCGATGGCCATCCGATCGCGCCGGTGGTGGCGCAACTCGATTCGATCTTCGCGTACGAGCCGTCGCGGCGATGTGTGCTGATGGCGCCCGCGCCGTTGACGACTCGACCGGTTCGTACGCGCGCTGACACGGAGATCGCGCGCGTGATCGGCTCTGCGAGCGTGTCCACGGCCGATCCTGCGATCACCGGCCTCGCCACCAGTCTTGACCTGATCCGCCAATTCCTGCGTGCAGACGGTGAATGCCGGACCGATCCGGAGCTCGGCGCCCTTGTCATGGCGCAGTTCACGCCCGCCTCGCCGCTCTGGCATCTCGACGACGTGATGCGACGCCGAGTGCTGCTGCACGCGGCGCGGCACGCGTCCGGTGACGCGCGATTCAACACCCCGGAGGTCGTGGCGCAGGTGAAATCGGCGTTCGATGCCGCGATCACGGCGGCGCGCGACACCGCAGCGCGCTTCGACTTGTATGAACTGGCAGCCGAGACGTTCATGCCGGCCGACACGGTCGCCGCGCAATCGTACACGGCACGATTCACGGCCGAGTCGTACGACAATCCGCGCGTATTCCCGCTGCTCAAGCTGACGGGTTACAATCGCGTGCTGCAACCTGGACGGCGTGTCCCTGCCTTCACGGTGCCATCACTGGACAGCTCCGGCGCGGCGATCAGCGATGCCTCGTTGCGCGGCAGCGTGTATCTGCTCGACGTGTGGGCGACGTGGTGCCGTGATTGCATCGTCGAGCTGCCATCGCTTCGGGCGCTGCATGAGAAGTACGGATCGCGCGGGCTGCGCGTCGTCTCCGTGTCGGTGGACGAGGAGCAGGGAACCGCCGACCGGTTCCGGCGGATACGTGAGCCGATGCCGTGGACGCACGGCTGGGCGGGCACGGCGCCGGATGGTGGAGGACCTCTCGAACGCTTCGAGGTAGTGTGGTTACCGACGACGATCCTGGTGGGCCGCGACGGACGGATTCTGTCATTGGCGCCGAAGCTCGATTCGCCGGGCTTCGACGCGCTCGTGCGGGAGGCGCTCAAGTGATGCGACGCGCGATCGCCTGCCTGTCGCTCCTGTGTGCGGCGACGGTGTTGCGCGCTCAGCCGCGGGCGCAGATCGGCGACGGTGTGAAACACGCGCGCGCCTCGATCGACGCCATCAGCTCGTCCGGCACACGCGCGCGGCTGCTCGTCACGCTGGCCGTCGATTCCGGATGGCATGTCTCATGGCGCAACCCGGGTGAGACAGGCCTTCCGACACGCCTGTCGTGGAGTCTGCCTCAGGGTGTCCGCGTGCTGAACGAGACGTGGCCAGTGCCCGTGATCGCACACACCTCGGTCGGTGCGACACACACGCTCGAGGGTAACGTGCCGTGGCTGGTTGAATTTGCGGTCGATAGCGCAACGAAGGTCGATCGACTCGTGAATCTCACGATGCGCTACGGCATCTGTCGCAACGTGTGCATTCCGGAACAGCTGACGGTGCAGGGAGTGCTGCCGGGTCAGCGTGCGCCTCGCCTCACGTCGATCGCACCGACGTTGCGGACGCGGCTCTCGGTGGACGCCGGCGTGATCGGTGCGCGGCGCATTTCCCGCACGGAGCTCTGCCTCGCGCGCGCGCCGCTCAGCACCGCTGGCGCGTTGCCGGAAGTCATCGCCGATTCAGGACTCGGTCTCGACGCCGCGATGCCGTTGCGCAGGCGGGTGTCTGCACGCAATCATGTATTTGTCATGAATATTCCGGCAGCCGCTCCCCTGCCGCGCGACACACGGGTCCTGTTCGTCCGTGACGTCTCGGGTGCCTTCGCGCGCCTCGATTTCGCACGCGGTGCCGTCGGCTGCACCACGCGCTGAGCGAATCGCGACGCACATCAACCGAACCGCCGGCACGCGCGTATCCTTGGGTCGGCGTCCCTCTGGTCGGGACGTCGCGTTCGTATTCACCCACCTGAGAATCGTCATGCGATGTGTTGTCCGCCTGTCACTGCTGCTTGGCGCCGTCGGTGCGGCGCTCGGTGCACACGTGTCCGAAGCACAAGCGCCGGGAGCGCTCGACTCCGTGACGCTCGCCGCCATGCGCTGGCGGGCCGTAGGCCCGGCCAACATGGGCGGACGAATCACGGACGTTGAGGGCATTCCGTCACCATCGAAGACGTTCTACGTCGCGGCAGCGGGTGGCGGAATCTGGAAGTCGACCAACGCCGGCACGACGTTCCGGCCGATCTTCGAGAATCAGCGCTGCATGTCGATGGGCGACCTTGCGATTGCACCGTCCGATACCAACACCATCTACGCCGGCACCGGCGAGCAGAATTCGCGCAACTCGATCTCGCCCGGGTGTGGTGTGTTCAAGAGCACCGACGGCGGACGGACGTGGAACTTCCTCGGGCTGCCCGAGACGGAGCACATCGGGCGCATCCAGGTGCATCCGAAGGACCCGAACATCGTCTACATGGCGGTCCTTGGATCGGCATGGCGCGCCAGCAACGCGCGTGGTCTCTACAAGTCCACCGACGGTGGCAAGACGTGGACGGTCGTCAAGTTCATCAGTGAGCGCGCCGGATTCATCGACGTGCAACTCGATCCGACCAATCCCGACATCCTGTGGGCCAGCAGCTACGAACGCATGCGCGGCCCGTACTTCCTGCAGAGCGGTGGCCCCGGCTCCGCGCTCTGGAAGTCCACCGATGCCGGTGCGACGTGGACGAAGGTCAGTGGCGGCGGGTTCCCGGGCGCGACGCTCGGACGCATCGAGATTGCCATCGCGCGCTCGAATCCGAAGATCATGTACACGCAGGTCGAAGCCGACACCATGCCCAACGCCGTGAAGGACGCGAAGAAGCCGGCGCAGAAGTCGAACAGCGGTCTCTATCGCAGCGAGGACGGCGGCGCGACATGGACGCGCACCAACACCGACAACACGCGCCCGTTCTACTACTCGCAGGTGCGCGTCGATCCGCGCAACCCGGATCGGGTGTACTGGTCGTCCACGCCCGTGAAGGTGTCCGACGACGGCGGGAAGACGGCGCGTGATGCGACGCAGGGCATTCACGTCGACCATCACGCGATGTGGATCGATCCCACGGATCCGGAGCACATCATCGTCGGCAACGACGGTGGTGTGGCGCAGACCTGGGACAAGGGGGGCAGCTACGATGCGCTCACCACGATCAACATCGGGCAGTTCTACGCAATCAGCTTCGACATGGCGACGCCCTATCACATCTGTGGCGGCCTGCAGGACAACGGCAGCTGGTGCGGCCCGAGCCGTCGCGTACGCGGACAGATCAGCAACGAGAGCTGGGTGTATGTCAGCGGTGGCGATGGGTTCTACACGGCCCAGGATCCGACCGACGCCGACGTCGTCTACAGCGAGAGCCAGGGCGGCAACATCGGTCGGCTGAACATGTCCACCGGCGAGCGTCAGAGCCTGGTCAAGCCGAGCTGGCGGCCGCGCTACATGCAGTTCGAGGACTCGATCATCATCGAACGTGGCGACACCACGGCGCAGCCCACAGCCGCGCAGAAGCGGCGCCTCGCGGCACTCCGCGCATTGCAGCTCAAGGATTCCACCGAATTCGACATGCGATGGAACTGGAACACGCCGTTCTTCCTGTCGCCGCACAATCCATCGGTCTTCTACGCCGGTGCGAATCGTGTCGTCAAGTCGACGAAGCGCGGCGAGGACCTGATGGTGATCTCGCCCGATCTCTCGCTGCGCGACACGATGAAGATCCGTGTCAGCACGAAGACCACCGGTGGCATCACGATCGATGCCACGGGTGCCGAGACGTTCGGGACGATCGTCTCGCTGAACGAGTCGCCGATCCGTCCCGGACTTCTGTACGCCGGCACCGATGATGGCAACGTCTGGCTCACGCGCAACGACGGCGCCATGTGGGAGCGAATTCCCGCCACGCGCTTCACCGGGTTGCCGGCCGAGACGTACGTCAGCCGGATCGAGGCATCACATCACGATTCGGCGACATTCTACATCACGTTCGATGATCATCGGCGCGGCAACTTCACGCCGTACGTCTACGCGACTCACGACTTCGGGACGACGTTCACCAGCCTTGCGGCGACGCTGCCGTCCGGTGCACCGGACTTCGTGCACGTGATCCGAGAGGACCCCGAGAATCCGGACCTGTTGTTCCTCGGCACGGACGTGGGTGCATACGTCTCGATGAACAAGGGCCAGAGCTGGCAGCGCTTCATGACCGGCCTGCCGACGGTCCCGGTGCATGATCTGCAGATCCATCCGCGTGACCATGAGCTGATTGCGGGCACACATGGCCGCGCGATCTATGTCGTGGACATCGCACCGTTGCAGCAGATGACACCGACGGTCGCCACGAAGAAAGTGCATCTCTTCACGCCGCGCACCGCGTTGGCGATGGGGCAGTCGCCCGACGCGGCCGGCAGCGCCGGAGGCGGGAACGGACATAAGCGGTTCGTGGCCAACTCGCCGCCGCCCGGCGCCGAGATCGCGTATCGCATCACCGAAGCGCAGGCGGGCAAGCGCGTGCAGATCGTCATCACCGATGCCGCAGGTGACACGATGCGCACGCTGAACGGACCCGGTCAGGTTGGTGTGCATCGCGTGATGTGGGACATGCGCGGCAAGCGTCCGCCGACGAAGCCGCTGTCGCCGGCCGAGAAGCGCGACAGCGTGAAGACGATGGTGCGGATCGGTCAGGTGTTCGACTCGCTGCTCGCGTCGGGCATGGACAGCAACATGGTGCGCACGGCCCGGACTGCGATGTTGTCCGGCCGCACCGCAGAGTTGATCGAGCAGTTCGGTGGTTTCGGCGGCGGGGGGGGCGGTGGAGGCGGTGCAGCACAAGTGCCGGGTATTCCGCGCTTCGCGGATCGACCGGGTGAGGGCGCGACTCCGGTGGCTGGTCGCGGTGGACGCGCCGGTGGCGCACCTGCCGCTCCGCAACAACAAGAAGGCGCAGCGCCGGCAGCTCCAGCAACCGCTGCCGGCGGACCACCGGCCGGTGGCATGCAGGCCATTTTCATGGCGTTCCGCGGCATGCAGGATGGGCCGCTTGGTCGTGCGGCGCGCGGTGGTGGCGCGCCACTGGTCAAGACGGGTGAGTATCTCGTCACCCTGCTCTACGGTGATGAAAAGCAGAAGCAGGTGCTTCGTGTCGAAAGAGTGGGTAACATCACGGGAGTCCAGGGCTTTGGCGGCGAAGACGAGGACGACGGCAGGGAGGATGACGGCCACTCGCGCTGAACGAGGACCGACCACAACGACGACGGGGACGGCATGGCAGAACGATCGGTGACCTCACCAGTGCAGGCAGGCAGTCGGGCAGGCGTTGGCGGGACACCGGATGAACTGGATGCGAAGACGATACGCCAGGTGGTGATGGCGTCGTCGGCCGGCACGGTCATTGAGTGGTACGATTTCTATGTGTTCGGGACACTGGCGCCGATTCTGGCGCCTTTGTTTTTCCCGAGCTCGAGCGAAACGGCAGCGTTCCTCAATACGCTCGCCACATTCGGCGCCGGCTTCGCCGTGCGGCCACTCGGCGCCCTCGTCTTCGGGCGCATCGGGGACATGGTCGGTCGCAAGTATGCGTTCATGGTCACACTGCTGATCATGGGCGCGGCCACGGCGTGTATCGGGCTGCTGCCGACGGTGTCCAGCGTCGGCATCGCTGCGCCGATCATGCTCGTACTCCTGCGACTGCTGCAGGGTCTCGCGCTGGGCGGCGAGTACGGGGGCGCCGCGATCTACGTGGCCGAACATGCACCGGCACACCGGCGCGGGTATTTCACCTCCTTCATCCAGGCCACTGCGACACTCGGCCTGCTCGTCTCGCTGATCGTGATTCTCGGCACACGGGCCGTGATCGGCGAGGAGGCCTTCAAGGCGTGGGGCTGGCGTGTGCCGTTCCTGCTCTCGGCGCTATTGGTCGTGATGTCGTACTATATCAGGCGCCGCATGCAGGAGTCGCCGGTCTTCCAGAAGATGAAGGAGGAGGGCACGGTGAGCCGCATGCCGATCCGTGAGGCGTTCGGCACGGTAGAGCGCTGGAAGATCTTCCTGTCGGTGCTGTTCGGGGTCGTGGCGGGGCAGGCGGTGGTCTTCTATACCGGACAGTTCTTCGCGCTCTTCTTCATCCAGAAGGTGCTGAAGCTGTCGCTGACCGATTCGTACGTGACGGTGGCAATCGGCATCGTGCTCGGCACGCCGTTCTACCTGCTGAGTGGCGCCGTGTCGGATCGCATCGGACGCAAGCGCATGATCGTCGGCGGGCTGTTTCTCGCGGCGCTCACGTTGTATCCGATCTATCGGGGAATGATGTGGGCCGGTGGACCCGTCACAGGAGAAGGCGCGACAGCGGTGGCGCTGCACCCCAACATTCTCGTGTTGTCCCTGCTCGTGGCAGTGCAGGTGTTCCTGGTGACGCTTTCCTATGGCCCGATGGCGGCATTCCTCGTCGAGACATATCCGGCACGTATCCGCTACACATCGATGTCGCTGCCGTATCATCTGGGCAACGGTTGGTTCGGCGGATTCACGCCGCTCATCGCGGCATCGATGGTTGCCGCCTACCAGAGTCCATTCGCGGGACTCGTCTATCCGATTGCCGTGTGTGTGATCGGCGGAATCATCGGACTGATATTCGTGCGCGAACCGGACGCGGCGCGCGCGAACGACACGGGCTGACATGACGTGATGGCTCCGCCAACCGCGCGTTCTCGCGCCGGTCGGCGGTGTCGGCCGCAGCGCATGGTCGCGGTCGCAGGACACATGACCGTGGACGAGCCGTTACGGGAATCGTCACTTGCGCGCGGCGTCGCTCGACATGGCCTACTGCTTGCGATCGAGTTCATCACGCGGTCACTCCGGCGCTCGTTGCGGCGTGGCCGCCCATCACTGGTTCACCATTCGGGAGCATTGCAATGATCGCTGGCCTGCTGGCGCTGACGCTGGTATCCGCAGACACCACCATGCGGATTGCCCCGCCGCTGACAGATTCCGTGATGGTCAGTGTCCTGGTCGCCGCCGACACGAGCACCGTGCCGCTCTCGTCAGGCGGCGATTCGCTCCACCTGTCTGCGACTCGGCCGATGCCGCGCGCTGGCGTGACCGATTCGAGTCTTCGGCTGCTGCGGCCGCGCGCCGACACTACCATCCGGAAGAAGCGCGCGCTGGTCGAATACTCGGACTGGTATGGCCGACGCGTGACGATCCACAAGACCCTGAGTTGGGCGATGTTGCCGCTCTTCGCGGTGTCGTACTACACCGGTGAACAGCTCGCACGTGAGGGTCGTGAGAACGTGTCGCCGTGGATCCGCAAGGCACATCCGTACGTCGCGACGGCAGACGCCGCGATCTTCGGCATCAATACGGTGACAGGTCTCTGGAACCTGTGGGATTCGCGGCGCGATCCCCAGGGGCGGGTGCGTCGCATCGTGCATTCGGTGCTGTTCATCGCGGCGGATGCCGGGTTTGCGTATGCGGGCTCGATCGGCAGGGACGGTCGGGAGAATGGCGAGATTCGTTCGCGACACCGCACCATCGCGCTCTCGTCCATGGGCGTGAGCACGGTCGGCTGGCTGATCATGCTGATCGGACAGTAGCAGTGCCGATCCTGGAAACGCTCGTGGATGTCGTGGAACCGTGGTCCACCCTGTACAGCCGATCGACGACGTTGTCCGTCGCCCTGACGTTTGCGCATCTCGGTGCGATGATGATTGGCGGTGGACTCGCGATCGCCGCGGATCGTGCGGTGCTCGGAGCGGGTACACCTGCAGACGCCGCCGCGCGGATCCTGATTGCGGACGCGGTTGGTGACGTCCATCGACCGGTGCTGGTTGCACTGGGTGTGTCGGCGGTGAGCGGTGGCCTGCAACTCGCGGCCGACCTGGAGTCGCTGGCAGTGAACCGGATCATGTGGGTGAAGTTCGGGCTCCTGATGGCATTGGGGGTCAACGGGCTTGTGATGTTGCGCAATGAGCAGGCTGTGCGTCGTGTCGCTGGTAGTGCGACGGCGTTTGGGGCGCTTCGCGTGCGAGCCGTGACGAGTATCGTGCTCTGGCTGGCAATCGTGCTCGCCGGCGTCGGTCTCATGCAAGGGTGAGGAGAAGCACTGCGATGACGACACGCGAGAGAGCATCGACCAGCGATTGCGGCGACTGCGCCGTGCATGACCGGCGTGCATTCGTGACGCGAACTCTTGCGGCGATCGCGGCAGCGAGCCTGCTCCTGCCTGATATCGTGCGGGCGGA
>JACMLX010000215.1 GCA_014379355.1 Gemmatimonadaceae bacterium
ACACAGGGATCGCCAGTGCAATTTGCACTCCAACTGCCAAAAACTGCGCCCGCTGACGGCTCCTGCATGAGCGAGACTTCGGTTCCGAGCGGGAAGCTGCTGCTGCACGATCCCGTGCCCGGCGCGGTGCCGTTGAGGATGCAGTCGATGCCGGCTGGCGTACTGACGATGCGCCCACCGCCGACTGACGCGGCATTCGCCACCACGGAGAGAAAATTCGGGACGAACGTCGCCGTCACGACGCGCGGTGCCTGCATCGTGGTCTGGCAGGACGTCAGCGCGCAGTCACCGCCGAACGCGAGGAACACCGATGTCGCGCCGGGCTCCGGCGACAGCGTCACCACGGCACCGGCCGGAAATCGTGCGGAGCAGATGCCGCTCAGTGCGCCCGCCGAGAGCGAGCACGAGATGCCCGATGGCGTCGACATGATGCGCCCGCTGCCGGTGCCGCTGCCGGAGACCGTCAATGCGATCGAGCCCGCAGGATCGGTCAGCCCCGTCGGTCCGGACTTCTTATCGGAGCAGGCAGAAAGTGCAGCGACGGCAACAAGTGCCGACAGGATGTGCCGGGTGCCGACATCGGAGCGGCGGCGTCCGTGGAGGGAAAAGATGTGCATCACAGGGCGGAAATGGGCGCCGGAGGCGGTATGTCGTCATGATCGGCGCAGCAATCGTCGATCACACGCCGTCAGAAAAAGCAATTGCCGTGCGCGTCCTCTCCGTGCCGTTTTCGTGGTCCGGCCGGCGCGTGTTCCGGCGCGCAACGGTATCATTCCGCATCGCCGCGAGGCCTCGCGGTGACGTCCTCCTTCTGCCCGCCTGCGCCATGAACGACGCACTGATTGCCGCTGCCCTCGCCGCGTTTCCCACCGACGTTCCCGGCATCACGCTCGGTGCGGTCACGCACGACGGTGAAATCGATCCGCGCCCGCTCGTCAGGCTGCCGCTCGCGATGATGACACGACACGGCCTGATCGCCGGTGCCACCGGCACCGGCAAGACGAAGACCCTGCAGCTGATGGCCGAACAGCTCTCGGCGCACGGCGTGCCGGTGTTCCTCGCCGACGTGAAAGGAGATGTCGGCGGCATCGCCATGGCCGGCGAAACGAATGTGAAGGTGGATGAACGTGCGAAGGCCACCGGCTACGACTGGAGGGCATCGTCGTATCCGGTGGAATTGTTGTCGCTCACCGGCGCCACCGGTGGTCAGCTCCGCGCGACGGTGGCGAGCTTCGGTCCGCTGCTGATGGCCAAGGTGCTCGACCTCAACGACACGCAGTCCAGCGTGTTGTCACTCGTGTTCAAGTGCTGTGACGACAAGAAGTTGCTGCTGCTCGATCTCAGCGACCTGCGCGAGGTGCTGCAGTACCTGAGCGACGACGGCGCGGCCGAGTTGAAGGAATACGGTGGCATGTCGAAGGCCACCGTCGGTGTGCTGCTGCGCAACATCATCGGTCTCGAGGCGCAGGGTGCGGACAAGTTCTTCGGTGAGCCGGAGTTCGATCTCGATGATCTCCTGTCCGTCGAGCGCGATGGGCGCGGCCTGATCTCCGTGCTCGAGCTGTCGGATGTGCAGGACAAGCCGAGGTTGTTCTCGACGTTCATGCTCTGGATGCTGGCACAGTTGTACGGATCCCTGCCGGAAGTCGGCGACCTCGCGAAGCCGAAGCTCGTGTTCTTCTTCGACGAAGCGCACCTGCTGTTCGATGAGGCGAGCAGTGCGATGCGTGACGAGATCGAGAAGGTCACGCGCCTCATCCGCTCGAAGGGCGTCGGCGTGTTCTACATCACGCAGCACCCGCGTGACATCCCGGACACGGTGCTCGGGCAACTTGGCAATCGTGTGCAGCATGCGTTGCGCGCCTACACGCCGGATGACGAGAAGCAGCTGCGCACCACCGCGCGCACGATTCCGAAGACCGACTTCTACGACATCGAGGCCACACTCACCGCACTCGCGACCGGCCAGGCGCTCGTCTCGACGCTGACGGTGAAGGGCACGCCGACGCTGCCGTTCGCGTGCCACATGGTGCCGCCGTCGTCACGCATGGGTCCACTGACCGAGGCGGAAGTGGCGCAGAAGCTGATCACGCCGCAGGCGAAGAAATACGCCACGGCAGTCGACCGGGAATCCGCACGCGAGATGCTCGAGAAGAAACATGCCGACGCGAGCGTCGCCGAGGCTGCGGCGGCAGAGGCAGAACCCACGAAGGCCGCGGGCGGCAAGTCGGCGCGGGAAGAGGAGAGTGCACTCGGTGCATTCCTGCGCTCACCCGTTGCACGCACGATCGCCGTCACCGTCGCAGGCACGCTCACCCGCACGCTGCTGGGCACACTGATGGGCAAGAGGCGACGCTGATCGCTGGGTCGCCAGCACGGCCGGCGTGACATGGAGTGTATCGCCATCGACTGGTCCGGCGCCGTCACCGGTGAGGCATCACGCATCTGGATCGCACGCGCCGTCGGCGGTACGCTGACGGCGCTGTTCGCACCGGGCGGTCGCAACGCCGTGCGCGAATTTCTGCTCGATCGGCGCCGTGATGCCTCGCCTGCGCTCGTCGGGCTCGACTTCGCGTTCGGAATGCCTCAGTGGTATGCCGATGTGCGCGGCTGGCGCGCGGGTCGTGACGTGTGGTGCGCAGCGCGTGACGACGGTGAGCACTGGCTGCGCGACTGCCCGCCACCGTTCTGGGGCCGAGCCGGCACGACGCGTCCGCACGCCGCCCCACTCGGATTGCGCCAGACAGAGCGCGGGTGGCCACGATCGCCGCGACCAAAGTCCGTATTCCAGGTCGGTGGTGCAGGATCGGTCGGCACCGGCTCCGTTCGGGGCATGCCGATGCTGCTCGCGCTCAGCGACGCGCGCTGGGCAATCTGGCCGTTCGATGCGCCATCATCGCACACGATCGTGGAGATCTATCCGCGACTGTTCACCGGCCCGGTGGTGAAACGTGAGGGCGCGTCGCGCGCGGCATTTCTGCGCGCGAACCACGTGCACGTCGCATCCGCATTCCGTCACGCGATGCAGGTCTCCGAAGATGCGTTCGATGCCGGAATCTCTGCACTGGTGATGAGCCAGTGCGTGCCGGCATCGCTGCCGCTGGACGTCAGCGATCCCATCGCACGGATGGAGGGCCGGATCTGGGCGCCTGACGTTGTGCCCGCGGGTGCGTCAGGAAGCGAATGATCGACGTCCCGTCGCTCCCCCCGAGCACATGCGGGTGATCAGCGTCCGGCGACGACGCGGATCGTGACAGGCGGGCTGACCAGTTCCGGCCTGATCACCTTGTGCTGATAGTCACCGAGCACCGCGCGCAGCGTGTGTCTGCCGAGTGGCACGGGCACAGTGACCTCGATCTGTCCCTTGCCGTAATGCACGTGCATGCTGTCGGTCGGGATGATGGTGCCGGCAGCGCCTGCCTCGTCATCGATCACCAGATGAAAATGTCCCGTGCCAGCCATCTGCATGCCGGCCGGTGCGACGCCGTAGTTGACGAGGCGGAAGCGAACCGTGACCGGGCTCGTGACCGTGGCGTTGCTGGTCGGCAGCAGGATGCCGATGATCGGCGCTGGCGCCGATACCGCCTGGGCGTGCAGGGAGGTCGCAACGACGCTCAGGGCGAGTGCGCAGAGGGCGAGTGGCGTGGTGCGCATGAGGCGGATCGTGAGAAGGAGGTGCGCCGGCTGTGTGCCGACTGCTGAAATGTCGTCGTCGGCCCGGCCGGATGTCAGGGCGTGCCTTTGCCGTCCGCAGTCCAGTGCTGCAATTCCGTCCACACCTCGCGCGACACCGTCACGCCGCTGGCGAGGTGAGCAGCGAAATCCGCCCGGAACTGTTGCGCGTACGACGCCAGGTACCGGTCAAGCACATCCATGCTCCTGGCGACGTAGCGAATCCGGTATCGTCCCGGCATCGACCGGGCAATCGACGCGCTCTCGAAGCAGCCGGTGCCGAGCACCTCAGGAACGTGCGTGTCCCGCATGTACGACTCGTACGCCGCGATTGCGTGCGCGGCCACGTCGGTGGTGACTTCGTAAATGACCATACGCGCATTATCACCCGAAGACATGCGGCGGTCCAGCCGCGCGAGCCGGCGTTCGTTGGTGGAACATCATCTGGATGAGCCCGCGCTAAGAGTTGCTTCGCGCTTCTCAATTACGTTAAGCGTGAAGCCACCGTCGATGACGTGACGTCATCGCCTGCACGATGTGGTGCTCCCCGGCTCATCGCGATGCGACCGTTCTACTTCGTACTGTATTCCGCTGTCGCGACGCAGGCTGCCACCGCGCTGCTCCTGTCGTGCGCGCTGTACGTGCTCGGTCGCTACTATCCCCGCTACTTCTTGCGACTGTGGGCGGCAGCGTGGCTGGCGGAATCGATCCACGTCGCGCTCGGTATCGTGGCGCTGATTGCCCAGTCTCCATCCAGCACGACGTTTGCGCTCTGGCCAACGCTCGCGACCTGGGGCTCGCAGTCGGCGGGCTTCGCTCATGTCGCCCTGCTCATCATGGGCGCGTGGGCCATGTATCGCGGGCAGACGCGCTCGGACCGGGCGTGGGTGATCGCGATTGCGGTCGCCGCCGTGTTTGCGCTGATGCCGACGTTCGGTGTGTCGATGGCGGCGACACCCGACGCAATATCAGCTCGCGTGCTGTTTCGTATCGGCGTCATGGCCGTCGTCACCGGCGCTGCCGCGATTGCCGCCGCCATGCTGATCCGCCTGGCGAAGGCCAGTGCACCGTCACTCGGTTCGCGCTGGATGTGGTGCATCCTGCTCACGATCGGCCTGCATCGCTACATCGAATTGCTCGTGGCGACATCGGAAGTCGCAGCGACCGACCCGAATGGTGCCGGCATCCTGCAGGCGTTGCCATTGATCGACATCCTGCTGATGGCCGCACTCGGCATCGGCACGGCCATCGCGCTGGTCGAGGACGAACAGGATGTGATCCGAGCCAGCGCCGAGAAACAACTCGATGCGGAGCGCCGCGCGCGCGCGTCGGGCGCCAGCCTGGTGTCGGCGCTGGCCGCCGTCCCGGATCTCGTGACGGTGATCGGCACGGATGCCAGGCTGGTCGCGTGGAATCCGGCGTTCGAGATCTTCGCGCGTGCGCATGCTGGCGTGGCGCCGGCGGTCGGCACTCCGGTGATGGATGTGCTGCCACGCAGCGCGGTCGGCGAGTGGACGCCTCGCATCACGGCGCTGCTCGCGGGCAAGGATCAGGTCTTCGAGGCGACGTTCGAACATGCCGACACGCCGCCGGAATTCTTCGACGTCAGCGCGCGCCCCATGCGCGATGCGGCAGAGATCGTCGGCGGCGTCATCGTCGCGCGCGATGTGACCGAGCGCCGCAAACTCGAGCAGCAGCTGCAGCAGGCGCAGCGGCTCGACACCGTCGGTCGCCTGGCGGGCGGCATCGCGCACGATTTCAATAACCTGCTGACCGCCATCCTGAGCAGCGCCTCGGTGGCGCGCGAATGTCTGCCGCCCGATCACGAAGTGCAAGCCGACCTGGCCGACGTGCAACTGGCCGGCGAGCGCGCGACGCAACTCACCAAGCAGCTCCTGGCGTTCGCACGACGACAGCCCGTGTCGCAACAGCCGCTCGATCTCAACGAACGTGTGGGGACCATGGAGCGGATGTTGTCGCGCCTTGTCGGTCCTGACGTGGCGCTGCGCGTGACACTCGGCGAGGGGCTCTGGCACGTGCGTGCCGATGGGCCACAGCTCGAGCAGGTACTTGTGAACGTCGTCGTGAATGCCCGCGATGCAATGCCGCGCGGTGGGCGCCTCACGGTGCGCACGGGCAATCGCACGCTCGAAGACGGCACGATCGTGCTGCCGCGACCGATGCCGGCTGGCGACTACGTCGAGATCGTCGTGAGCGACACCGGCTCGGGCATGGATGAGGAGACGCTCGCGCATGTGTTCGAGCCGTTCTACACGACGAAACCGGTGGGCCAGGGCACCGGGCTCGGACTGGCGATGTGTTATGGCATCATCCGTCAGCATCATGGTGTGATCTGGATCGAGTCGGCGCCGGCGCGTGGTACGACGGTCTTCATTCTGCTGCCGCGATATGAGGGCGCGCTGCCGGTGAAGAGCGATCGACCGCGCACTGACACACCGACCGCCGTGACGACCGGCACGGAGACGATCCTGCTGGTGGAGGATGAGCCGCAGGTGCGTGCCGTGGCCGCGCGAGCGTTGCGCGCGGCCGGCTACCGCGTGCTCGAGGCGACCAACGGTCGTGACGGCGTGCAGGTCGCGCGACGCGAGCGCGATGCCATCGACCTGATCGTCTCCGACGTCGTGATGCCCGAAATGGGCGGCAAGGAGATGGTCGAACTGGCGCGCCAATACCTGCCGACCGTTGCCGTACTCTTCGTTTCCGGCTACACCGCAGGCAGTTTTCCGCTGCCAAACGACGATTCGTCGGCCAGCATGTTCCTGCAGAAGCCCTTCACTCCGCAGGAATTGCTGGCCATGGTGCGTCAGGTGCTCGACCGGCACGCGGTGGTCCGGGAAGCGCGCGCCGTCATCGCGACGCCCTGAACGGACGCGCGGCCGGGCAGGAGCTGGCTCCTTCTCCCCGAGGCGTATCCGTGATCCGATCTCTTGTCCGTTGTGCGCTGGTCAGCCTCATGGTGACGCGCAGTCTCGTCGCGCAGGCCACCAATCCATGGACTGCGATCGGGACACAAGGCACCGCGCTGCTTCGCGATTTCTCCTTCACTGCCGGCGGTCGCCTCGACACGCTGCGATTGCATTACACCACGCTCGGCACACCGCGCAAGGATGCCGCCGGCGTGGTGCGCAACGCGGTGCTGGTGCTGCACGGCACCGGTGGGACGGGTCGCAGTTTTCTGAATCCGACCTATGCGGGCGGCCTCTTCGCACCCGGCATGGCACTCGATTCCACGAAGTACTACGTCATTCTGCCGGACGGAATCGGCCATGGCGGATCGTCCCGGCCGAGTGATGGGATGCGCGCCCGCTTTCCGCACTACGGCTATCGCGACATGGTCACCGCGCAGCAGCGATTGCTCACGGAAACGCTGGGCGTGACGCATCTCCGTCTCATCGTCGGCACATCGATGGGTTGCATGCACGCCTTCACCTGGGGCTGGATGTATCCCGGGTTCGCCGGGGCGCTGGCGCCGATGGCCTGCGTGCCCACGCAGATCGCCGGCCGCAATCGCATGATGCGGACGATGGCGATGGATGCGATCCGACAGGATCCGGAGTGGAAGGGCGGCGAGTACACCACGCCGCCACGCGCCGGAGTGCGGAGTGCACTGCACATGTTGTTTCTGATGGGTAGCACGGCGCTCATGCAGCATCGGCAGGCACCCACGCGTGACGCGGCCGACAGCGTGATCCGCGCGTACGTCGATGCGCGCATCGCCACCACCGATGCGAACGATTTCCTGTATCAGTTCGACGCCAGCAGTGACTATGATCCGTCACCGCACATGGATAAGATCCGTGTGCCCGTGCTGCACATCAATTCCGAGGACGACGAAGTCAATCCGCCCGAGCTGCGTTTCGCAGAGCGCCTCGACGCCCGGATGCCGTACGTGAAGTTCATCCTGCTGCCGACCACAGACCAGACGCGCGGCCATGGCACACATTCGCTGCCGGCGATCTGGGGCGACTACCTGCGCGAGTTCATCGGCACGCTGGCCGCCCCGTGACGTCATGAATCCTGATTCCCTTTCGAGGACTGCCTTGTGAAGCTCCTGCTGCGTCTGCTCGTGACCGCTGCCGCGCTCTGGGTCGCGACGAAGTTCGTGACCGGCATTTCGTTCACCGGCAACAATTACGCGGCGTTGCTCGGTGTGGCGCTGGTGTTCGGCGTCGTGAACACGATCGTGAAGCCGATCCTGAGTTTCTTCTCGTTGCCGGTGGTGCTGCTGTCGCTCGGGCTGTTCCTGTTCGTGATCAATGCGTTGATGCTGATGCTGACATCGTTTCTCTCGTCGCGCCTCGGCTTCGGTTTTCACGTCGACGGCTTCATCCCGGCGCTGATCGGATCCCTGGTGGTGAGCATCACGGCGGGGCTGCTGCATTTCGTGCTCGGGACGAATCGCGACAGCGACTCGGACTGACGTCGTCGTGTCGGACGCCACGCTCGTCGCCCGCGATCTGGTGGTCGCGTATCCGGGTGGTGTCCGCGCGCTGGATGGAGTGAGCCTCGAGGTCCGGCGCGGCATGGTGTACGGGTTGCTCGGTCCGAACGGCGCGGGCAAATCCACGCTGCTGCGTGTGCTCGCCACGCTGCAGCGTCCGGACGCGGGCCGCGTCGAGATCCTTGGCGTCGATGCACTCGCGCAGCCGGAGCAGGTACGCGGACACCTCGGGTATCTGCCGCAGGAGTTCGGCTTTCCGCCGGCATTGACACCGGCGGAATTGCTCGATCATTTCGCGCTGCTGAAGGGCATTGCCGCAGCGTCTGCCCGACGCGACGCCGCGCACGCCATGCTGCAGCGCGTCGCTCTATGGGACGATCGCGGGCGCGCCGTGAAGACACTTTCCGGCGGCATGAAGCAGCGGCTCGGCATCGCCGTGGCGTTGATCGGTGCGCCACAGCTCCTGATCGTCGACGAACCGACCGTGGCGCTCGATCCCACGGAACGGCATCGCATCCACGATCTGCTGATGGAACTCGCCGAGGAACGCGCGGTGCTGCTGTCCACGCATCTCGTGACGGATGTCGACGCGCTGTGTCAGATGGCGATGATCCTGCATCACGGGAAGGCGGTGCGTGTCGGGACGCCGGCCGCGTTGTCGGCGCCACTGGACGGACGGGTCTTTCGCGCGAGGGTCGCTCGCGCTGAAAGCGCTCGTGTGCGAGGCAGGCATCGGGTGGTTCGCGAGTTTCTCGTAAGTGGCGCCGTCGAGATGACCGTGATCGGCGACGCGATCGCAGACGACCGATTCAAGGCTGTCGCGCCAACTCTCGACGATGTGTTTGCGGACGCGACGACACCATGACGTCGGCCACGGCCCGCATGGCAGCGGTGGCGCGACTCGAACTGCGCACGCAGCAGCGAGAGCCGCTGACGGCGCTGTACGTGCTCGTGCTCGGTCTGTTGTCGATGGCGTTCGCTGCGGCGGGGCCGGTGGAGCTGGTCCGCGGGCGCGGCGCGGTACCGCGTGACGCCGCGTGGTCACTCTGGCTTGCGGCGACCGCGCTGACCGCATTCGGTCAGGTCATCACGACGATGGTCGCCGCGACGGTGGTGCTGCGTGATCGGGCCGATCGGGTGCACGAGCTGCTCATCGCCACGCAACTCACGCGTCGGGAGTATCTCATCGGCAAACTCGCGGCGGCGTTGTTGATGCTGTGCGGGATTTATGCAGTCATTCCGTTCGGACTTGTCGGCGGTGCGCTGCTGGCCGGCGGGCAGCTGTCGGATGCGCTGCGTGGTTGTGTGTCCCCGTTCGTCGTGCTGGTAATGCCCACGATGCTCGCCGTCGGCGCACTGCAGTTCGCGGCCGGTGTCTGGAGTGGACGGTTGTGGGTGATCGTGGGGCAGGGGATGGTGCTGATCTGGCTGTGGAGCGTGTGCGCAGACGCCGCAGCATCGTCGCGCGGCAGCGACGTGCTTGCAGTCCTCGACCCGTTCGGCACCGCACCGATACTGCGCGCGACGGCGATGTGGACCGATGCCGAGCGATCCATGCGTACGATGCCGTTCAGCGGTCCGCTGCTTGCGAATCGTGTGCTCTGGCTGCTGATCGGTGGGGGTGCCGCCGCCGCTGCGATCGCCCGGGTGCCGCGCGTGGCGCGGACGCGCGATGCGACACTGCCCGGGGCGATCGACACAGCGCCGCCGGCGTTCACCGTGTTGCCTCTGGTGGGCATCGAGCGGATCTCCGGATGTCGCAGTGTGCTGGCCATTGCGCGATACACCATGCGCTGGATGTTGCGCGATACCGGCTGGCGAGTCCTCGCGCTGCTCGGTGCCATGAACGTGAGTGTGCATGCGTATCTCGACGCCGTCGCGACACACGCGTCGAGCGGCGTGCCGCTGGCGCAGGCGGTGAGCGTCGCCGCGGCGTCGGCACTGCAGACCCATGCGCGCCTGTTCCTGATTCTGCTGGCGACGATCTACGCCGCTGAGCTGGTGTGGCGTGAGCGCGAGGAGCGTTCGGCCGCGCTGTTCGATGTCTTGCCGGTGCGTGACGCCGCACTCGTCACCGGGCGTATCGCTGGCGTGGTTGCGGCACAGGGTGCGCTGATCGTGCTGCTCGGGTGTGCGTCGGCGACCGGCGCGGTGATCGGTGCACGTTCCACACTCACGATACAGCCTTTGGCTGGCACTGCGCTGGATTCGGTGTTCGCGCCGTTCGTGCTCTGGATGTTGCTGTCACTGGCGGTGCATGTGGTGGTGCAGCAGAAAGTCGCGGCGCATCTGTGCTGTATTGCGATGTGGGTCTTCGGCGTCCTGACGGCACAGATCTCCGCATTGCCGGGTGGCGGTGATCGTGCGGGCTGGCGCTGGCTGGTCTACGGAGCGCTGGCGGTGTCGGTGTCGTGGCTCGGATGGGTGCGCGGCGAGCCTGTTTCGCTCGCGAAGCGGTATCGAAAAACACGGCAGCGTGTGGAATTTCCGTGACTGGTCGATACTGAGGCAGGTAACGCACATCATCGTGATGCGTGTCATGTCAGAATGAGTGCCGAACTCGACTGTTTTGATTGGTGATCATTTGCTTACGATCACTGGCAGAACGCCATTGAATCCGGCACTATTCCGATTGTTGGACAGGAGTGGTTTCCGGCGCGTGCCATGCGGCACGGTTGGGCCCATCCCTTGCGGTACCAATAAGTTCCGGACCGCTAGCGCAATCGGCTCTAGCGGGCGACTATTCCGGAATCTTTGCAGTCCCTCGCACTTAACACCCCTTCGGAGGTGGCATGACGCTATCTGTTCGCCTGCGCTCGGCGGGCTCGCTGTTCGCGCTTGCGATCAGCGAGCCCGCCGAGCGCAGGCGAACAGATAGCGTCATGCCACCTCCGAAGGGGGGTTAAGTGCGAGGGACTGCAAAGATTCCGGAATAGTCGCCCGCTAGAGCCGATTGCGCTAGCGG
>JACMLX010000216.1 GCA_014379355.1 Gemmatimonadaceae bacterium
CGAGCACTCGGCGCGCCTGCGCTGACAGCAGGTCGGCGCGTCCCGCGAGCGCACTGCGCTGCTGCGCCAGCGAGTCCAGGATCGCGGCGCGCCAGCCCAGTCGGGCCAGCGAATCGGCCGCGCGCGCATCGCCCTCCGCGAGACGCCACTCGCCCGCGGTCACGAGAGGCAGGGTGAACAACGATTGCGTCGCGGTCGACTCGGCGTAGATGGCCGCGAGTTCGTGTTCGATCAACAGCCCTGCGCCAGCATTCCCGGTCGCCCGTGCCAGCAGTGCGCGCACGAGCGCAGCGGTGGCGCGACGGCCAGGTCGCCCGTCTGGCAGGCGCTCTGCTGCGGCACGCGCTTCCGACAGACGCCCCTGCGCGACTCGAATCTGCGCCAGCACCGACGGCAACCAGTTCGCCTGCGTGCCACCATCTGCCCATGGTCGCTGCGTCGCGCGACCTATCCACACATCGGCCGAATCCACGTCGCCCAGACGCTGCTTGTTCATGCCGTGCAGAAACGCCAGCAGCATCGGCACGCGTCCCGCTCCCGATCGTGCCTCGCGCACACGAATGAGCGTGGACAGGATCGAGTCCGACATCCGGAACTCTCCAAGATCCGCCAGCGACCGGTCGAGAAAGCTCACCATGTTGGGCAGTATCTCGGTGTCGCCGTAGCCGACCGATTCCAGTTCGTTCAGCGCGCGCTGCTGCGCGACGGCAGCATCACGGTGCCGGTTGGCAAATCGCAGCATTTCCGAGAGTGCGACCAGCGTGTAGAGCTTGCGGGTGCTCGTCGGTTCATCGTCGACCAATTGCACGGCGCGCTGCATCAGCACGACCGCCGAATCCGCGTTGCCCGTGGCTTGAAGCGCCTTCGCGTCAGCCTCGAGGCAGATGGCGCGTACCGCCGGGTCGACGCTGGCCTTCACCCGTTCCAGTGCGGCGCGTGCGATGGCGAGTTCGGAGCGGATGGAGTCGATCTGGTCGTCCAGCCAGAAGCTCGTCGCTCGAGTGCAGGCGGCGAGTGCGGTTTGTTCCGGCAGGTCGTTCGCGCGGGCGATGGCCGACGCTCGCGCGAGCATCGCGCGTTCCGCTTCGTTGTCCAGTGACTCGCCAAGCCGTCCCGCGAGATCGGTCAGCGACTCGGCCACCAGCCAGGGCTCACCGCGGAATCGCTGCACGAGAACCCGTTCGGCCAGGCCGATGCGCGCCGCCTGTGTCAGCAGCTCACCATCCGCGCCTCGGCTGTCGCTCGCCAGGACACCCTGCAGCTCGGTCATCGCCGTTGCGCGCCGCAGGGCCCGCACGGCCACGTCGCGCTGTTCTGCCACGCGCTTCGCCTGCAGCAGCGAGTATGCCGTGGCAACGATCAACACGATTCCCACGACCGTCGCCGCAGCGACGGCCGTCCGGTTCCGTCGGAGAAACTTGCCGGCACGATATCCGAGCGAATCCGGCCGTGCGGTCACCGGTTCGTGGCGCAAATATCGGCGCAGGTCGTCCGCGAAGCTGCCCACCGTGGAATAACGCTCGGATGGCGACTTTTTCAGCGCCTTCATCACGATCAGATCCAGGTCGCCAAGGCCGAGCCGCGTCGGCTCGACCTCGAGCACGCGGCGCACGGTCTCGCCGGGTGTCGTCGTGTCGCCCTTCGTCGGATGACGGCCCGACAGGAGCAGGTACAGCAGCACGCCGAGCGCGTACACATCGGTGGCCGTGGTGACGTTTTCGCCCATCACCTGCTCCGGCGCCGCGTAGTCGGGCGTCAGCGCACTGCCGCCGTCGCTGGTGAGCGCGGTGCCTTCCTGCTCGTCCCCGTCGGCGCGCAGCAGTTTCGCGATCCCGAAGTCGAGCAACTTCACCTGGCCATCAGCCGTGACCAGGATGTTCGATGGCTTGAGGTCGCGGTGCACGATGAGGTTGGCGTGCGCGTGACCGACGGCGTCGAGCACCTGCAGCACGAGGTCAACACGCTGGTCGCGCGTGAGGGCCGCCGAGTCGGCATAGGTGTCGATGCGCATCCCGTCGACGTATTCGAGCACCAGGTACGGCTGGCCGCTGTCGGCCACACCCGCATCCAGCAATCGCGCGATCGCTGGATGGGTCAGCCGCGAGAGCGCCGTGCCTTCGCGGCGGAATCGCGCCTGCCCGATGTCGCTCATGAGCGCAAGATTCATCAGCTTCACCGCCGCGAATCCGTCGAAGCGCCCGTCCGTCCGCCGCGCGAGCCACACGGACCCCATGCCGCCGTGGCCAAGCGGACGCTCGAGTGTGTAGTGTCCGAGCTCGCGGCCGGCGAGTGTCAGCGCGTGTGGTGTGTCCAGGAATCCCCGCTCGTCGGCGACCGCGTCCGCCGACAGCAGCTCGCTCACCGCATCGGCGAGCTCCGGCGCGTCATGGCGCAGGCGCGCGAGCCACGCGGCCCGTTCCTCAGTGTGCACTTCCAGCGCCCGATCGAGCAGTGGGCCAAGCTCTGCCCACTGATGGGGATCGATACGCGGCATGGCAGTTCCTGCTCCGACGAGTGGGAGACGCTACAATCTGTGCGTCACACGCGGAGCGCGCGAGAACCACGCGGCGGGAAGCGAGATCCAGCGGCGGACAGCGGCGCGGCGGTGCAGGCGCTCGAGCCATGCGACGCTCAGCTCACCGACACGACCCAGTGCGCCCGATTCCTCGAACGTGTGGCCGGCGCCGCGCACGACCTGCACGGCCGCACGACCGCGGAGTCGGGCGGCGCACTCGCGATTCTGGCGCAGAGTCTCGGAATCCGTGCTGCCGACGATCAGCAGGGCAGGGGCGCGAACCTGCGCGTGCGTGTGTGCGGCGAGGTCCACGCGGCCACCGCGCGCGATCACGCCGGCGACCCACTCCGGATGTGACGCGGCGATTGCCATCGCGGCGGCCGCACCAGTACTCGCACCGTACAGCACCAGGCGCTGGCAGCCGGGTACGCGCTCCCGGCGACACCAGCTGACGGCGGCGAGCAGGCGGCTAGTGATGCGATCGATATCGAATCGAAATGCGCCAATCGTATCTCCCTGTCGCTCGGTATCGCTCAGGAGATCCACACGGAGGGTGGCCCAACCGGCCATCCGGAGACGTCCGGCAAGATACCGGTTGCGATAACTCGCGCGGCTGCTGCCACCTCCATGCGCAAAGATGACGAGCCCCCGCGTCGGTTGCGTCGGCGCGCCGTCATGTCCATGATCGCCGATCATCGTCCATGCTGCGCCCGCGTGACCCATCGGGATCATGATTCGACGTTCCGCATCATGCTCCAACGGAGCCGCTTGCGCCTCACCTGGCCGGACCGGCTTCCCCAGCAGCGCTCGTACCGCATCGTCGTCCACCGGCGTGTAGTCACGGTACCAGTCGGACACGGTGCCGAACGACTGTGGGGTGGCGAGGACCACCACGTCATCGAACGAGTCGGAGAGATATCGGACTCCGTCGATCGACGCCACGGGCGCTGCGGCGATGAGACGCGCCGGACGCTGATCACGGAGCGCGAGTGCCGCCGCTTTCATGGTCGCGCCACTCGCGATGCCATCGTCCACCAGGATCACCGTCCGGCCCGCGAGGTCGGTGAGCGGATGTCCGTCACGATACCGGTGCACACGCCGTTCGGCCTCGACACGCTCCCGTGCGACCACCGACTGACGCACCGAGTTCGGCATCCCGATGAAGGTGCATACGGCATCGAAGACGGGCGCAGCGCCGCCTTCGGCAATTGCGCCGAAGGCCACTTCCGGGATGCCCGGCACGCCAAGCTTCCGACAGACGAAGGCATCGAGAGGCGCGCCCAGTGCGCGGGCGATCGGCGCGGCGACCATGACACCGCCACGCGCCATCCCGAGCACGATGATGTCGGGATGTCGCATTTCGGTGGAGAGACGTTCGGCGAGGGCCAGGCCAGCGGCGTGACGATCGTCAAACAGTGGTGCGACTGGCACGCGGACGTCCGGAACTCAGTTGGCCGCGAGTTTCACCATCGGACCGGCATCCTTGGATGCGGCTTCCAGACGGCGCTTCGCCGCTGCGGCCTGTGCGTCGGCATCGGTGTCCGTGGGTGCGGTGACGTTGGCGCAGCCGGTGAGTGCGACGGTGGCGGCCAGCAGCGTGACGAGGACTTTCATGGGGGCTCCAGAGAAGAAGGTGGACGAGCGCGGCACTGCAATTCGTGCTGCGCGGCAGCGCGACGAGATCTGTCGCGAGTGCACAACGCAGCGGTCCGTCAGTTCACGTTCGCGCCGGCGGTGCGCCACCGACGAAGACGCAGCGATACCCACACATCTGGGACACGATCTCTCCCGGCTTGCACGGCGACTTCCATTCGAGGAAGCAGATGTAGCCGCCCTGCAACTTGATGGTCGGGCACGTGGAGCAGCCTTCCGGCGATCCTGCGACGACTGCCGCTGCGACATCTGGCGGCCTGATGGCGTGCGAGCTGGACACGGAGAGATCACTGCGACCCGTGCGCTCCTGCCACGCCGCGATGCGCTGCGTGATGTCGTCGAGCGTGCGCTGATCGTCGGCCGTCAGCATGCCATGCGCGACGACGCTCGCCTTCAGGTCCAGCGTGCGCTGCACCAGCTGCCGTCGCTCCGCATCGTCGTCGGGCGGCGGCGAGATTGCATCGCGGCAGGCCGCAAGCGAGAGCACAATGACGGCCGCGGCGGCGGTGAGAGTGCGCCATGTCATGCGATGAATTCTCCAGATGAAGGCGGAATGACGATGTCGCGTCAGGCGACGATACCCGGTGAGCCGTTCGAGCCGTACATGATCACAAGCGGAATTCGCGCGCCCGATCCCGACAGGTCACCCGGGATCGTGGAGTTCCGCGGTCGTCGGAGCGCCGACTCCCTGACCGCCGGCGACCAGCACCTTGCCGTTCAGCAGCAGCGCCGCGGCATGATTGGAGCGCGGCACGCGCATGCTGCCGGCCGACTCCCATCGCCCGGTGGCCGGTTCGAACGCTTCTGTGCTGGCGAGCGGTCCGGGGCCGCCGCCGGCGATCAGCACCTTCCCGTTTGGCAGCACGGTTGCCGAGTGCGAAATGCGCGCGGCAGTCAAGGCGGCACCGGCAGTCCAGCCTCCGGCCGACGCGTCGTACAGGTCGGACGACGGAAAGACGGTCGAGACGAAGTCACTGCCGCCCGTGATGAACAGCCGTGCATTTGGCAGGGCGACCGCACGGTGAAACCCGCGTGCGATGGTCACACTGCCACTGGTCGTCCACGTGCCCGTGACCGGATCAAACACTTCGGATGTGGCGTGCAATGTCGGCGCGGCGTATGTGCCGGTCGCGCCACCGACGACGACGACCTTTCCGTTCGACAGCGTGGTGGCGGTGTGGCCGCTGCGGGGGACGGCCATCGGCATCACGGGACTCCACGTGCCGCTGGCCGGATCGTAGAGTTCTGCGCTCGACAATGCATGCAGGTTCGACCCCGACCCCGATCCGCCGACGATCAGCACACGACCATCGGCCAGGATCGCTGCCGAGGGAATGTCGCGCGCTTCGGTCATGCCGCCTGTGGCGCTCCACGATTCCGTCACCGGGTCATAGAGTTCAGCGCTCGCGAGGCGCGTTCCTGTCTCGCTCGAGTATCCGCCGGTGACGAGCACCTTCCCGCTCGGAAGCCGGACGGCGATGTGATTCGATCGGCCCGTCGCGAGGCTGCCGACCGCGCGCCATGTTCCCGTCGTCGGATCGTAGAGTTCGCACGTGCGAATGCTCGAGAACGGCGGCCCGACGACCTGTCCACCGACCGCGAGCACGGACCCGTTTGCGAGCAGGGTAAGCGTATGCAGCGCCCGGCCGGTGGCGAGCGCACCGGTGAGGCTCCAGGGTTGTGAGCGAATCGTCACCAATCGCTCCGCAAGCTGTCCGCCGCTGGTCGCACGGATCTGCGTCGAGCCGGGCGCGATGGCCGTGACGAGGCCCGTAGCCGACACGGTCGCGATCTGCTCCGACGCCGTGCTCCAGATGATGGGCCTGCCTGGCAGCGCGGCGTTCTGTGCGTCCCGCGCGGTCGCGGTCAGCTGGGTCGTGCTCCCGACCACGAGGGTCGGAACGGACGATTCCGCGATCGTCACGCTGGCCACCGCCACTACGACCGGCGGCGGCGTCACCGGGGTTTCCGCATTCCCTGCGCATCCCACGACACAGGCCGTGAGCATCCAGAATCGTCGCATGTTCACTCTCCACGAGGACGTTGACCGTTTCGCAGGAGAGCGGATTCTGGGGGTGTCGGGGCGACAGTGGCGGCGTGACGCGGAGTCCGCGAAGCGGCCGGAAGGCGGGGAAATGCAGAAGCGCCCCGTCCGTTGCCGGCGGGGCGCTTCTGCAGAACGCAGACACAAATGCGACGACGTGAAGCTCCCGAGGAGGGACTCGAACCCCCGACCCGCTGATTAACAGTCAGCTGCTCTAACCACCTGAGCTACTCGGGATCGCACCGGCTTCGCAGCCAGCCATGAAACGTAGCATGCACGACAACGCGGTCAACGCCGCTGCGTGAATTGGCGATCAGTAACAAACCGCGTGCGCTCCGCCACCGGCCGGCCAGTACCGCGTCCCGACTCGCCCACAGGCACGTCCCGACGACGTCCGGACGCGGCGGGATCGCCCAGCAATTTCTTCCGCGCGGCCCGTCGCCCTGCGGACGCCACGCCACACGACCGTCGACGTGAAACAGGCACAACCATTTAACTGGCAAGCTGTTGCGTGACTGCGAATGCGCCTCGAGACGGACCCGCAGTGACCAACACACACCCGTCCGTTACAATGGAACAAAACGTGCAGCGCCGTTTCTGCTCGGGGCCAGTCAAACATGTACGACGACGTGCTCCCAGGTTCGTCACACGTCACGCCACTCATCACGGGGATCGCCGATGATCCGCACCCGCTTCTCGACGCTGGCCGCACTGCTCGCCATCGCCGCAATCGCCACCACGGCCAGCGCACAGTCGTATGCGTTCGCCCGCACGGATATGGGTCAGCTCGTACCGGCCCGCTTCGCGACCACCACGCAACAGCTGCTGGCGACCTCTGACGCTGCCGTTGCGCTCCCGCTCGTCGCACAGACAGCCAACTCGACTGACAAGGTCGATCTCGTTGCCGAGTCGATGCCGTCAGGTCACTGGGGCACCATTGCGCTGCACGAAAGCAATGTCGATGGCGAGACGGACACCGATGACGCGACGCCGTCCGAACCCGGCTTCTTCAACAGCAACACGGGCCGAGTCTCGATCATCGGCCTGGCAGGCCTCGCGGGTGCGAGCTACTTCGCACTTCGCTCGAATGGCTCCGGCGGCGAGAACACCTCACTCTCGCCGATCAGCCCGTCCACCGGCCTGACGGGCGCGACTGACGTCATCGTGAACCCGGAGCCCGCGTCGTTCGCATTGATGGCGCTCGGTCTCGGCGCTCTCGGTGTCGTCGTACGCCGCCGACGCACGAACTGAGTCCGACTCCGAGATGAAGTGAAGAGGCGACCGCACATCGGTCGCCTCTTCGCGTTTCGGGTGCCACCGGCCACACCTTTCGCGCATGGCCTCCTCCAAACCGATCTGCCTCATCACCGGCGCCTCGAGTGGCATCGGCGCCGAACTCGCCGCATGCGCCGCCGCCGATGGCTTCGATCTCGTGCTCGTCGCGCGACGAGTGAGTGGACTGGCGAACGTTGCACAGGCCTGCCAGCGCAAGCACAACACGACCGTCACCATCCTGCCCGCCGATCTCGGAGACGCGACCGCGTCACGCGTCCTCGCAGCGGAACTGCGCGCGAAACGGATCGATGTGCACACGCTGATCAACAACGCGGGACTCGGCGCCAACGGCACGGTCGCCGCGCTGTCGCTCGAGTCGCAATTGCACATGATCCAGGTGAACATCACGGCACTCACGGAACTCACCCGTCGCCTGCTTCCGGGGCTTATCGAACGCGGCACGGGCGCGGTGATGAACGTCGCCAGCACCGCCGCGTTTCTTCCAGGGCCGGGCATGGCGGTCTACTACGCCAGCAAGGCCTACGTGCTCTCCTTCACGGAGGCATTGGCCGAGGAACTGCGTGACACGAACATTCATGTGAGCGCGCTCTGCCCGGGCCCGACCTCCACGGAATTCGGCGCCGTCGCTGGCAACTCCGCGAGCAAGATGGCGAAACAAAAATCGGTCATGATGTCCGCGGCATCCGTCGCACGCAGCGGGTGGGATGGACTGCTCCGCAACGAGCGCGTCGTCGTGCCTGGGCTCGCGAACAAGGTCATGGTTCAGGCACTCCGCGCCACTCCGCGTGCAATCGCCGCTAGACTTTCGGCTTCGGTGAACGCTTCCGGGGAGCCTTGACCCGCACGCCGTCCACGTAAGTCGGCAGCACGGTGCGCAACCATCGCCCGGTGTGCGACTCGTCGTGTTCGGCCACGTCTTCCGGCGTACCGACGGTCACGATGGTGCCGCCTCCGACACCACCTTCCGGACCCATGTCGATCACCCAGTCGGCCAGCTTGATCACGTCGAGGTTGTGCTCGATCACGATCAGCGTGTGCCCCTGATCCACCAGGCGCTGCAACACGCGCGACAACTTGCGGATGTCCTCGAGATGCAGGCCGGTGGTGGGTTCGTCCATGATGTACAGCTTGCGGCCCGCCGTCTTTGCCGATGACGCAAGCTCGCGCGCGATCTTGATGCGCTGGGCCTCGCCGCCGCTGAGCGTCGTCGCAGGTTGCCCGAGATGCAGGTAACCGAGTCCCACCTGCTGCAACTGCCACAGCGCCGCCGCCAGTTTGTCCTCGCCGGGAAACAATCGTGTCGCCGCATCGATCGTCATCTCGAGCACATCGGCGATGTTCTTGCCCCACACCTTCACTTCCAGCACATCGGGCTTGAATCGCTTGCCATTGCACGTTTCACACGGCACCAGCACGTCGGCCATGAACACCATCTCGACTTCCACGTATCCGGCGCCTTCGCACGTTTCGCAACGGCCGCCCGCCATGTTGAAACTGAAGGTCGCCGGCGCATAGCCGCGCTGGCGCGAAAGCGGCGTCTGCGCGAAGATGCGGCGGATCTCGTCCCATGCCTTCACGTATGTCACGGGATTGGAGCGCGGCGACCGGCCGATGGGTTCCTGGTCGATCAGCACGACATCGTCGAAGTGTTCAGCCCCCGTCAGTGACTTCACGTTGCCGACGATCTCGCCGAGATGCTGCTTGGCCGAGTGTTCACCGGTGAGGCGCGTCTCGAGCGCGCGATAGAGCACATCGTGCACGAGCGTGCTCTTGCCGCTGCCGGACACGCCCGTGACGCACACGAAGCAGCCGACCGGAATCTTCATCGTCACGTCTTTCAGCGTGTGCGCAGTCACGCCATTCAGTGTCAGCCACCGCGGGCCGGCGGCGCGACGTTTCTCCGGCAATGGAATCGTCACGGCGCCAGTCAGGTACTGACCCGTGAGTGGACTTTTCGCGGCGTCGCTGAGTGGTCCGCTGAAGACGACTTCGCCGCCCTTGTCACCACTGCCGGGGCCGATCTCGACCATCCAGTCGGCCATGCGCACGGCTTCCAGGTCGTGCTCCACGACGATCACCGTATTGCCGATGTCCCGCAGCCGTCGCAACAGCCCGAGCAGCCGGTCCATGTCGCGCGGGTGCAGCCCGATGCTCGGTTCGTCGAGCACGTAGAGCGTGTCGACGAGCATCGAGCCGAGTGAGTTGGCGAGTGCGATGCGCTGCGCCTCGCCGCCGGACAGCGTGCGAGCCGCGCGATCCATCGACAGATACCCCAGACCCACGTCGCGCAGGAATCGCACACGCGCACGCGCCTCGCGCAGCACCGTTTCCGCGATCTGCGTCTCGAACGGCGAGAGCGTCAGGGAGTCGGTCCACTGATCGAGCGCATCGACACTCATCGCACTCACGTCGGCGATGTTCAGCCCGTTGATGCGCACGTTCAATGCATCGCGCGTGAGGCGGCTCCCACCGCACGTCGCGCATGTCTGCGCCGACTGGTACTGCCGGAGAAACACGCGGATGTACTGCTTGTAGCGTTTCTCCTCCAGCGCCTTGAGGAACGGGAAGATGCCGACATATCCCTTCGTCCTGCCGCGCATCAGGAACTTGCGATGTTCCGCCGAGAGCGTCTTCCACGGCGCCGTCCACGAAATGCCGTCCCGCTTCGCAATGTCGTAGAGCTTCTTCCGCGGCTCTTCGTACCGAGGCATCGTCCACGGATGAATCGCACCATCACGCAGTGAGCGTTCGGGGTACGGGACGATCAGCGATTCGTCGTATTCCAGCGTCGCGCCGAAGCCGTTGCAGGTGGGGCAGGCGCCGCGCGGATTGTTGAAGCTGAACAGCTGGGGCGACGGCGTCGGCGCTTCGGTCCCGTCATCGGGACAGGCGAAGCGTTCCGTATAGGCGACGCGTGTGCGCGGCTCGTGCCCCGCAGGCAACGACATCGGCTCCGGAAAGAGCAGCGCACAATCACCATCACCCTCGGCGAAGGCCGTGCTGACGGCGTCTGCGACGCGTCCTCCGACCTCGGCATTCACTGTCAGGCGATCGGCGACCACGTCGATGCGCTTCACCGTCGTGATGTCGCGCTTCGAGATGACGAGGTCGTCGACATGCACGATCTCGCCATCGAGCGCCACGCGTACGAAGCCCTTCACGCGCAACGCCTCGGCGAGTGCATCGGCGCCCAGCGAGGCGGCGTGGGTGAGCGGGAACACGACGGAGAACCGTGTGCCTTCCGGTAGCGTGCGTACCGCATCGGCGATGCTCTGCGGCGTGTCGGGTCGCAGCTCGCGACCGCAGACCCCGCAGAACGTGTGACCGACGCGCGCCCACAGCAGGCGCAGGTAGTCGTAGATCTCGGTGGCGGTGCCGACGGTGGAGCGCGAGGAACGCGTCGGATTCTTCTGCTCGATGGCGACGGCGGGTGACAGCCCTTCGATGCGATCGACGCGCGGCTTCTCCATGCGTTCCAGGAACTGGCGCGCATACGCGGAGAGGCTCTCGACATATCGGCGCTGACCTTCGGCGTAGATCGTGTCGAAGGCGAGAGACGACTTGCCGGAACCACTCGGTCCCGTGATGACGGTGATGGCGCGCCTGGGCAAGTCAAGGTCGATGCCCTTGAGATTGTGTTGCCGGGCGCCGCGGATGGTAATGCGGTCGATCACATGCGAAAGATAGCAGGAGTGGGGCCTCACGACACCGACGCGAACTGCGTAGCGTTATGGCAGACACATGACTGCTCCAGCAATCCCGCCGGATGACGATGAGGTACGGCCGGTCGTCGATCGCCGTCTCGTCCGCCGCCTCTTCGCGTACGTGCGCCCGTACGCCGCCATCGTCATCGGTGCGGTGCTCCTGCTGGCACTCGAGGGGGCGACGGCCGTGGTGGGTCCATACCTCACGCAGCGCGTCATCGACCAGGCGATTCCCGCGCGCGACTACGGCTTCATCCGCCTCGCGACCATCGCACTGGCCGCATCGCTCGCCGTGCAGTTCGTGTGCAGCTACGGTGAGACGATGCTGACCGGCCTGCTCGGTCAGCGTGTCATGCGTGACTTGCGGACGGAACTGTTCGCGAAGCTGCAGACGTTGAGCATCAGTTTCTTCGATCGCAATCCGGCAGGCCGCCTGATCACACGCGTCACCAGCGACGTGGAGGCGCTGAACGAACTGTTCACCGCCGGCGTCGTGGCGGGCCTCGGTGATCTGTTCGCGCTCGCGGCCATGGCGGTGATGATGCTCGTCACGGATTGGCGCCTTGCACTGGCGGCATTCGCCAGCGTGCCGTTCGTGTGGCTGGCGAGTCGCATCTTCCAGAAGAAGGTGCGCGTGGCGTATCGCGAGATCCGCGGCAAGCTGGCGCGCATCAATGCGTTCGCACAGGAACGCATCACGGGCGTGAAAGTGGTGCAGCTGTTCAGTCGCGAAGGGCGAGAGGCGGAGCGCTTCGATGCGCTGAACCGTGACCACCTCGACGTGAACCTGACCTCGATCCGCTACTACGCAGCGTATTTCCCCGCCATCGAGATCCTCACCACGGTGGCGCTGGCGAGCCTGATCGTGGCTGCGACCCATCGCGTGAATGCCGGATTGCTGACCGTCGGAACGGTCGCCGCATTCCTCCAGCTCGTGCGACGCTTCTTCCAGCCGCTGCAGGACCTGAGCGACAAGTTCAACACGCTGCAGCAGGCGATGGCCGCGTCGGAGCGGATCTTCACCTTGCTCGACACGACGGCGAGTGTGCCGGATACCGGCGCGCGTCAGGGGACTGCGGCGCCACGTGTCCATCGTGGTGTGACGGTGACGTTCGAGGATGTCTGGTTCGCCTACGACACCGCGAACGGCGTCGCGGCCGACGACGCCGGCACACACTGGGTGCTGCGGGGGGTGTCGTTCACGGTGCGACCCGGCGAAACGCTGGCGCTGGTCGGCCACACGGGCGCGGGAAAGACGACCATCGTCAGCCTGCTGCTGCGCTTCTACGATCCGCAGCGTGGTCGCATCCTGTTCGACGGACGCGATGTGCGCGCGATGTCGCTCGACGAGCTGCGGTCGCGCATCGGATATGTGCAGCAGGACATCTTCTTGTTCGCCGGCGACGTGGCGTCGAACATCCGCCTGTCGAGCCCCATCAATGACGCGGCGGTGCGAGACGCCGCCATGCGCGTGGGCGCCGATCGTGTGATTGCACGTCTCCCGATGGGTTACGCACAGAAGCTCGGTGAACGTGGCGCGACACTCTCGGTCGGTGAGCGGCAGCTGCTGAGTTTCTCGCGCGCGCTCGCAAGCGACCCCGATCTGCTGCTGCTGGACGAGGCCACGAGTGCCGTGGACAGCGAACGCGAGGCCGACATCCAGGCCGCGCTGGGCACGCTGATGCAGGGACGCACGACGATTGCAGTGGCGCATCGACTGAGCACGATCGTCGATGCCGACGAGATTCTGGTGATGCACCACGGCATGGTCGCGGAGCGTGGTGCACATGCGTTTCTGCTGGCGCGGAAGGGGCTGTATGAGAGACTCTGGCGTCTGCAGGTCGGAGAGACGTCAGCACCGGCGGATCATGCAAAGCCGGGCCCGGCCATAGCGCTTGCCGGGCCCATCGACCGGGCCTAGCTTCACCCGACTGATGACCCTCCCAACCCTCTTCGTTCTCCCTGCCGGCGCCGCTCGAACCGCCACGGGGCAGACACCGGATTCGATGCTCCCTGCCGCGGTGTCATGCAGCTGATTCACGCCGCGAACACGCACGTGGGGATGGTCCGAACCGGGAACGAAGACGCCTATCTCGCCGAAGCCACCCCCGATCGCGGCATCTACATCGTCGCCGATGGCATGGGTGGTCACGCGGCGGGAGAGGTCGCGAGTGCGATGGCGGTGGACATCATGAGTGAGGCGCTGCGTTCATCCCACCTGCCCGTGACGGAGCTGAAGACGATCGCGGCCGACGCGGTGCTGGATGCCAACCGACGCATCTTCAATCGCACCATCGAGGAGCCGGACAAACACGGCATGGGCACCACGCTCACCACGATGGTCGTCGGCAATGGCCGCTACATGATCGCGCACGTCGGTGACAGTCGTGTGTACCGGCTGCGTGGCGGTGAGCTGGAGCAGATCACCGTCGATCATTCCTATGTACAGGAACAGGTCGACGCGGGCTACCTGACGCCGGAGCAGGCGCGGTATCATCCGTTCAGCAACGTGATCACGCGCTGTGTCGGTGTCGCGACCGATGTCGAACCGACGGTCTACGAAGGCGAACTGGCGGACGGTGATCTGTATCTGCTCGCCACCGATGGCCTGACCGGCATGGTCGAGGACAAGGGCCTGCTCAAGATCCTCACCGCGCGGAAGTCGCCCGGGCCGATGGTCGACGCCCTGTTGTGGGACGCGAATCGCGCCGGCGGCGTCGACAACATCACCGCCGTCGTCGTCCAGATCGCGACCGCGCGCTGATCCTGATGTCCGCGCAGGACGAACAGCCGCTGGATTTGCCGCCCGACCAGCCACAACGGGTCGGCGAGATCGCCGAGTTGTTCCTTGGCAACATTCTCTTCGCCCTCGAACGCACCGCGATGGCGATGGATGCGGAATCGAAGCCGGAGGACGCCGCGTTCTATCGCGGGATCGGACGCACGCTCGCAGAAGCACACGGTCGCTCGCGACACGCGCGATAGATCTCTCGCGCGCGCGCCACGAACGACGACTGAGTCAGCGGCGCGACGAGTCGCGTGCGACGGAATCCGCGCGCGTCTCGGTGATCATGCCTGCCCGGCGGATGGAGTCACGCTGCGCGGGCGTCTTCGACAGCGTGTCGATCGTGCGCCGTGGTTCGGCGTTGCCGGCGAACATCGCCTGATCCTGGTTCTGCTCGCGTCCGACGAAGACGCCGTCGGTGAAACGATACCCCTGGTCCCACGGATACTCGGCGCCGCGAATGACGTACTCGCCGCTCCAGTTGCGGTACCAGCTCGTGAGCACGAATCGTCCGCGAACCGGCTCGATCTCGTCGGGACAGGGCGTCGCGTCCATGATCTTCGCTCGCTCGGCGGCGATGAGTGAATCGCGCCAGGCGGGAATGCCATCCATGAATCGCGTCACCGAGCAGCCATCGATCGGCAGTGTGTCGCGCGACACGGTCCGTGCGCGGACGAGCTCACGCAGATATCCGACGCGCTCCGCCGGCGTGACGGCGAACACGCGATCACATCCTGCCACACCAAGCACGGCGCCGGCAATCACGGCAAAACGTTTCACAGCATGCGTCATGGCATCAGGAAAGAAGCGGACGACCATCGGCCAGCGCCGTGCGAAGGGTTGTTGCGTCGGCAGTCACCAGTGACCAGAGTGACGAAACATCCACAGGCAGGCGCCGTGCCGCAAATACGCGAAGCCAGCGAGCCGAGTGATACAGCTGCTCGCTGAGCGCCGGCAGATTGAGCGCACCCACCAGTCCGCTGCTCGTGAGATGCTCGACGTCACCGTTGCGACGCAACACCGGCAGATCGACACCGAGCATCTGCGTTTTCACGGGATAGTCGAGCAGGACCTCGCCCGGTGCGAGTCCAAGCTCGAGCGCGAGTCGATCCTCGACAGCGATCGCGAGCGCACGGTCCGATGCGATCCACTCGCCGGCTTCGTCGCCGAGTTCTGCGGCGGACCACTGCGCGAGACGCTTGTACAAGCGCCGCTCGCGCAGTGCCATCAGCAGCGGAGGAGATGCGGGCAGCAGTGTGTGGAGCAGCCCCTCATCCGTCCAATCCGCGAGGCCGTCCTGCGACAACGCACCCGACTGCAACGCATCATCCACGAGGCGCTTGTACATCGCCGTCGCACTGCGCACGGCATGGTGCCAGTAGATGTTGCGATACATCTGATATTTCGCGAACAGCAGTGACTCGAGCGCGCTCAGGCCTTTCTCCATGATGCCGACGCCTGGACGCGCGGTCGCCGGATCAGGGACGATCACGACGCTGTCGAGCAGGCGATCGACGTCGATCTCACCGTACGGCACGCCGCACATCATCGCATCGCGCTTGAGGTAGTCGATCTTGTCGAGATCGATCGATCCGGACACGGGGCCCTGCAGCGGGCTGGTGTCGGTGCCGTGCATGAGGGCGAGCACGCGAGCCGGTGCGCCGGGGCCGAACGCCGTGGTGAGTGCGTCGGCCACCGCGCCGGTCGTGATCCGCGGCGCGGCGGCGCTCTCGTGATTCAGTGCGCCGATTTCCTCGAGGGCATGACTGAACGGGTAATGTCCCACGTCGTGCAGCAGCATCGCAGCCGCCGTCAGATCACATTCCATCGGATCGACGTTCGCCAGCTCGCCGCGTTCACCGAGCAGCGTGATGGTGCGTCGCGCCATGTGATGCGCACCGAGCGCATGCTCGAAGCGCGAGTGGGTGGCGCCGGGATATACGAGGAATGCGTAGCCCAGCTGTCGCACGTAGCGCAGCCGCTGCATGGCCGGCGTATCCACCAGCGTGAGCGCGAGCGGATCGAGCCGGATGTTGTTCCAGAGCGGGTCGCGAATGACTTTCACGTGCGCAACTCGAGAGGCGGGACGGTGAAAACGAGACGAGGGCGCCGCAGGGACGCCCTCGTCGACGAAACGGCTCCCGGCAATCGATCAGCCCTTCGGGCCGGCGCCGGCGATCGCGGGGGAAACCTCGGTACCGAACTTCGCGAAGTTCTCGCGGAACATCTCCGCCAGTTTCTTCGCCTGTGCATCGTACGCGGCGCTGTCAGGCCAGGTACCTCGCGCATCCAGTACGGCAGCGGGGACGCCGGGGACAGCATTCGGCACGGCCAGGCCGAAGATCGCGTCGGTCGTCGTCGGTGCGTCATCGAGGGTGCCCGCGAGCGCGGCGCGCACCATCGAACGTGTATGCGCGAGTTTCATACGCTTGCCGGTGCCGTACGCGCCGCCGCTCCAGCCGGTATTCACCAGCCAGACCTTCGCGTCGTGCTGCCGGAGAAGGTCACCGAGCATTTCGGCGTATCGCGTCGGGTGCCAGACCATGAACACCGCGCCGAAACAGGCGCTGAACGTGGCCTGCGGTTCATTCACACCTGTCTCGGTCCCGGCGACCTTCGCGGTGTAGCCGGACAGGAAGTAGTACATGGCCTGCTCGGGCGTGAGCCTCGCGATCGGCGGCAGCACACCGAACGCATCGGCCGTCAGGAACACGACGTGCTTCGGATGTCCGCCACGCCCGCTTGGCACATGATTCTTGATGTAATGCAGCGGATACGAGGCGCGCGTGTTTTCCGTGATGCTCTGGTCGGCGAACAGCACCTTCCGCTGATCGTCGAGCACGACATTCTCGAGCACGGTGCCGAACATCTGCGTGGTCGCGAAGATGTCGGGTTCCTGTTCGGCGCTGAGGTTGATCGCCTTCGCGTAGCAGCCGCCTTCGAAGTTGAACACACCGTCGGCAGCCCAGCCGTGCTCATCATCACCGATCAGCGCACGATCGGGATCGGCGGACAGCGTCGTCTTGCCGGTGCCCGAAAGTCCGAAGAAGAGTGCGGTGCCGTCCACGGCGCCGATGTTCGCCGAGCAATGCATCGGGAGCACCTGCTGCGTCGGCATCAGGTAGTTCATGATCGAGAACATCGACTTCTTCAGCTCACCGGCGTAGCGGGTGCCGCCGATCAGGATCATGCGGCGTGCGATGTGCACGATGATGAACGTGCCGCAGCGCGTGCCATGTTTTGCCGGCGTGGCCTCGAAATCGGGTGCATGCAGCACGCTGAAGTTCGGGGCGAACTGGGCGAGTTCGTGCAGCTCCGGGCGGATGAACATGTTCCGCACGAAGAGCCCGTGCCACGCATTCGGCGTGACGTAGCGCACGCTGAGCCGGTGCGCGGGATGCGCGCCGCAGTACAGATCCTGCACGAACAGCTCCGGCAGGCCGTTCAGGTATTCGCGGACGTCGGCAAGCAGCGTGTCGAAGTGTGCCTCATCGATTGGGAAATTGACGGCGCCCCAGTCGACGTTGCCCTCCGAGCTCGGCTCGCGGACGATGAACTTGTCCTTCGGCGACCGGCCGGTGTGCGGGGTGGTGATGCCGACGAACGGACCCATGTCGGCGAGTCGTCCTTCATCGCGGCGAACGGCAGCCTGGACGAGTTCAGGAGCGACGAGGTTCCAATGCAAGGAGCCGCCGGGTGCAAGTCCCTGCTCAGCAAGCCCGTGGGCGCTCGAGCGGGTCTGCGGCTCGGTCTGCGTAGCCATATGCCAGAAATGGTGTGAGGGAAACGCAGGGAACGCCGCGCAGCCCGATGGGCCGCCTGGCGCGCTCCGCGGATCAGTCAAAAACTAACGAAACCACGCCGACAGGGGCGTGGATGGAGTTGGCACGAGAGAAGACGAGTGTCGACCGCGGCCCGCCACGCAGCCGCATTGTTGAGAACGATCGATCAACTGAGGGCGGGCTGGTTACGTCAGGAACTCCAGCAGCCGCTTGAGCATCGTCCGGTCCGTGCGTGTCGCGTCGTCGAGCTTGGGCGTTTCCAGGATCTTGACCGTATGCGAGAAACGCGAATCGCTCATGATGCGCCGGAAGGGAGCATCGCCCAGTGATCCGTCGCCGATCAGTTCGTGGCGGTCGCGATGACTGTTGTACGGGGTCTTGGAATCGTTCAGGTGCCAGACCTTGAGGCGTTCGAGACCGAGGGTGCGATGGAACGACGCGATGACACCCTCGAAGTCGTTCACGATGTCGTACCCGGCCGAATACACGTGACAGGTGTCGACGCAGATGCCGACTCGGCTGCGCAACTCGGCCGGCAGCGCGTCGATGATCGCAGCGAGTTCCTCGAACGTCGCGCCGAGCGCGGTGCCGGTGCCGGCAGTCGTCTCGAGGCAGAGCATCGTGTCGCCGATTTCCTGTTGCAGCGCACTGGAGATGGCGGCGGCGTTGCGCGCGATGCCGGCGTCGCGATCGTCCATGAAGTTTCCGGGGTGCGACACGAGGTACTGCACGCCGAGTGCATGGCATCGGCGCAGTTCCGTCGCGAAACTCTCGAGCGAGCGCGCACGCATCGCATCATCGGGTGATGCGAGGTTGATCAGGTAGCTGTCGTGCGACACACACACCGGCGATCCCGCTGCCGCCACCGCAGCGCGGAATGCCGCCACTTCCTCAGCATCGATCTCGCGTTCCTTCCACTGGTTCGGCGTCTTGGTGAACAGCTGCAACGCCGTCGCACCGATCTCCATCGCCCTCGGCGGCGCTTCGAACGATCCACCCTGCGAGCTGACGTGTGTCCCGAGCAGCACGCCGGGCGGAATCACCGGCAGCGGCGGCAGTGTGGCCGCATCGTCCGCCTGGCGTTTCGGGACGAGCGGATTAACGGGACGCGCCTTCTTCTTCGAGACGAGCGTCGCGGACTTTTTTGTCGACGCTTTCGAGGTGCGCGACTTCACTGGCGCGGAGCTCTTTTTCGATGGCGACTTCGAGGCGGACTTCTTCGCGCGGGACTTCCCGGGGACCTTCTTCTTCGTGGGTGACTTTTTCGCGGTTGCCTTCTTCGGGGCTGGCTTTTTTGCGGCTGTCTTCTTCGCGCTCATCTGAGGACCGTCTCGGCTGGCGATGTGTGTGCTGCAGAGTTCTCGCGCATCGGAAGTTAGTGAACTGCGCTGGGTGGATAGGACGGGGAGGTCGGAGAGTGCGCGCCGTTCCTCGTGTCTCGATTCGCGATCCACTGACAACTGCTTTGGGCGACGAGCGGACGGACAGTCTTCCGTTGCATGCCTCCGTGATCATCGCGGCATCGCTGACTCTTTTGACGGCAGGGCACACCGAGTGCACTGAGTGCGCCAGTTGCCACGCATGACTTGGCGCGAGCCGTGGCAGAAGGTAATGGAACTGCTCTTCCCAAAAAAACTTTGGCGCGCGAAGAGCGACGTTCCGAGTCGCGCACGCCCAGTGTTCTCGGTGCCCTCTCGCCCGTTCGCAGTTCAGAAAGGCACATGGCGTCGAGAAGCCAGACGTGCGAACCCTCAGTCCGCTCCAGCCGCTCTTGTCCCAAAAAAAGGCAGCACTGCCGCGTCGAGGAACGATCGTTGCAAGCGACGTTCTCCCCGATCTCTCCGCCCTATCCTCACATGCAGTTCGTGTGCACACCGAACAGCTATTTGCCCCGCAACCAGTCGAGCGGATCGACGGCGGCGCCTTTGGAGCGTCGGATCTCGAAGTGCAGATGCGGTGGCATGTCGGGATCGGCGGTGCCGACGGTGCCGATCGTCTGGCCTTTCTGCACACGCCCGCCCTTTGCGACGCTCGCGGACGCGAGTGAGCCGTACACGGAATAGTCGCCGGCACCGTGCTGCACGATGACCGTGAGCCCATATGTGCCGATGTTCTCCGACACCACGACTTCGCCGCCCGAGATCGACTTGACCGGTGTGCCGCGCGCAGTCTGGATGCCGACGCCATTCCAGCGCAGCGTGGTGTTGTCGGGTGTCACGTTGCGGCCGAAGCGATAGAGGATCGTGCCGTCCACCGGCCAGTCGAGGCGACCGAAATCCGTAGTGCGAATGGTGCTCGCCGCCGGCGCGGTGCTGCGGACGGTGGAGCCCGGGCGACCCGCCACCGTCGGTGCC
>JACMLX010000217.1 GCA_014379355.1 Gemmatimonadaceae bacterium
ACGATCGCTGCGTCGAGCGCAGCGTCTTCCGAAGGTCTGGCACGCCCTGCCATTGCTGGCACGGCGCTTTCTATTGGAGTGTTCTGAGAATCGAACTCTGGCATGAAGGCTACGAAGAGGAGCGGCGATCGGATCTCGATGACGGCTATTCCGTCACCCCACCGACGCACAAGATACAACTGCGATGCCAGTCTGGCGTTCCGGGCCGGTCGGATGCGTACGGGATGAATGCGGCGTCGGCGGCCGCTGGATGATTGCCGAGCGACGGCGGGCGCCCTAGGATGCGCCGCATGAGCCCGTCCGCTGCGACACCACACGCGTCCGCATGAACGAGAAGGCCGTGAGGCGTGGCCTGGACAAGGCGATCACCGGTTTCTTCACCTGGCGCACGGCGCTCGATATCCGCGGCCACGAGCCGTGGATCATCTTCTCCGATCAGCACAAGGGCGCGGGTGACGGCGCCGATGAATTCCGGCTCTGCAAGCCCACGTACCTGGCGGCACTGCGCCACTACAACGCCGAGGGCTTTCGGCTGGTGCTGCTCGGTGACGTGGAGGAGTTGTGGGAGAACAGCATCGGGGAAGTGATCCGCGCACATGGCGACGCGCTCGAGGCAGAAGCGGCCTTCGGCCCGACGCGCTACCTGCGGGTCTGGGGCAATCACGACGATCGCTGGATGGAGGAAGTGCTGGTCGCACTCGACCTGCTGTCGTACGCACCCGGGACTGGCCTGCGGCGTGTGTTCGAGGGTGTGCGCATCAGTGTGCGTGATGGCGATGCGAAGATCGGCACCATCTTCCTGACACACGGGCATCAGGGCACACTCGGCAGTGATCGCTTCAAGTTTTTTTCGCGGTGGGCGCTGCAGTTCTACCGCTTCATGCAGAACCGCTTCGGCGTGACGTGGTTCGGCGGTGTCGACCTGCCGTCGCAGGACGCGTCACTGCGCGGACGCCACGACCTGATCATGTACAACTGGGCGTCGGAACAGGAGAAGATGATGCTCATCGCCGGCCACACGCATCGCCCGGTATGGGCCGGGCGCACGAAGGAAACACAGGGCGAACCGGGCAGCCTGCCGGCCTATTTCAACACTGGCTGCTGCAAGTTCTCGGATGGTGACATCACCGGCATGGAGATCCATCAAGGCATGCTTCGCCTCATTCGCTGGAAAACCACCGCCGGCGTTTCCGTGCGCACCGTGCTGCAGGAGGCGCCACTCATCGATCTGTTCGCGCAGCTCTCGTCCGTCGCGTCCTGATCGGCAGCGGCCGCACGGATTCAACGCAGAGGACGCAGAAGGAGACAGAGGCGCATGTTCGTCGCGCAAAGCTGTCATCGCTCCAACGCGCAAAACCAACTATCTCGTGACTGTGCTCGCAGTTGCTGTTCCCCCAAATCGTAGATGCATCGTGAACCGCCGGTGCCGGCTCTTCGAGCTGGGCCCTCGCCTTCACGTTGCGCCTCTGCGTTGAAGCAGTTGCGCTTGCGGTCGGAGTTTCAGCAGCGCGGAGGAGAAGGGCGGGCCGGCCGTTCGGGGAGGGTCCTGCCGAGTCCGGGAGATGCTAGTTTGGGCGGATGGCTACCCCTGCGAAAGACACCAAGAAGCCCAAGTTCGATTCCAAGCGGGCGTGGGCCGAGGCCCGGGCGCTCGTCTGGACGTACCGGAAGTCGGTCGGGATCGGCATCGGGCTGATGCTCATCAGCCGGCTGGCGGGCTTCGTGCTGCCGGCGAGCACCAAGTACTTCATCGACGAAGTGCTGGGGAAGCAGAATCACGACCTGCTGCCCAAACTCGCCGCGGCCGCGTTTGCGGCGACGGTGATCCAGGCCATCACGTCGTACGCGCTGTCCCAGGTAGTCAGCGTGGCAGCGCAGCAGGCGATCGCGAAGCTGCGTGAGGATGTGCAGGCGCACCTGATCCGCCTGCCAGTGAGCTTCTTCGACAGCACCAAGAGTGGCGTGCTGGTGAGTCGCGTGATGAACGACCCGGAAGGCATCCGCAATCTCGTCGGCACGGGGCTGATCCAGCTGCTCGGCGGATTCCTGACGGCCTCGATCGCGATCGTGTGGCTGTTCGCACTCAACTGGCGCCTCACGTCGGCCACGGTCGTGTTCCTGGGGCTCTTCGGCGTCGGCATGTCGATCGCGTTCAAGAAGCTGCGTCCGATCTTCCGCGAGCGGAGTGTGATCACCGCCGATGTGACGGGCCGCCTGACCGAGACCATCGGCGGCATCCGCATCGTGAAGGTGTACACGGCCGAGAATCGTGAGCGGGCGGTGTTCGCGGAGGGCGTCGACAAGCTGTTCAAAAACATCGCCGCCACGATCACCGGCACCTCGGCGACGACGGCTTTGTCCGTCGCGATCATCGGCGCGCTAGGCGTGCTGCTGATGATGATCGGCGGCGGTGATGTGCTGAATGGTCGCATGACACTTGGCTCGCTGATCCAGTATGTGTTCTTCATCGGACTGGTGACGCTTCCAGTCGTCAGCATCGCCAGCATCGGCACGCAGCTGACCGAGGCGCTGGCCGGCCTTGATCGTATCAGGGAACTGCGCGACATGGCGACGGAGGATCAGCAGGACGAGCGCAAGCAGCCCGTGCCGACGATTGCGGGCCATGTGGAGTTCAAGGATGTGTGGTTCGAGTACGAGAAGGGTGTGCCCGTGCTCAAGGGCGTGAGTTTCGACGCGCCGGCCGGCACGACCACCGCGCTCGTGGGCAGCAGCGGTGGTGGCAAGAGCACGATGATCTCGCTGGTGATGGCGTTCGCCGATCCGTTCAAGGGCGAGATCATGATCGACGGCAAGCCGTTGTCCGATCTCAAGCTGCACGAGTATCGCAAGCATCTGGGCGTCGTGCTGCAGGACAATTTCCTGTTCGACGGCAGTGTCAGAGAAAACATCGCCTTCACTCGGCCTGATGCGACGAAGGAGAGTGTCGAGGAGGTGGCGAAGATCGCGTACGTCGATGAATTCGTTTCGCGGTTTCCGGACGGGTTTGATACGATCGTCGGTGAGCGCGGCGTGAAGTTGAGTGGTGGTCAGCGGCAGCGTGTGGCGATCGCGCGTGCGATCCTGGCGGATCCGAGGATCCTGATTCTCGATGAAGCGACGTCGAGTCTCGATTCAGAGAGCGAGCAGCTGATCCAGGAAGGGTTGCGGCGGCTGCGTGCGGGGCGGACGACGTTCGTGATCGCGCATCGACTGAGCACGATTACTTCAGCGGATCAGATTCTGGTGCTGGAGCAGGGGCAGATCGTGGAGCGGGGGACGCATCGGGAGCTCCTCGCGCTTGGCGGACGATACAGGGAGCTGTACGAGCGGCAGCATCATATCGAGACGGATCGGTTTATTAATCCGGGGGAGGATCCGACGACGGTGTCGGTGGGGAAT
>JACMLX010000218.1 GCA_014379355.1 Gemmatimonadaceae bacterium
CTGCAGAAACTGCACGACGACTTCATCGCGAAGATCGAATCGGCGCTGAAGGCGAAGGAAGCCGAGATCATGGAAGTCTGAGGACTGCAGTGGCCACGACGTCAACGCTCTCCACTCCAGACCTGCTCGAGCAGGTGCGGCTGGCCGGATCGCCGCCGAAGCACGTTGCCATCATCATGGATGGGAACGGGCGCTGGGCGCGTGAGCGATTGATGCCGCGGCCGTTCGGGCATCGCTCGGGCATGAAGGCGGTGCGCGAAGTGGTCCATGGTGCGATCGAGGCGGGGTTGCAGCATTTGTCGCTGTTCGCGTTTAGCCAAGAGAACTGGCAGCGACCGACCACCGAGGTGTCGGCGCTGATGTCGCTGCTCGAGGAGTACATCGCGCGCGAAGTGGCGGAGCTGTCGGAGCGTGGCGTGCGGGTGCGCATCCTCGGTGAACGGGATCGGCTCACCGACGGCGCGCGGAAGGCCGTCGAGATGGTCGAGCGGACCACGGCGCACAACGACACGCTCACCCTCAACATCTTCATCTCGTACGGCAGTCGCACGGAGCTCGTTCGCGCGACACAGTCGCTGGCACGTGATGTCGCGCAGGGCATCATGTCGCCCGATGACATCGATGAGGACGCGATCAGTGGCCGGCTGATGACCGCCGGCATGCCGGATCCCGACCTGCTCATTCGCACCTCCGGCGAGCAGCGTGTGTCCAACTTTCTGCTCTGGCAGCTCGCATACACGGAGTTCTACATCTCCGGTGTGTTGTGGCCCGATTTCGGCCGTCGCGACCTGTTCACCGCGATCCTCGACTACAAGCGGCGCGAGCGTCGGTACGGAAAGGTTTCCGTCTGACGACCGGCATGTCGGAGCTCGCCAAGCGTGTCGTCGTCGCGCTGATCATCGCGCCCATCGCTGTTGCCGCCGCCTGGGTCGGTGATGCCGCACTCGCGACGCTGCTCAGCGTCGTGGGTGCTGTCGCCGCGTGGGAATTGTGTCGCATGGTGCGGGCGGTCGGCGTCGCGCCCATCGACGAGCTGGCAATCGGCATCGCGGCGGTCCTGCCGCTGGTGGCCCACGGAGTGCGACTGAGCGTGCTCAACCCGAGTGCGGCGTGGTTCGCCGTCTGCATGCTCGTCATCATGACGGTCGTGATCTTCCGCCGTGGCGTGAATGCCCAGCCGTTCGGCTCGGCGGCCGCGACGCTCCTGGTCGCGTTCTACACAGGTGGCACGCTGAGTTTTGCGTACGGTTTGCGGTACGACAACTACGCGATCGGGCGCGCCAGTCAGTGCCTCGTGCTGCTGCTGCCGGTGCTGCTCACCTGGAGCAGTGATACCGGCGCGTACTTCGTCGGACGACTGTTCGGACGCACGAAGCTGATGCCGTCGGTGAGCCCGGCGAAGACCATTGAAGGGGCACTCGGAGGGGTGGCGCTGAGTGTGGTCATGTGCTGGCTGTTCGTGCGCCACCTGCTGGTCCCGCATGCCCAGCTCGGTTTGTCGCCAGTCGGCATGCTGCTCTTCGGCGTGTCGATCGCCGTGGCGGCGCAGCTCGGCGACCTGTTCGAATCGCTGCTCAAGCGGGAAGCCGGCGTGAAGGACAGCTCCGGACTGCTGCCCGGTCACGGTGGATTTCTCGATCGGGTGGACAGCCTCATGTTCGTGCTGCCCGTTGCCGCGCTGCTTCTCGATCAGCTGCTGATCCCCGCGCCGCACGCATGACGCCGCGTGGGATCGCCATTCTCGGCTCGACCGGTTCGGTGGGAACGACGGCCTTGCGCGTGCTCGCACGGCAGCGCGACGCGTTCGTCGTCCGCGCGCTGACCGCCAATGCCAACGGCAGCCTGCTGCGGTCGCAGGTCGCCGAGTATCAGCCGACATTCGTGGGCATGGTGCAACGCAGCGATGACGCCGATCCGGCGTGGGCCATCGGTCCCGACTGCCTCGTCGCGGCGGCAACGCGCGACGACGTGCACACGGTCATCAACGCCGTCGTCGGTGCGGCCGGCCTGCGTGCCACCATCGCAGCGCTGGAAGCCGGCAAACGTGTCGCACTGGCGAACAAGGAAACGCTGGTGATGGCCGGCAGCCTCGTGACGGCTGCCGCACGACGAGGCGGCGGCGAACTGGTGCCGGTCGACAGTGAACATTCCGCGATCCTGCAGTGCATCGCCGGACGCCCGACACAGGAAGTGCGTCGGCTGATCATCACGGCATCCGGCGGACCGTTCCGGACCTGGGACGCCGCGCGTGTGCCGTCGGCCACCGTGGCTGACGCGCTCAATCATCCGACGTGGACGATGGGTCGCAAGATCACCATCGACAGTGCGACGCTGGCGAACAAGGCGCTGGAAGTCATCGAGGCGCATCATCTGTTCGATATTCCCTACGATCGCATCGAGGTCGTGGTGCATCCGCAGAGTGTCGTGCACTCGTTCGTCGAGTTCGTCGACGGCAGCGTGCTGGCGCAGCTCGGTGTGCCGAGCATGGAATTGCCCGTGCTCTATGCGCTGACACATCCGGACCGCATCCCGGACGCAGGGGTACCCGCGTTCGATCCGGTGGCGCTGTCACCACTGACGTACGAGGCCGTACGGCACGACGTGTTTCCTGCGCTGCGTCTGGGCGTCGATGCGGGGAGGCACGGTGGTGCCGCACCGGCCGTGTTCAATGCAGCGAACGAGGAAGCAGTGGCTGGATTCTTGAATGGTATCCTGTCGTTCGGCGACATCGCACGAGCGATCGACAGCGCGCTGGCGGCGCTTGGGAACATGGCTGGTGACACCCTCGAGGCACTGGTGCAGGCCGATACAGCGGCACGCGCACATGTGCGGGAGTTTGCATGAGAATCTTGCCCGTACTGGCGCCGCTGCTGGTCTTCGGACTGGTCGTCTTCGTCCACGAGCTGGGGCACTTCCTGGCGGCGAAACTCGTCGGCGTGTACGCGCCGGTGTTTTCACTCGGTTGGGGACGTCGCATCTGGGGTTTCCGCCGGGGCGAGACGGACTACCGATTGTCCATATTCCCCCTCGGCGGCTACGTGCGCATGGCGTCGCGCGAGGACGAGGCGATGGCATCGTTCGAAGGTGGCACCACGCGCGGCGCCCTCGAGGACGACACGACACAACCGAAGGGTGAGCCGGGCGTTCCCTGGGATCCCGAGGCGCTGGCGCCATTCGGTCCGAAGCCGGTGCCGTCCAATCGCTGGTTCGAGTCGAAACCGTTGTGGGCCAAGGTATTCGTGCTGCTGGCCGGTGTGACGATGAACTTCATCCTCGCCATCGGCGTCGTCATGGCGCTCGTGATGACCGGTGGCGTCGCGAACCCGGCACCGCTGATCGGTTCTGTGCTGCCGGGTACACCGGCCGCAGCGGCCGGGCTGGCGGCTGGCGACAGCGTCCTCACGATCGACAAGGCACCCATCGGCGTGTGGAAGGACCTGGTCGCCGCCGTCACGGTCCGGCCGGGCGTGCCGCTGCAGTTCGTCGTCATGCGTGCCGGTGCGCCAGTGACGCTGACGGTCACGCCTTCGGCCACGGTTGATACCAATCCGACCACGGGCGCGGTGCGATCGCTTGGGCGCATCGGGGCCGGAGGCGCACGCATCAGGCTTGGCGTCGGTCCGGCATTCCTCGAAGCGGTCGACGGCACGTGGGAGACGGTGGTCGCCACGGTCGATGTGGTGGGCGGGCTGCTCCGCGGCAAGGTGTCGCCGAAGCAGCTCGGTGGGCCCCTCATGATCGCGCAGGCCTCGGTGCAACGCGCGCAAAGCGGCGGCCTCGAGGGCGTGCTGGATCTGCTGGCCCTCATCAGCGTGAACATCGCGGTGTTGAACCTGCTGCCGGTACCGGTTCTGGACGGGGGACAGGTGCTGCTGGCCACGCTGGAGTCGGCGCGAGGCCGCCCGCTTGGCGATCGCGCGCGCGGTCTCGTCATGTACGCCGGCGTGGGCGTCGTGTTGCTGCTGCTGATCACGACGACCTTCAACGACGTGGCGCGCATCGGTGGGCAGCTGTTGCGCCATTTCCAGGGGTAGCGCGGCATTCGGAGGTGACGGCGCCGCAACGCTTTACTTCCGGACGCTGCCCCGGTATTGTTGGAGGCTTACGATCATTCAGGACATTTGGACGCGCGGCACCGCGCAGACCCAGGACCATGGCATTCGAAAAGGCTGCAGCAATCGAGAAGCACCGTCAGCACGAGACCGATACCGGCTCGACGAACGTGCAGATCTCGATTCTTACGGAACGGATCAATTACCTCACCGGTCACTTCCGTACACACAAGAAGGACCATCATGGACGTCAAGGGCTGCTCAAGATGGTTGGGCGACGTCGTCGCCTCCTTGACTACCTGAAGCGGACCGATCTCGCCGGATACCGGAAGATCATCGCTGACCTTGGCCTCCGGTATTAATCCGGGCCTCAATGGCAATCGCGCGGGCGTCATCGGACGTCCCGCGCGTTTTGCGTTTCCCGCAGCCGATTCCCACACGTGATGCAACGAATTGAGAAGACATTCGCCGGCCGCAAGCTCGTCATCGAGACGGGCCGCATGGCGAAGCAGGCCGCCGGGTCTGCACTGGTCACCTACGGCGAGACGATGGTGCTGGCCGCCGTCACGGTGAGCGAGAACAAGAGTTCCCTCCCGTTCTTCCCGCTCACGGTCGAGTACAAGGAAAAGACCTACGCTGCCGGCAAGATTCCGGGCGGCTACATCAAGCGCGAAGGTCGCCCGTCGGACAACGAAATCCTGACCTGCCGCATCGTCGATCGCTCGATCCGACCGCTCTTCCCGGAAGGCTTCCAGAACGAAGTGCAGGTCGTGATCTACGTGATCTCGGCCGACCAGGAGAACAAGCCGGATACGCTCGCACTGCTGGCCACGAGCTTCGCGCTCGCATCGTCGCACGCGCCGTGGAACAAGCCGATCGCTGGCGTGCGCGTCGGCCGCATCCAGGACAAGTGGGTACTGAATCCCACATTCCAGCAGCTCGAATACAGCGACATCGACATGATGGTCGCCGGATCAGCCGATTCGATCATGATGGTCGAGGGCGGCGCGCTGGAAGTGAGCGAGGACGATGTGGTCGAGGCAATCACGGTCGCGCACAAGGGCATCAAGGAACTCATCGCGATGCAGGAAGAGCTGCTCGCGAAGTCGGACAAGAAGGAGCAGATGGCGTGGGCGAAGCACGAACCCGCCGCTGATCTCGTGAAGCGTGTCGGCGACCTGGCCTCGGAGAAGATCTCGAAGGCGCTCAATCAGGCCGACAAGGCGACGCGCGTGAAGGCGATCGAATCGGTGAAGCGCGAAGTTGCCGCGCTCATCGTTGCCGAGACACCGGACATGGGCAAGGATGCCGGCAGCATTCTCGACGGCATGGAATACGACGCGTTGCGCGCCCAGGTGCTGGACACGAAGAAGCGGGTCGACGGCCGCGCGGTGAACGAAGTGCGACAGATCACGATCGAGACCGGCCTGCTGCCGCGTGTCCACGGCTCGTCGTTGTTCACGCGCGGACAGACGCAGGCGCTCGTCGCCGTCACGCTCGGCACGGGCAACGACGTGCAGCGTCTCGACTCGATCGACGATCCGCAGGAGCAGACGAAGTCCTTCATGCTCCACTACAACTTCCCGCCGTTCAGCACCGGTGAGGCGAAGCCGATGCGTGGCACGAGCCGTCGCGAAATCGGCCACGGCAATCTGGCGGAGCGCGCCATCCAGGCCGTGCTGCCACCGTTCGAGGAATTCCCGTACACGCTGCGGATCGTGTCGGAAATCCTCGAGTCGAACGGTTCGAGCTCGATGGCCTCGGTCTGCGGCAGCTCGCTGTCGCTGTACGACGCCGGTGTGCCGATCAAGGCAGCGGTCGCCGGTGTGGCGATGGGCCTGATCAAGGAAGGCAAGAAGTACGCGATCCTGACCGACATCCTCGGCACCGAAGACCATCTCGGCGACATGGACTTCAAGGTCGCCGGCACGGAGCATGGCATCACGTCGATCCAGATGGACATCAAGATCGATGGCCTGGACCTCAAGATCATGACCGAAGCGCTGGCGCAGGCCAAGGAAGGCCGCCTGCACATTCTCGGCGAGATGGCGAAGGCGATGAATGGCCCGAATGCGGAACTGTCGCAGTACGCGCCACGCATCGTCACGCTGACGATCAGTCCCGAGAAGATCGGTGACCTGATCGGTCCGAAGGGCAAGACCATCCGTGGCATCCAGGATGAGACGGGTGCCGAACTCACGGTCGATGATTCCGGCCTCGTCACGATTGCCGCCGTCGGTGGTGAAGCGATGGAACGCGCGAAGCAGATGGTGAAGGCCATCACCGCGGAACCGATCGTGGGTGACACGTACGAAGGCACGGTGAAGAGCATCACGGCGTTCGGCGCGTTCGTCGAGATCATGCCGGGCACCGAAGCGTTGCTGCACGTCTCCGAGATCAAGTGGGAGCGCGTGGACAAGACGGAAGACGTGCTCAAGAAGGGTGAGCGCGTGAAGGTCAAGCTCGTCGATCGCGACGAGCGTGGTCGTCTCCGCCTGTCGATGAAGGCGCTGCTGCCGAAGCCGGAAGGGTACGTGGAGCGCGAAGAGCGCCCACGTGAATCGAGTGGTGGTGGCGAAGGTGGTGGTGATCGCGGCGACCGTGGTGGATCCCGTGGCGCACCGCGCCGCCGGTAATGATCGCCCTTGCGACGTCGCCTGAGACAGGCGTCTCGCGCACGGTGCTGCCGAATGGCCTGACCGTACTTTCGGAATTCGTTCCGGGAGTGCGGTCAGTCGCCATCGGGGCCTGGGTGCGCTCGGGCTCCATGCACGAGCGCACGGAGCAGATGGGCATCGCGCACCTGCTTGAACACATGGTGTTCAAGGGCACGCAGAAGTACAGCGCCAAGGCGCTCGCGTTGTCGCTCGAGGTCCTTGGTGGGTCACTCGACGCCTACACCACGCGTGAGCACACCTCATTCCAGGCGCGCGTGCTGGACGAACACCTGACGAATGCGTCGGACGTGCTGTTCGAGCTCTGTTTCCGTCCGCTGCTGCGTGACGACGACCTGCGCCTCGAACGCAAGGTGATCCTCGAGGAGATCGCGATGGTGGACGACACACCGGACGACGTGATCTTCGAATTGCATGCGCATCGCATGTATCCGGGACATCCGTACGGACACGCCATCCTCGGCACACCGACATCGGTCAGGCAGATCCATGGCGACGATCTGCGCGCATGGCATGCACGCGTCTACCATCCGCCGCAGATCGTGCTCGCGGCGGCGGGCAACGTGACACACGAGCGTCTGCTCGATGTGCTCGAACAGACGGGATGGGCGACGCGAGAGCGCGGCGTGAGTGACCTGCTGCCGGCACCGGTCGCGCCGGAAACAATCTCGCGTGGGTACGCGCATGTGAAGCGCAAGGACATCGCGCAGACCCACATCGTGCTGGCGTGCAACGCACCGCAGCACGCGTCACCCGAGCGGAACGCCGTCGCGGTCGCGTCAGCGCTGCTCGGTGGCGGCATGAGTTCGCGGCTGTTCCAGCAGGTGCGCGAGGAGCTGGGACTCGCATACAACGTCTATTCCTTCTACAACACCTTTCTCGACAACGGGCAACACGGGGTGTATGTCGCGACGGCGCCGGAGCAGGCGCGCGAGGCGTATACCGTGGTGTGCGCCGAGATGGCGTCGGTGGCGGGTGGTGCGATGACGGACGATGAAATCGCCACCGGAATCAGTCAGCTCAAGGGGCAGTTGGTGTTGTCGCTCGAAGGGGTGTCGTCGCGCCTCTACCGCGCTGCCGAGATGGCGCTGTACGACGAGCCGTACCGCCCGCTCGATGAATTGCTCGCGGAACTCGACGCCGTCACACACGCCCAGGTCCGTGCCGCCTGCGCGGCGTATCTCGACCCGGCGCAATGCAGTGTGCTCAGTCTCGGTCCGGCTGCGGCGGCGTAATCGCACGCCGGCCGATTCCACTCCTGTCATCCATCTGCCATGAACATCGGCGTACCGAAAGAAATCAAGACGAACGAAAATCGCGTCGCGCTCGTCCCTGCGGGTGCGGAAGCGCTGGTCGGTGCCGGCCACGCGGTGCACGTCGAAACCGGTGCCGGATTGGGCAGCGGATTCAGCGACGCGGACTATTCCGACGTCGGTGCGGTGATCATGCCGGACGCCGCGTCCACCTGGGCGAGCGCCGAATTGCTGCTCAAGGTGAAGGAGCCGATCGAAGTCGAATGGCCACACCTGCGCGCCGACCTGACGCTCTTCACATACCTGCACTTCGCGGCGGACGAAAAGCTGACGCGCGCGCATCTCGCGAGTGGCGCGACCTGCATCGCGTATGAGACGGTGGAACTGCCGTCACGCGAATTGCCGCTGTTGACGCCGATGTCGGAAGTGGCGGGTCGAATGGCCGTGCAGGAAGGGGCGAAGTATCTCGAGAAACTGTACGGCGGTCGTGGCGTGTTGCTGGGCGGCGTTCCCGGCGTACCGGCGGCCAAGGTCGTGATCCTCGGCGGCGGCGTGGTCGGCACCAATGCCGCAAAGATCGCAGCGGGCATGGGTGCAAAAGTCACGATTCTCGATCTGTCACTCGAGCGCTTGCGCTATCTCAGTGATGTGATGCCGGCGAACGTGTCGCTGATTCATTCGAATCGCCACAACATTCTCGACCAGATCTCGACGGCGGACCTGGTGATCGGTGGCGTGCTGATTCCGGGTGCGAAAGCACCGAAGCTGATCCGGCGTGAAGACTTGAAGCGGATGCGTCCCGGGTCGGTGATCGTGGACGTCGCGGTCGACCAGGGAGGGTGCGTCGAGACCATCCATGCGACCACCCACGAAAATCCGACATACACGGTGGACGGCGTGATTCACTATGCCGTCGCGAACATGCCGGGCGGCGTGCCGCGCACGTCCACGCTCGCGCTGACCAACGCCACGTTTCCGTACGTGATGCTGCTGGCGACGCACGGGTGGCGGAAGGCGCTGGCGGCGAATGGCGCGCTGCTCAAGGGATTGAACATGACCGCTGGCCAGACGACGTACCGTGCCGTTGCGGAGTCGTTCGGGCTGCCGTACAGCGAGCCGGCGCAGTTCGTGGCGTAGCAGGCTGCGCGTTGCGCAGTTCGCGACCGACACTCAGGGGCGGCGGTACCGCAGTTGCGGTATTGCCGCTTCCGTCGTTTGTGGTGGTGAGCACCGGTGAACAGATGACGGCCAGACTCCCTACACCGGGTCTGAGCGATCATGTATGTTGTTGTACGACAAGCCGTTGGTCCCGTCCACGTCGCCTGTTTCCGGCCCGCCGCCCGGGCCCTTTCCGCACCATTACATGCCGTTTCGCTGGCCATTCAAGCCGGGGTCCCTGTTCCCGGCCAACGCGATCGCCGTTGACCTCGGGACCGCCAACACCCTCATATACGTGAAGGGCGAGGGTATCGTGCTGAACGAGCCGTCCGTGGTCGCCATCGATCGCGACACGAAGAAGATCAAGGGGGTCGGCCTCGAGGCGAAGCGGATGCTCGGACGGACGCCGGACGGGGTGATCGCCGTTCGCCCGCTCAAGGACGGCGTCATCGCCGACTTCGACGTGACGGAAAAGATGCTGCGCTATTTCCTCACGCTGATCATCGAGAACCACGTGTTCAAGGTGAAGCCGCGCGTGATCGTGTGTGTGCCGAGCGGCATCACGGAGGTGGAGAAGCGCGCAGTGCGTGACAGCGCGCTGGGCGCCGGAGCGAAGGAAGTGTTCATGGTGGC
>JACMLX010000219.1 GCA_014379355.1 Gemmatimonadaceae bacterium
ATCGGCGGCGCTGCCGCGCGAAGTTGCACACGCCGCAATCACGACGCTGACGGATAACGCCAGCACGCTGGTTGTCATCGTCATCGTCACGGTGCCATTGTCATCGACAGGTTGCGCGCGCTGCTCGAAACACCGTCGGACAGCAGTACTTCCAGGTCGGCGAGGGATGCGGCGTCTATCGTGATCGCACCGCGGCGGCCCGCACCGAGCACGCGCCGACTCGACGCATTGCGCACGACGATGGACGGATAACGTGACACGTTCCAGGTGAGCTCGAAGCGTCCGGCGCCGCTCGCGCGCACGATGAGTTGCGGGTCCGCATCGACTCGCAGGCTGACACCGCCCGGCACACCGCTGTACACTCCGCTGCGCGCGCGCAGCGCCGGGCTGCCGCCGCCGCTCGCATCAGTCACCGTGATGCGTGCCACCGCACCATTCGCAGACGCGTCATACGGAACGGCCACCACGAATGCGCGTGCTGTCGCATCGACATCCCGGATGTCCACGCCATCGAACCGATGCCGGAAGAGGACACGACCGTCGCTCGACAGACCCTCCGCGATGAACCGGCCCGCCGAGCGCTGCGCCGTAGGCGCCGACACAGTCGAGAACACCGGATCCACCGAGATGGTGCTGCCCAGGAACGAGCCACTGATCAGCAGCACCGGAACTTCTGCCGACGTCACGCGCGCTGGCGGCAGCGCGCCGCTCCGCAGATACCGCAGTACGCCGGCGTAGGTGTATTCACTGGCCCACGTGTTGTCGCAATAGCCCATCACGTCGAAACGATCCGGGGTGAATATCGTCGCCGCCGGGACGTTGTAGCCGTAGATGCCGATCGAACCATCGGACCGCGGATAGTTCGCGTCGACGCCTGATGGCGTGCCGCAGCGGGATGGCGTCGGTGAATGCTGACGACCGAAGCTGTGCCCGAATTCGTGCGCGAGTGTTTCCTGTGCAGTCGAATCCGGACCGCCAACACCGACGCCGGTGAATCCGCCGACGCCGGCAATGCCGATGATTCCCGCAGCGACCGACTGATTGAGCACGCCGAAGTAGTACGCCGACGAGCCCTCGAGCGTGCGCAGGACTTCCATCTGACTGAGCATCGACAGCCAGCTGCTGCCATCCGTGAGCGGCGGCGTGTCCGTCACGTATTCGCCGTGTACCGTCACATTGACCAGCCCCAGCGGATACATGCGCTGCAGATGTGCGGTGAACTGCGTCGTCGGCGCACTGACCTGGCTGTTCGAGCGATGCTTGATCGGTACGAGCTGGATATTGACGGTCGGCACGGTCACCACGCGGATCGGCTTCGACGCGCCGGTCAACGGCCAGCTGTTGTCCGATTCATTCGATTCAGCGACGGCGTCGTTCGGATCGACATCGGCAATCATCGTGACACCGTCGCGCACGAATGCCGCTGGCACGCTGATGTCGGCCGAGCAGCACCCCTCATCCGTGACCGTGGCGACGGTGGCAGTGCCGGTGACTGCGCCGAGCAACGCGGCACCGTTGAAGAATCGCACGCGTACCGCTGCGGTACCGAGGCCACTGGCGCTTCCGCGCACGAAGACTCGGGCGATGGCCGCACGATCCTGCACGAGAGGAATGCGGCCGTCGAGCGTTTGCACGGATTGGGTCAGGTACACGACTGGCACGTCCAGGTTGACGCCAGTGCCCGCCGCCACCGTGATCGCCGAGACCGCAGTCTTCGAAGGATCGGCCGCCGAGGTGGCGACGATGTTCGCGGCGCCTGCGGTGATCGCGCGCACCATGCCGGTCGACGAGACGGTCGCGATGGTCGGCGTGCTGCTTGCAAAAAGCACGTTCGTGTTCGTGCTTCCCGTGATTGCCGCCGTCAGCTGCTGCGTTTGTCCGGGTTGCAGCGCGACGGTGGCGGGCGTCATGGTGACGCCCACGGTGCCTTGCACCGCGCCCGCGATCGCCAGTTCGAACAGCCCCGACTCTCCCGCCGTCGCACTCGTCACGGTGATCACGTACTCGCCCGGCGCCAGCACCTGCAGCACTTCGGCGTTCAATCCCGGACCGCTGTCATCGTCCTCGGCAACCTTGGCGGCCGCGCCGGCCAGCTGGACGAAGACGTATGGATCGAACTGTGTGCTCGTCAGATCGATGCGCACCGGCGTGGACGTTGTCACGCTGAATCCGAAGCGCTTGATGTAGCTGCCATCGGCCAGTCGACAGGCGCTCGAGGTCAGCGTATCGGTGGTCGTCGAGCCTACGGTGACGGTGCGATTCACACCGCACGGATCGAGTTGCGACGAGAGCGTCAGCGTATACGCGCCATTTTCGCGCGCGCTCGAGCTGTTGGCGTAGACGAAATAGGTGCCTTTTGCGAGCGTGGTGGCGATCCTCGCGTCGCGTCCGCCGCCACCGTTGTCGTCGCGCTGGATGGATGTGCCATCGTTCTGCTCGACGAAGAGATACGAATCGAACGCCGCGCTCGCCATCGTCATGGTCATGATCGTCGCACTCGGAACTGTCAGCGTGTATCGATCCGCGTAACTCGAGTCGGGCAGCACACAGGCTGTCGCGGCGAGCGTGCCGGTCACGGCCACGTTGGTGCCGATGGGTGTCGCATCGAGACACGCTGCCGATCCGGGACTGACGGTCAGCTGATACGTGCCGAAGTCGTTGGCATCGAAGGTGTTGGCCAGGATGACGTACCGTCCCGCCGGCACGACGCGCTCGATACGCGATCCGGTGTCGCCATTGCCATCATCGTTCACCTCGATGATCGCGCTGGTCACGGCGTCCTGCAGGATGAGGAACGCGTCGACGCTGCCGGTCATCGAGATGCGGATCTGTGTCGAACCAGCCAGCGTCAGGACGTACTTGTCCGCGTAACTGCCGTCATTGAGCCGACAATCGGTGCTGAAAAGTGTCCCGGTGACCGTCGCTCCAACGGTGATCGGCGTCGTTGCGTCGCATCGTTGCGCCGGCGGCAGCGAGACGACGACCGTCGCCGTGCCGGTCACGCCGTCGGCGGTGGCCTGAATGGTGGCGGTACCGGCCGCGACCCCCGTCACCGCGCCCGCGGCCGCGACCGACGCGATCCCCGGCGACAGCGACAACCAGGTGAACGTCTTGCCCGCGACCGCAGCCCCGGCGGCATCGAGTGCCGACGCCCCGAGCTGATACGTCGCGCCGACGTCCACCGGTACCGACGTCGGTGAGACCCGGATCGTTGACACGGTGGAGGGCCGCACCAGCACATTGCCGCCCTTGTCGCCGCCACACGCCGTCAGCCCAAGCGAGACTATGGCGCTCGCGCCAACGACCACGCGAAGCGCACGGCGCGTCGCGGCGGGAGACCGTCCTGAACGAAGACCGGGCAAGGAGAACACGTGCGGCATCTCGGCTCGGCAGAAGATGTAGCACTACCGGAGACCGGATGGGTCAGCTCGATAGGTTGCGCGACAGTCCAAACATGAGACAGGGCGGGGCACATGCCACCCCCACCCGCTACGCTGTGGACGGGCTGAGCGGACGTGTTGTTCCGCAATACCGCTCCATTCCGGGGGGAAAACGTGCCCGTCTGGTCGTCGTACAGGGAGTCCTGGACAAACCGGACCGACGGTCCGATCGCTCGAGCCGCGGGCCCTTCACCTGACGATTGTGCGACCGAACCACGCGCCCGCGGCCCGGCACGATCGACCCTCGTCACCAAGAGCAACCAATGCTGGCAGCGTGTCCGGCTCGATGCGCTTGAAGGCATCAGGTCGCGTGGTGACCATGCTGATGCCGTCAGCGACGGTGCTTACATGACCGTCAATGCGCGAGACCCGAGCCTCGACGCCGAGTGGATCGCATCCGTGCTCGATGACATGGCGTCGCCTGGAGAGCGCGAGCAGCTGATGCAGCGACTGGTGACGTCGAAGCACCTGTATGCCTCGTTCGTGGATGCGATGGCGATTCGCGCGGAGCTGCAGCGGAGTTCCGCGCGCACCCTTTCGAGCGACGCGGAGGTTCGCGAACCCGCACCCGTGCAGCGCCGTCGGTGGCTGGTGCTGGCACCGGCCGCATTGCTGGCCGCGGCGCTCGCGATCGTGGTCGTGCAGCGTCGCGCGGC
>JACMLX010000220.1 GCA_014379355.1 Gemmatimonadaceae bacterium
AGGTGTTCATCTCGTTGCCATTCCACGGCTGACTGGAGCGTCCGTGGCCACGCCGATCGTGTGCGATACATCGATATCCGTGCGACGCGAGAAAGACCATCTGGTCATCCCACGCGTCCGCAGTCAGCGGCCAGCCGTGGCTGAAGACCACCGGCGGTCCCTCGCCCCAATCCTTGTAGTAGATCTCGGTTCCATCGTTCGTGACAATCGTGCCCGGACGTACTGTGCTGGTGGCGTGGGGCATCCTGAGCGTCCTCGAAGCAGGTGTCATCGGCAAACAGCGCGTGCGATGATCATTCTACGGTCCAGTCGCGCGCGACAAATCGTCTGAACGGTGAGTTTTTTCCTACGCCGAATTGCGTAGCGAGTGAACCGGGCACGTCGGTGCCACGCGTCACTGGAGATGGATGATGCCGCGCTTCAGGCCGACCACCACGGCTTCCGTCCGATCCGCGACGCCGAGTTTCTGGATCACGTGCAGCACGTGCACCTTGACCGTCGCCTCGGACCTGCCGATCTCGGTCGCGATTTCGCGATTGCGCAGTCCGCGCGCCATGAGCTTCAGCACGTCGAGCTCGCGCTCGGTGAGTTCCTGATGCTGGCTGAATTTCGCGAGGCGCTGTGCGACCGCATTGGGCAGTGCCCAGCCGTCGCGATGGACCGCACGGATCGCGTCCGCGATTTCGTGACGTAACGCGTCTTTTATGAGGTACCCACGCGCACCGGCCTCCAGGGCACGATGAATGTCCGCATCGCCCTGGAAGGTCGTCAGTGCGATGATCCGCGCCGCCGGATTCTCCGCGATGATGGCCGCGATCGCATCGGCACCACCCATCACGGGCATGCTGAGGTCCATCAACGTGACGTCGGGCCGGTGCGTGCGATACGACTCGACGGCGCTGGCTCCGTTGCCGGCTTCGGCCACCAGTTCCAGGTCACGGTGCAGGGCGAGGAGCGCGGCGAGGCCGTCGCGGTAGACGGGGTGATCGTCGACGGTCATGATGCGAATCGTCGGCGCGGCGACGTCGCCGCTGCCGTCGGTACTGCTCCGGGTTGTCATGCAGGAATGCTGCGCCGACAGCACCACGTCAGGCAATACGCAATTCGGTTAACCGCCAAAGAATTTGCGCAGCAGGCGACGGCGCGTCGGCACGACCAGCATGACCACCGTGCCCGCGCCAGGGGCAGTCTGGAGAATGAGCGAGGCGCCGATGCGGCTTGCCCGTTCACGCATGCCGAGCAGGCCCCAGTGTCCGCTCTGTCGAGCCGCGTCACCGGAATCGAAGCCTGCGCCGCTGTCGCGGATCGCGACAGCGACCTCGCTCCAGCGGAACTGCACCTCGACCAATGCGTCGGGCGACGCCGCGTGCTTCCGGATATTCATCAGCGCCTCCTCGACGATGCGCAGGCACTCACGCTGCACGCGCGGCGTGAGTCTGGACGGCTGACCGGTCACGTCGACCCTGAACGTCGTATCGGTGTCGCCGAAGATGCGGTGGCCGGCGGCCTCGCACCCGGCGACGAATTCCGTGCCAGTCTCTCCGGGTTGCCGGATGTCCCAGACCACCTCTCGTGCCTGAACGAGGGTGCGGTCAATCAGGGACAGCACGTGGTCGAGGCGTTGCTGCTGCGCCGCCGGCAATGCGAGTCGGGCGGACGCGGCGTGCAGTTCGAGCGCGATACCGCTGAATCCCTGGAGCAGCGAATCGTGGATTTCGCGCGCCAGTCGCGACCGCTCCTCGCGCACCGCGGCACCTTGCGTCGCCAGTCGTCCGAGATGTGCCGTCCAGAGGAGGAGCGCGACGAGAGCGGTCACGGCGGCGAGGAACCACGGACGACGGTACACCGGCGCGGAGACGAGAAACGCAACGCTGGCCTCCTCGACGCCCCAACCACCATTCGCAGCGCGCCCGGCGACGCGGAATTTGTAGTGGCCTGGCGCGAGACTGGTGAAGGATGCGACGCGCTGCGTCCCGACATCGGTCCATGTCGTGTCGAATCCTACGAGCTGGTATCGAAAGCGGACGCGGGGGCCGTTGGTCAGGTCCGCGCCGGTGTAGCGGATTTCGACGCGCCGCGAACGTGGCGTGACGTCGATCGGTTGCGTGAGAGGCACGCCGGCGCCATCGATCATCAACTCCTCGATGTGCATGGCGGGGGCACGTGTGCCCTGCACCACGCGGTTCGGCGTCACCATGGCAATGCCGTGTCCCATCGCGAACCACAGCGCACCTTGCGGCGTCGTGAATGACCATGGGTGCGGCCACGCGCCAGGATCACCTCCGGGCAGTCCGTCGAGCACCGCATACGTCGTCACGGTCGTGAGTGCCGACGCCCGGCCATCCGCGATCGCGGCCAGTTCCGGCACGCGCACACGCGTCAGGCCGGCGAGCTGGCCCAACCAGAGATTGCCGTCGGCATCCTGCTCGGCCGCGCCGATCCAGTTGTCCGGCAACCCGTGCGACACGGTCAGGTGCGCCGGCTTCCCGCCCGAGACGCGTGTGAGTCCCTCGGCGGAGCCCAGCCACACCGTGCCGCGAGGAGCCTCGAACAGTACGGTGGCGCGCGTGGCACCGTTCTCGGGCATCGCTTGCGTGGCGAATCGTGTTTCGCGCGGACCGATGGCGCGTGCGATGCCCGTTTGAGTCGCGACCCACAGTGTGCCGCCGGCGTCACGATGGATGCGATGGATGAAATCGTCCGGAAGACCATCACGCGCCGTGAGGGAGTCGCGTGCTCCGGGTGCGGACAGTCGAAACAATCCGCGCCACGTCCCGATCCACAGCACGCCGTCGGCATCTTCGTGGATGTCCGTCACGGGCGGCAGACGATCGATGAGCGACTGCGCCGGCCCGGCGCGATCGCGGAATCGACTGACCGAGCCGAGGAGTCGACCCGCGATGATGCCGCCGTTCGCGCCGGCGGCGAGTGCGGTCACGCGGTCGTAGTTGCGTACTGCCTCGACCTGCCGGAACGCGGCGTTGCCGGCATCGACCGTTCCGGCGAACAAGCCGCCGGTTGGTGGCGCCAGCCAGGTCACGCCCGACGCATCGCGACGCATGCCGCCGGGGAGTGCGGTCGGCAGTCCCGTGCGCGACGTCACGACGTCGAATGGCACAGGGCGGAATCGGTTGAGTCCATCGCGCGTGGCGACCCAGATGTTGCCACTCGCATCGGGCAGAATATCGATCACCCGATCATCCGAGAGGCCATCACGCGTGGAGAAATTGGTGAAGCGGCCGTCCATGAAGCGATAGAGACCGGCGCCGTGCGTGCCGATCCAGAGCGCGCCATCCGGTGCGGCGGCGATGGTCGACACGGCGCCGAGTGCATCCTGTTTTGGCAGGTCGAATCGCGTGACACGCCCGTGCCGCCACTGAATGACGGCGGTCGGCGTGCCGAACCAGACGGAGCTGTCGGCGGCAGCGTAAGCACGATTCGGATCGTCCACCCGGGCGCCTGTCGGGAAGTCGACCTTGGTGAGCGAGTCGTTGTGCACGCGGTAGACTGCGTTCTGCCCAGCCGCGATCCATACGTCACCCGTCGGATCGACTGAGAGACTGCTCCCGGAATAACTCAGGATGGTGCCAGCGACTTCGTGCAGCTTGCCGCGATGCGGTATGCTGAACACGCGGCCACTGCGCGTCACGGCCCACACGGTCTTTTTCGCGTCGACGGTGGCGGCGTTCACCTGATCGATCTGGAACGTGGCGTTGAGTTCCGCGGGTCGGATGGTGCCGTTCGCGTACGCCAGCAGGCCGAGGTCGGTGCCGATGATCAGCTTGCCGTCACCATCTTCGAGGAGGGGGACGGTCTGCAGACGCGGACGGCCTCGCAACGCAGGTGCGACGGCGCCGTCGAACACCTTGAAGCGTGCCCCGTCGAATCGCGTGACGCCCGACTCGCAGGACAGCCACAGGTAGCCGTCGCGGGTGAGCACCAGATTCGATGTGTACGCGAGACGTACGCCGTCCTGCGCGCGCCACGAGTCGAGCGCGTAGCGGCCGAACGAGACCGGCACGACCTGCGCGTGCAAAGGCGTGGGTGCGCAGCCAGATGCCACGGCAAGTGACCACAGCGCGCCGAGCACAGCGAGATGGCTGTTGGTGCGGACGGGCGATTTGCCGTGCCATGTCACGTGTGCAGAATCCACACTGTCGGTCCGTTCCCGCGCGTGATGCCGGAATCCCTCGTGCCGCTCCGGTGCGAAATTCTGTCAATGACACCAGCAGAATAACATGGAGCACGCCCTATCGATGCAGTGCAGATCACAGCGTATCAGTGCTTTCGACGTGCACGAGAATATTTCTGCTCGGCTTTTCAACCACGTCGCGGTGCTTGAACTGGCCGGAATCGGAGCCGTCAAGGTACCCTTCCTTCACCAGCCTCGCGACGGCGGCCTTGTGGCCGTTGATCGCGTTGTTGGTGCCGCCCATGCAATGGTAGTTGATGCCCTGGCGCCAGTTATCACCACGATTGCAGCCGCCGTCGTTGTAGTCCTTGCGCCATTTCTGATGCGCGCGACGGCGTCCTCGCCACCTTCCTGATACGCTTGGCCGCGCCGTCAATGCACGGCTCGCAGTAGCCTTGACCAACAGGGGCGATATTGGGGCAGCTGCTCTTGAAGCACGGGGGCATGGCGGCGTCTCCGTGGCGGGTTGTTTTTTTGGATTCACGTCGACATCCATGCAGCCTGTAGCAGGCAAGAACTGGGAATGCGGGCAGCACACCAGCCGGCCTGCTGCAACAGCTACGTTCGCTCGCGAACGCGCGTCACGGCGCGTATGGTAGTCGCCCGACTAGCGACGGAGCGCGCATGACCGCGATGTACGAACAACCCGGCGACACCTCTGCGCCCGACGGTGTGTCGTCAGCGTCGTCGCGCGACACAATCGCGCAGCGACTACTCGCCCTTCGCGACTCGGGTCTCGCCCTGGCGACGGCCGGTGACCTCGCCGGTGGGATCGATGCGCTGACGACCGCCGTCACGCTTGCGTCCGATCACTTCGGCGCATCGGAATGGGCCACACGCGCCATGCGCATCACGCTCGGCGAATTGCTCAGCGCCGGAGGCAAACACCGCGGGGCAATCCAGGTGCTCAGCGCGGCGCTCGACGCATGGCCATCGCCGATCCGCACGGCGCGCGAGCTGGAGGCGCTTGGCGACTGCTCCTTCCTGGTCGGAGTTTGTCACGACGCGCTGGCGGAGAACGCCGACGCGTCGATCGCGTACACTCGGGCATTCGAGGCGTACCAGCGGGTGTTACCCCCGTCCGACGCCCGCCTCGTCCGCGCCGCGTCGAATACGGCCGAGATGGCACGTATGCGCAACGACGCGGTCGAGGCAGAGCGATGGTTCCGGCGCGCCGAGGGGCTGGAGGTGGCAGCGCGCGGCACCTGCACGGAGCAGCTCGCGCTGATCCGCAACAATCTCGGGGAAACGTTGGTGCGGGACGAACGCGTGGAGGAGGGCATCGCACTCATCGTGAGCGCCCTGCGCATCCGCTTCCGAACGGCAGGGAAGCGTTCATCGCGATATGCGAGGAGTCTGACCGCCCTCGGTGCGGCAGAAGCGAAGCGGGGACGACTTGCAGCGGCCGTGAAGGCGATGCGCCGCGCCAACGACACATATCACCTCGTTCAGGACACGCGTGGCATGCTCTCGACGGGCATGATGCTGGCACAGGCCCGCGGCTATGACGGCCACGTCGACGAGGCCATCGCATATCTGCGCAACAACATGCCCGGCGAGCACGATCCGGAGTTCGGCGGCCGCGAGTATCTCGATCAGTACGTCGAACTCGCGAAGTTGTACATGCTCTCGGCCCGCTGGGAGGAGGCACGCGGTCAGCTGCTTCACGCGCTGGACGAACTCAACGACGAGACGCTTGAAGTGGCGCAGACGAGTTCGCAGCGCCATATGCGCACGGTCGTGGCCCACGCGCGCGAGGTCCTGCACCTGCTCGCGGCAGCGACGCTGCTCGACACGCAGCGCGCGGCCGCCGACATCACGCTGTTGTATCGCGAAGTGCAGCGACGAAAGGGCATCGAGACGCGCTGGCTGCGCTTGCAGCAGCCGAATGCCGCGCGTGCCGGGTTGCTGCCCGATCAGGTGGCCGCGCGAGAGACGTTGCGCGCGAACGCGCGAGAATTGCTCGCATCGCGACAGGCGCTCGCGCGCGTGCGACTCGAGGCGGCCGTCGAAGCCCCGGACGCGACCATGCGCTCGCGGGAGGCAGCGCTGTCGGCATCGATCGACGCGCAGGAATCCGCGTTTGCCCGTCGTTCGGCCTCCTTCTGGATGCAGTATGACGTGGCAGGTGACCTGCTCGTGTCAGTGGACACTGGCGACGTGATTCTCGAGTATCTCCGCATCACGGTGGACATCGGCAATCCGGCGCAACAACGCGTCATGCTCGATGTATACTCGGCGTTCGTGCTGACCAATGATCAGCCGCTCGCACTTCACGACCTCGGATCGGCGTCGGCGATGGACTCGGCAATCGATGCGTGGCGCGGCGCAATCATCGATCCACCAGCACCGGTGCCGGGATCGCAACCCGCCTGGCGGCGGCAGGGCGCCGAGCTGTACGCCCGACTCTGTTCGCCGATCGCGGATCGGATCGCGTCGACAACACATCTCTTCATCGCACCCGACGCCAAAGTCCACGAAGTCGCCTTTCACACGTTGCCGGTGTCGGATGATGTCCTGCTGGTCGATCGCGTGACGACATCGCTGCTGCTGGCTGGCAGCGAGTATCGTCGTGAGCGACTGATCATCGAGACGCCACTGCTCGAGAACGAGCCGATGGTGATTGCCGCACCCGACTTCGGCGACGCACCCGCTGGCGCCGCTTCTGCGTGGACGCCATTCCCGGAATTGCCGGAGACGTCGAAGGAAGGACACGCGGTGCACGCTTCGGTCGGTGGTTCGCTACTCACGGGCAGCAATGCCACGGCGCAGTCGATCGCAGCGCTCGTCTCGCCGGAGATCCTGCACATCGCCACGCACTCGTTTCTGCTGGCGCACGTGGCCGACAACGCACGGGCACCGACGGACCTGCTCGAAGCGCGCAGCCGACTGATGGATCCGATGGAGCGGTGTGGCATCGCGCTGGCTGGTGCAAACGTCGCGGTGCTCTCTCGCGACGGGGATGGCGAGAGTCCTCCGGCGATGCTGTTCGGGTCCGACGTTGCATTGATGGACCTGCGCAAGACGGACCTCGTGGTCCTGTCGTCGTGCGTCTCGGGGCTCGGCGATGTCGAGCCGGGGGAAGGGCTGCTCGGGCTTCGGCGCGCGTTCAAGGCGGCGGGCGCGCACAGCGTGGTGTGCTCGCTCTGGCCGGTACCGGACGACGCGACGCAACGGATCATGACGCACTTCTACGCACGTCTGCTCGCGCAACGACCGCGCGCTGACGCGCTGCGCGACGCGATGCAGGTGGTGCGTGACACGTATCCGGACGATCCGTTCTGCTGGGGTGCCTTCGTGCTCGATGGCGCGGCCACCACACTGCTGCGCTTCTCGCCGGTGGCACGGCTTCGCGTGGCGAGCGTCGACGCCGCGACGATGGAAGCATGGTCGGGACAGTGGGCGGCGGCGCTCGACGCGGCCGAGGAGCGTCACCGGGAAGGCGACGACGACGCCTCACTGCATCGCATCGAGTCGATCCTGTCATCGGATGGCGCGACCGACGACACGCGGGCAGGTGCCCTGGTGCTCCGCGCCGCCATCCGTCGATCACGAGATGACATGGCTGGAGCGGAGTCGGACTGCTCGGATGCGCTCGCGCTCGACATCATGAGCCTGCGTCGCGCAGCAGCGCTCTACGCGCGAGGGATCGCGCGCATGATGCTCGAGCGCTGGACCGAGGCGGCGTCGGACTTCACGGGAGTGCTTGGCCTCAGCGACGAGAGCGCACCTGAGTGGCGCGTGCTGACTCTCGTGAACCGATCCCTCGCCTTCATGCAGCTGGGCGCCCTCGACGACGCGAAGTCGGACCTCGACGTCGTACTGCGTGACGACGCCACTCCGGCTGCGCAGCGCCTGAAAGCACTGGCGAATCGCGGCGAGTGTGCACGATTGCTCGGCGACGCCATCGCGATGCGGCGTGACTGGAGTGAGGCGGTCAGCATCGTGCCGTCGCCAGAGCCTGCGCTGCGAGAGCAGCTGATCGGCATGCTCGCGATGGATGATGACGCGCTGATTCCCGGCGACGACGACGAGGAGTGATGGACAAGCCGCGCTGACCGCGACGCTGACGTCGTGTCCCTGCGTCTCGAGCAACTACCCCGGCGCGTCAGCCGCATCCACGTTGTCATCGGCGATCAGGATGCGACGGCGTTCCGGCGACTGCACCGCGTGGTCGTCTGCGTCCCGCGCCACGTCACGCGCCGCCGATGACAGCACAGGCAGGCGCACCACGAATTCGCTGCCACGGCCTTCACCGTCGCTGCGCGCCTCGACGCTCCCGCCGTGTCGCTCGACGAGGCCCTTCACGAGGGATAACCCGATGCCGAGCCCGCCCGTCGTCTTCTCGAGTGCACGGTCGACCTGGGCGAACATATCGAACACCGTGTCCAGCATCGCGCGCGGAATGCCGATACCGTCGTCGGCAACCGACACCGTGGCCATGTCACCGTCACGACCGAGCGTCAGCCGGATGTGGCCACCGCGGGGTGTGTACTTGGCGCTGTTGTTGAGCAGATTAGATACAACTTGCGCCAAACGTGTCATGTCGCCATTCACCCAGATCGGCTCGTATGGCATGTCGAGCGTGATGGCGTGGCCCGCTTCATCGATGATCGGACGGCACGTCTCCATCGCGGCGTCGAGCACGTCCTGCAGCGCGAGCGTCTCCCGTCGCAGTTCCAGCTTGTCGCTCGTCACCCGGCTGACATCGAGCAGGTCGTCCACGAGACGGACCAACTGCGTCACCTGCCGCTCCATCATCGACCGGGTCTTCTCGATCATCCCGCCCGGCTCCGCCATGCGAATGACCTGGAGCCCGTTGCGAAGCGGCGCGAGCGGGTTGCGCAGTTCGTGCGAGAGGGTCGCGAGAAACTCGTCCTTCCGCCGGTCCTGATCGCGCAACTGCCGCACCAGGCCTTCGCGTTCCTCCTCGATCCGTTTGCGATCCGTGACGTCGCTCACGGTCCCGTTGAAGCTGATGAGACGGCGCGATGCGTTCGCAAGGTCGCGGTTCGCACGCCCCTTGGCGAACACCCAGCGCACCGTCCCATCTGCGTGAACGACCCGGTATTCCTCGGCGTACGGAAGCGGATCGTCGGCGCGAATGGCCGCTGCCACGGCTGCCCTGACGCGCGCACGGTCATCCTGATGAATGGCCGCGAACGCCTGCTCATAGTCAATCTCGTTCGTCGTACCCGCAAAGATCTGGCGAAACCGTTCGTCGGTCGTCAGCGTGTTGGTCGTCGGGTCGATGTTCCACGCACCCAGCTCCGCGGCGTCGAGTGCCAGTCGCCGACGCTCCTCGCTTTCCCGCAGACTCGCCTCGACGCGTTTCTGGTCGCTGACGTCGAGCGTCACTCCGTCGAACTGCTTCGGTGAGCCATCGGCGGCATACAATGTTCGTCCGATGGCTCGCACCCACGTGATCGCACCCGTCTCCGCGTGCACCGTGCGATAGTCGACCTGATAGGGCGTCCGATCTGCGATGCTCCGGTCGATGGCGCATCGGATCCGCTCTCGGTCATCCGGATGCATTCGATCGTAGAAGGTCTGGATCGTGACGACGGCGTCGGGCGGCAGGTGAAAGTGCGCCTTCACCAGGTCATCCCACTCGAGAACATCGAACGGCAAGTCGCAGTACCAGAACCCGACGCCGCTGCTCCGGCGCACGAACGCGGACCGCTCTTCACTTTGACGCAATGCGACTTCCGCCCGCACCCGTTCCACCGCTGCCCACGTCCGCTGGGCGGTTTCCTCGATCAGCGCGACCTCGTGCTGGCTCCAGTCACGGCGGCTGCACACCTGGACAGTCATCCCGGCCACAAATCGCCCACCCTTGACGAGCGGCACGTCCACGTGCCCACGCACGTCGATGGCCCCAAACGCCTCTCGTTCGACGCTGGGCCGGTCCGGATGCGTCGTCGCATCCGCCTCGATGATCGTTCGTCCGGCGAGCAGGGCGGCGCGGACGGCCGGGCCGAACGAGGCGACCGGATATCGGCCCGCAATGGACCGCACCCCGGCGGTATAGTCGCGTTCGATTACATAATTATCGTCCCGAATCTCGAAATAGACCACCCGGTTCGCGCCGAGGTGCTCCCCGAGCACGCGACTGGCCTCGGCCTTCACCTGAACCGGGTCCGACAGCGGCCGAAGTGTGTCCGCCAGCCGGATGTAGAAAGCCTGCTGCGCCTCGGCCTGCCGCCGGTCGGTGATGTCGGCGATGATGCCAAGCATCCTCGCGACCTGGCCGCTCGCGTCCCGCCGGACGAGGCCCTTCATCCAGATGTCGCGCACGCCGCCGTCCGCCCTTCGGATCCGGCACTCCACTTCCCACGCTGACCCGGTGTCGATGGACCGCTGAAATCCGGTGGTCACCGCCTCACGGTCGGCAGGAAGGACATGCTCCAGGAACAGCTCGAACGTCCAGACAGGCAGGAGGGCGTCGTAGCCGAAAATCTGGTCGTGCCGAAGCGTGCGGCGGACCTGGTGGTCGGAGAGGCTCAGCGACCACTGGCCAAGCTCGGCGGCCGTGAGCGCGAAGTCGAGCTGCTCCTGGCCGTCCCGCAATTGCATCTCTGTTTCTTTCCGCTCGGTCACGTCGCGGGTCGTGCCAGCCACCGCCTCGACCTCACCATCCGCCCCGATGACGGGCACGAAGATGTACTCGTACTCGCGGCGTCCATTCGTGCCAGTGAACGGAACCTCGCCTCGAATGGGCTGCCGAGTCGCGCGCACCTCGTCGATCTCGCGGTCGTGCATGGCGGCGTGCCACGGCTCGTAGCCGATCTCGAGGAACGTCTTGCCGATGGCACCGTCGTGACCGCGGCCCCACATCCGGATCAACGCGTCGTTGGCGTAGCGGACGCGGTGGTCCAGGCCGAACACGTAGACGAAATCGGGGGTGCTGTTGAGGACCGTTTCGTAGACGTGCCGCTGCCGCTCGGATTCATCGGTGGCGCGGACGATGTCCCCGGGCGCCGTCTGTTCCGTATTGGCCGTCGGTCGTGTGCTCGCCTGCCTCGGAAGGGCGTCACTTTCAGCCTCGCGCGCGGCGTCGTGACGATCTGAGATCGAGTGCGGGCGAAAATCGCTCGGCATGACGTTTCGGCCGTTGGAGTCAGGCTGTGCGCTGCGCCGTCGCAACTCCGCCTATTGTAGCAGACGCAGCTTGAACTGCAACATCAGGTGTGAAGGGAGGGCGGTGTGGAACGCGCGTCTGTCGTCACGATCGGAGCGACGCGCCGGTCGATGTCAGCCGTGTCGCGATCCAGTGCCGGCTGAACCGGAAATCCGCGCAGGGGCCAATTTCTCGTTCACTGGACGGCCGCATCCTCTGTTCATCCTTGCGGAACGCGATGAACGACTTTGCTTTTCCAGGACCGGCAGTGCCCGCCTCGGGAGTCGGCCGGAATGTGAGGGCACACGCCACGATGAGGACATCAGATGCCGGACTTCGAGTGGGTGACGGCTGCGCCGATCAGCTACGTGCCGCCAAACGAAGCCGAAGCGCGACTCAAGCGGTTTCGCGACAATGTGCGTGCGTACGGTCAGGTCGCGGGGAATTCCGAGATCAGCGCTCGACTGAACTCGCACCAGACTGATGCCCTCTTCATCAGGCGTGTCATGAAGGCCAGGCTCGGCTCCGATTTCCTGCTGTTCGAGTACAGGTATTGCGGCGAGCCGATCGCGCTGATGCAGCTCGATTTCCACGGCGGCTACGTCGACATCAAGAATCTCGTCACACATCCGGGAACCGAAAAAGCCGGCGGTGTGATGGTGGAGTTCGCGCTCAACCAGCCGCAACACTACAACGCGCAGCGTCCTGGCCTGCTGATGGAGGGTGTGGTCGGCCTGAGTTCCTACAGCCTCGCGTCGACAGCTGCGTATCTCGCGCTCGGCTTCACGAAAGACTCAGATCGCGGCAGCGAGATGACGCTCGTCGCGGCCAAGAGCACGAAATGGCAGCGTGTCAACGGCAGCTGGTGCCTGACGGCTTATGTGGGCCAGCGTTACGCGAGTGCGACCATCTGAGGACGGACACACGCTCGTTCGTCGACTGCCGCTTCAGTACCGCTGATTGCACCTCCTGAGGCTGGGGCAGGGCTGACTTGACCGTCAGCGTCGGCGAACTCGGGGGATGCATCCGAGAGCGGCGGCGCCGCGAACTGCACCTACGATGGTTCGCGGCAACGTTCGGGCCGTGCGTCCGCCACACTTTTCCTGCTCCCATGCCTCTCCGCACCTCGCTGCATGCCGCCGTATCGCTCCTGTGCATCGCCCCCCTCACGCTGATCGCGCAGCGTGTAACGCCGGTACGCGGCGCCGCCGGAGAATGGGTGTTCCAGATGGTGGGCGATCAGCAACCGCAGCGCGTCGTGCTGACCGCTGATGGCGACAGCCTTCGGGGGAATGTCTACGGCCAGGCATTCTCCGCGACGTTGAACGGAGCGCGCCTGACGTTCAATGTCGGTGATTTTCGATGGCGTGGCACGCTGCAGGGCGATTCGATTCGGGGATGGCTCGGCCTGAAGGATTCCAGTGCGTGGTTGGCGCGTCGTTTCCGGCCGCCCGCAACGGCGCGCTCGTACGACGTCACGCCGACGTCGTGGCCACGGGAGTTCGCAACGAATGTCGCACCCGTCCTCCGACTGCATCCCGGCGATACCGTGCGCACGAGCACCGTCGATGCCGGCGGCAATGCACGAGGCGCGTTCGAATCCCGTGAGAATCACGTGACGCGTGGCGGCAATCCGCTCACGGGACCGTTCTATGTGGAAGGTGCGGTGCCTGGTGACGTGCTCATCGTGCGGCTGCTGAAGGTGCGGCTCAATCGCGACTGGGCATTCAGCGGCACACAATTGATCGACAACGCCATCGACGCTGGCTATCTGGCCGCGCGCAAACCCGAGAATCTCGACAACAAGTGGGTGCTCGATACGATCGTCGGGTTCGCGAGACTGCGGTCACCGTCGGCAGCACTGGCGGCGCTGCGAATTCCGTTGCGACCGTTCATGGGTGTCCTCGCCGTCGCTCCCGGTGATGGCGTGGTGCCCAGTTCACGGGAATCCGGTGCGTACGGCGGCAACATGGAATACTCCCAGCTCCGTGAAGGGACCACACTCCGCCTTCCCGTCACGGAGCTCGGTGCGTACCTCTACCTCGGAGACGGACACGCGGCGCAGGGCGACGGCGAGCTGACTGGCGATGCGATGGAAACGAGCATGGACGTGACGTTCAGCGTCGACATCGCGCGCGGGGTATTCGCGGGCCTGCCTCGCGCCGAGACGGCAGATCACATCATGAGCATCGGCGTAGGCGGCTCGCTGGAGCAGGCAACGCGTCGTGCAACGACCGATCTCGCGCAGTGGCTCGAGAAGGACTACAAACTCTCGTCGTCGGAAGCGGCGCTGGTGATGGGATTCTCGGTGATCTATGATGTGCCGGATCTGGTCGGTGGTCAGGTCGGTGTTTCAGCGCGGATCCCCAAGTCAGTGCTGGCGCCGCTCAAGCGCTAACCGCCGCGCCGCCGCTACATCTGCCGCAACCAACTGAGCTTGATGATCAGTGAGCGCGCCGACGGTGACGTGCCGTCCTGGATGGGCTGCCGATCGTTGTACACGACATACAGGAACGACAGCGGTGCGAACTCCCAGCTGAATCGCGCATTGAGCGCGCCGCGCTGCTGGATCGTGTTGTACTGGTAGAACGCGCTCCACTGCACACGCGGCGTGAGGAAGACGCGCAGTTCCGGCGCGACGAGATGGGTGACGAAGCTGCTGTCACGGGTTCCGATGCTGGTCAGCCGATTGACTTCGTAGTCCGCACGAATCGCGACGTAGGGTGACGGCGAGAATCGCGCACCGACGGCCGCACGCTCGAGACGTCCATCGAAGAACGTGCCGGCCGACAGGTTCGCGGTCGCCGAGATGCTGCGACTCTGGTCACTCTTCGCTTCGATGCCGTAGCGCATGTAGTCGCGTGAGCCGGGGGCGATCGTCACACCGGGAAGCAGGTCCACGGGCGCCGTCGGTCGCTGCTGACTGAACTCCACCACCGGCGACACGACGGCGCCGTTGCGATACAGAAACTCGCCGCGCAGCTCCGTCAGCCCTTCCTGCAGCGCGTAGGATTGAGGCGAGTGATAGAGGTAGGTGGTGACACCGGGCTTGATCCACACGAGCGATGTCGGCAGCCAGCGCGGCTGAAACGTCACGTTCGCGCTGGGATTCGTGAGAATGACGTTCGGTCGCGAGACGAATCCCGTGAGGGGGTCGTACCGCTCCGTGACCCACGCGCCGAGCAAGCCGACGGAATTGCGTGGTGTGTTGCGGGCAAGCTGCCAGGTGGTGGCGACGTCGGTGCGGTCATTGCGCGTGGACGTGGACACGGTGCCGGTGGCCTGGATCTGTTCACCGAGTCGCGTCAGTGCATCGACGGCGGTGACGACGTTGTCACCAGCCGCACTCTCGCCGTCACGGACGGCGATCGTGGCGCCGATGCGCGTCGCCCTGCCGAAGAATTGACTGGCGCGCGCAACGCCGAAGGTTGCGTCCTCGGAACCGCCGGTGCCGCGCTGGCGCATCGCAAGGACGCCGGCCGTGGTCCGCCCGGTGCGATAGGCGAAGCGTGCACCGCCATCGATCGGCAGCAGCGTGCCATCCGCACCGAGGCCGATGCGACGGGTGAAGAACGGCTGCACGACGTACCGCGATGTCGAGCCGAGCCCTCCGGCGGACAGCAGATCGGAGTTCTCGAGAAAGAACTGGCGCCGTTCCGGAAAGAAGACGCTGAACCGTGTGAGATTGACGACCTGGCGATCGACGTCCGCCTGTGCGAAGTCGGTGTTCACGGTCGCTTCGAGCAGCGTGTTGGCGGTCGGCGCCCAGATGACCTCACCGCCGATGTCCCCGGTGGTCGCATTGTTCGCGCCCGGTGTGCGATCGCGCTGTGCGGAACCGAGCGCGTATGGGCGAATGCGCACGTTGATGCGCGGCGGGGGCGGCTGGATCGAATCGAGGACGCCGGCGTACGTCAGTCGCCAGGAGCTGAACTGTCGCGGATACGGCATCCACGCGCTGAACTGCGCTGCGCGTCGAGTGCTACGGACGATGTTCAGGTCCCACGACGTCAGGCCACGCGCGTATCGCAGTGAGCGCCACGGGATCGCGATCTCCGCCACCCAGCCCGAATCCGCTCGCGACGTTCGCGTGCGCCACATGGCATCCCAGTCGAACGTGGCCACGTCACCACCGTCGAACGCCTGCACGTCGCCCTGCGAGCCGAGTGGCGTGACGTGAAATTGATAGGCGGTGCGATGGTCACCGAGTGGCCCGAGTGTCACGGCGAAGTCGTCGGACTCCGGCGGGAGAAAGTCGCGGCGCAGGTCGGGCAGTCGCATGGTGGACAGTCCGGCGCTGTCACGATTGAATCCGCCGATGTACAGGAAGTTGTCGTCGAACAGGATTCGGACTTCGCTCGGGTACTTTGTCGACGGGATGTAGTTCGGCCGCGTCTGCACGAAGTCGCGGGCGACGGGGGCGTTCAGCCAGTCCGCTTCCGTGAGCCGACCATCGAGCGTGATGCGGCCGGTGGTCCGTCGCGCGACGAGGCGCTTGCGGGTCTCGGGCGTCGGTTCGGGGACCGTCTGCGCGTACGCCGGGGACATGGCGAGGATGGCGAACACGGCGTGCAGGACGGCGGACGTGCGCATGGCCCAAGATGCATGGCTGGCGCGTGATACGGCAGTTGGGTCAGCGCGAGACCCGGTGGGCGTTTCCCGCCGCCGAGACTCGCTCGTGCGACACGTCACCGCTCGGCCAGAAACTTCTCCACCGCCGGCCACACCAGCTCAGGGCGTTCCGCATACACGAAGTGCGCGGCGCGCGGCACCTTGAGCATCGTCGCGCGCGGCAGTGCGGTGGCCCATTCCTCCACCAGGTCCATCGGAATGCTCTCGGCCTCACCGTGGACGACAAGCGTGCGCGCCTGGACGCCGGCCAGCTGCGCGCGCAGATCCCAGTCGCCGTACGAACCCATCACCGCGCTGTTGGTGCGCGTCAGGCCATACCGAATGCCGCGCACGTCCGAGCCGCAGAGATCCGACTTGATCAGCGGCAGCGTGCGTGCGGGTTCGGCAAGACGCGGAAGCATCGCGAGCGCCCAGTACTCCCTGCACGCCTGTCGCACGGACTCCCCGCCACGTGTGGTGTCGGCGAGGCGCCGATTCGCCTCGGACATCATGCGACGCTGCGTGGAGTCGAGCCTGGATGTGATGCTGCGACCGAATCGCTGCGAGAACTCACCGCGGCGGGGCGGCACGGGGCCGAAGAACACCATGCGGCTGACGGCGTCCGGGTGTGCGATCGCATACGTGGCCGCGAGGAGCGGGCCATACGAATGGGCGACGAGTGCGACCGCGGAGAGACGGAAGTGTGTGCGCACGGCATCGAGATCGAGCACCTGCTGCGTCGCCGTCAGACGCGCGTCGTCGGTCGGCAGCGAGGACCGGCCGGCGCCACGTTGATCATAGAAAATGACGGTGTGACGATTCGCGAGCGGCATGAAGTCGCCGTAGATGCTCTCGAGATCGACGCCCGGACCGCCGTGAATGGCGATGATCGTGTCTGGCGCCGAGCCGATCACCCGGTAGAACAGGCGTGCCGAATCCGGCGTGATGACGAACCCTTCGCGCGGCGCAGGCGACTGCGCGTGCACGGTGGCAGCGGCCACGATCGCGAGTACGAACGGCGTTCGACGAATCAACGACTTGAACACGGCACATCCGGAAAGGGGATCGCGGGAATATACTTTCCGTCGACGGTGGGATGGGATTCATCCACTCGAACAGAACGTCCGAGCGCTCCACATCGACCTCCGTATCGCGATGCCGAATGGGTTTCCCTCGAAGTGTGTGGCGACGCTGCTGCTGCTGGCCATCCTGCCGGCAGCGCTGGCGTCGCAGGTGCCGGTTCGCGCGCGCATTTCCGGCACGGTGTTCGACAGTGTATCGCGGCGCGGCCTGAACGGCGCCATCGTGCGCCTCGTGCGCACCGACAATCCGTCGATCGGTCGCAGTGCGACATCGGATGCGTTCGGCGGCTTCGTGCTCGACACGGTGTCGGCGGGCGCCTGGCTGGCGACGTTCCTGCACCCGGCACTCGACTCGCTCCGACTCGAACCTGGTATCGTGCGCATCGAGATCCAGGAGTCGGGCGACATCGTCCTGCCACTCGCCACACCGTCGGCACGCACGCTGATCGCGGCCAACTGCCGCATGCCGCTGACGGGCGAATTCGGCGTGATCATCGGTGATGTGCGACGCGCCAGTGACGACGCGCCGCTGGTAGGCGCCAAGGTCGAAGTATCATGGCCGGAATGGGTGCTCGGCAAAGGCCGCATGGTGACCGACCAGCGCGTGCGCACCGCGACCACCGATTCGACGGGCCGCTACACACTCTGCGGCGCGCCAGCCGGTGGCACACTGCGAGGACTCGCATGGAGCACGACGGCCGATACGAGTGGTGCCATCGAGGTCGTGACGCCGGACGCGGGGTACACCATTCTCGATTTCGCGATCGCTCCGGTGGAGCACATCGCGGTGAAGGTGGACTCGACGGCCGCATCGCTCGATGTCACGGTGCGTCGCGGGAAGGCGTCGGTGCGTGGCGTGATCACGACTGCCGATAGGCGTCCGATCGCAAATGCGGTCGTGCGCGTGCTTGGCAGTGGGTCACAAGTGCGGACGAACGCGAGTGGCACGTACAGCATTCGTGATGCGGGCGCCGGCACGCAGACCGTCGAGGCACGCGCCATCGGGTATCAACCGATGCGCGTCATGGTGCGGCTGAGCGAGAGCGGCGCCACCAGCGTGGACCTGCGCCTGCCCGTGCAGCGCGTACAGCTCGACACGGTGCGCGTGGTGGCCGGCGCGGACATTCCGATCGAGGTGCGCGGGATCGAGCGACGATGGCGGAGCGGTACCGGCGTGATCCTCGACGGCAACACGGTGCGTGATCGGTCGAACCTCTTCATGACCGATGCGCTGCGCGGCGTGAGTGGTGTCACGGTACGTCAGGTCGGCGGCTTCGGTCAGACGGTCTGGCTGCGGGCGTCGAATGGCAATGAATGTCAGGCCGGCGTGATTCTCGACGGCGCGCAACTGCCGCCCTCCCAGTCCGCGAGCATTTCGATCGACGAGGTCGCACGTCGCGAGGACGTCGCTGCGGTCGAGGTGTACGCTCGGCCGAGTCAGGTGCCGGCGGAGTTCACGTCGATGGTCAGTGGCTGCGGCGTGGTCGCGATCTGGACGAAACGCGGTACGCGAAACGTCATGCCGGTGAAGCCGAAACCAGCGACGCGCTGACGCGGCGCACAGCGGTTCTGCATCGTCAGTCTCGCAGGACGGTGGATTCGGTATTCAATTGGACATACGCGACCACCGTGTGCGGAGATTCATCCGTGATCGCGTCGTGACGATCGGCGTGCAGCCGGCAAACCTGCCCACTCATGATCACATCGCTGTTCCGCTACTGGTTCACGTTTGCCGAGCGCGTCACGCCCCGACAGTATCTGACGCACGGGTTGGCGCTGATGCTGACCAAGTACCTGAGCGATGCGGCGCTGGTCCGCATCGGTGCCGACCAGTGGTGGTCGCCCATCGACTACATGCGATCGGTGAGCACGCTGCAATCCTCCACCCTCTCCGGCGCGGCATCGTGGCTGATGCCGGCGCTGGCGGTGTGGACGCTACCGTTCCTGTGGGCCGGGATCACGCTCACGATGCGCCGCGCGATCGACGCGGGCCGGTCACCATGGTGGTCGGTCGGGTTTTTCGTGCCATTCGTGAACTATGTGACCATCGCAGCGCTCAGCACGCTGCCGTCCCGCTCGGACCTCGTCGTACGCGATCGTGCGCTGCCGGAGCCACCCGAGCAGGCGAAGTATCTGATCGCGATTCTGCCGGGCCTGGTGTTCGGGGTGCTGATGCTGGCGTTGTCGGTGTACCAGTTGCGGGCGTACGGTGCGGCACTCTTCTTCGCCACGCCGTTCGGCGTAGGCGCACTGACGGCGTTTTCGTTGAATCGCCGCTATCTCGTCTCGGGAAAACAGTCACGTCAGGTCGTATTGCTGACCATCACGCTGCTCGGCGCACTCCTGATCCTGTTCGGACGCGAAGGCGCGATCTGCATCGCGATGGCGATTCCACTGGCGTTCGTGGTGGCGCTGATGGGCGGCGAGTTCGGACGCCAGATCGCGGCCCACGCCGGCGGCGACCTGCGTCCGGCGACCCTGGGCATGCTGGCATTTCCGCTGTTCGCGATCGTCGAGCCGAAGGGCGCATCCGGCGCGGTGCTGCACGAGGTCCGCTCGAGCGTGGAGATCGCCGCGTCGCCGATGACCGTCTGGTCGCAGGTGATCGCATTCCCGCCGATGCCCGAACCGACGACGTGGTTCTTCCGACTTGGCGTCGCCTATCCGAAATACGCGCGTATCGAGGGAAGCGGCGTTGGCGCGATTCGGTATTGCGTTTTTTCGACCGGGCCGTTCGTGGAGCCGATCACGGTGTGGGAACCGGGACGCCGGCTGTCATTCGACGTCGCGAGCTCACCCGTGCCCCTGCGTGAGCTGACCCCGTTCGAGGACGTCATGCCGCCGCACCTGAAAGGTTTTCTGCAGTCACGGCGTGGCGAGTTCCGGCTCGTCGCACTGCCCGATGGACGCACCCGACTCGAGGGCAGCACGTGGTACTCGCTGGCGATGGGGCCGGAGGGATATTGGCAGATGTATGGTGACTATCTGATCCACCGGATTCACGTGCGGGTGCTGGAGCACATCAAGCTCGAGTCGGAGCGCCGCACCGTGGCGCGATTGTGAGCGACAGGCGGCGAGGGTCGGTCTGTCGCGATGCGCGACGGTTTGCTATCCGTGCGTACTGTGCACAACGTGCATCGAGTCATCCGGGACGAATCTGACACTGTCGGCTGCCGTGAGGTCGAAATGCGATCCTGGAAAATTGCGCTGGTCGCGTTTGGGCTGACGACGGCGGTCGGAAGACCGGCGTGTGTCGTCGCACAGCCGCTGGTCTACGCCCGGGTCTCGGGCAGTGTGTACGACAGCGTCGGCATGAAGCCCCTCGGCGGCGCGATCGTGCGGATCGTGCGTCGCGACGATCCGGCGACGGGCCTCACGGCGCGCACGGATTCGGCCGGCGCGTTCCGCTATGACAGCGTGCCGTCCGGTGTCTGGGTCGCAACGTACCTGCATCCCGTTCTCGATTCGCTGCACCTCGAGCCGGCGATCGTGCGGCTCGAGATCCGCGATGCGAACGCGGTCGAGATGCCGCTGTTCACGCCGTCTGGCCGGTCGCTCGCGACGCGGCTGTGTGGCGCCGCCCTTTCAGCGGAGCTCGGGCTGATACTCGGTGAAGTGCGTCGCGCGACGGATGGATCGTCGATCGCTGGCGCGACGGTCGAGATCACGTGGCCGGAGTGGGTGCTCGGCAAGAGAACCGTGACGACGGATCAGCGGCGTGCGACGGCTGTCACGGATTCCACGGGGCGCTACGCACTCTGCGGCGCGCCAGCGGGCAGCACCGTGCGCGGCGTCGCGTGGATCGGCAGCGACACGAGCGGCGTGCTCGAACTGGTTGTGCCAGAGGCGGGATTCACCGTGCAGAATCTCACGCTTGGATCGCTCGTGTCCTCCAACACGCGGCGCGACTCGTCAGGTACGCTCGCGGCGCCAACGGCGATACGGCGCGGCACAGCCGTCGTACGCGGGTCGGTCACGTCGCCCGAAGGTGTGCCACTCGCGAACGCGCTCGTCCGCGTGATCGGGAGTGGTTCGATGGTGCGCTCGAGCGAGACGGGCGAGTTCGTGATTCGTGACGCCGGCTCGGGAACGCAAAGCATCGAAGCAAGGCGCATCGGGCACAGTCCGCACCGCATGACGGTCGAGTTGCGCGATGACGAGCCGCGCATCGTGCGACTGGTTCTGCCGGTGGAACGCGTGCAGCTCGACACCGTGCGCGTCATCGGTCGCACGGTGCCGGCCAGTGTTCGCGGGATCGAACGACGCTGGCGGACGGGACTCGGCAAGTTCCTCGACGCCAACACGATTCGCGAGCGGTCAATGATGTGGGCCACCGACGCGCTGCGTGGCCTGGCAGGCGTGCGAGTGATGAGCGGCTCGCTCGGGAATTCGGTCGCGATGATGGGCCCTGACGGCTATCTGTGTTCGCCGACCGTCTTCATCGATGGCGTATACCTGAGGGACGGTGCAATTACGATCGACGAATTCATCCAGCGCGGCGACGCAGCCGCATTCGAGGTGTATGCGAGGCCGAGCCAGGTGCCGGCGGAACTGTTCAACGCGAACAACGGCTGCGGGGTGATCGCCGCGTGGACGAAGTTCGGCACCGACCACGTCCCGGTGCTTCCACCGAAATCAGAGCGCCGAAAGGACTGACGGCGTTCCGGAGTTCACCACCGCACGATCAGCGTATCCGGCGTCGGTGCCGACTTCCGCCGCGCACTGTCGGCGCCATGAACCGTGACCGTCGTGAAGGCTCGATCGGGCAGCGTGGCGTAGGTCCACGCGTTGTCAGCCAGATTCGCGTCGTCACGCCAGCAATCGTTCCTGGGCGGATGTGCGACGCGATCGGCGAGTTCGGACGGCACCGGTGTGCGCGACCAGTGCACGAACGTCGGGCAGGCGTTCACTTGGCGCAGCGTACCGGCGCGAAAGATCAGTCGGACACGCGTGCGCGAGAAGGAATTGGCCCTGACGATCGGCGCGCCGAGACAGACCGTCACGGTGTCGGCGACACTGTCGCTGCGGCAGGTCGTGCGAATGGCGGCGAGCCTGTCGCGCACATCGCGCATCGATGTGCCGAGTGGAAGCGCGGACACGATGCCGTGCTCGACCTGGCGCGGAAGACCATTCGCCAGCGCTCCGACCAACACCTCCTTCTGCGTGCGTTCCGTGCGCAACTGGCTGCCGACGAATGCCGCGCCGATCATCAGCAGTATCGAGACCAGCCACGGGACGAACGGCGACTCGAAGACTGGCGGTGCTTCAGCCGACGCCTTCAGTGACCGAACGCGCACTGGCAACGGCGGCGGATCACGAAAGGCAATCATGCGTGGTTGGATTTGATGTGCAGAACGAGCGTTCGGCCCTTCGGTGGCACGCGGCGCATTGCTGTGGTTCGCTACGACTTCGCGATCGCTGCTGCCGTGCGCAGCCCATTTGCCACGAACGTGAGTGTGCCGTTGCAGCAACCTGCCGTCGGCTGCGTCGGCGCACCAGCCACCCACAGATTTTCGTGCCCGTGCGCGCGGCCCCACGTGTCCACGACACTCGTCGCGGGATCGTTACCCATGCGACACCCGCCCGCCGGATGCTCCTGACCGAGATCGTTGACGCTGTTCTCCATCTTCAGGATCTCCCCTCCTCCGGCTTTCGCCATGCGACGGAAGAGGGCCGCGATCTGCTCCTCCTGCCACGACTTGATCGCGGCGCTCTCCGGCGCATCGCGGAACGTCAGGTTCGGCATCGGATCGCCGAATCGATTCGTGCGCGCGGTGTCGAGTACGAGCTTGCTCTCCTTGTCGGGCAGCACGTCGTAGTACGCACGGACGCGCGCCGTCGCACCCTTTGCCCGCGTGCGCCAGTCGGAGAGCAGGGCATCGCCGAACAACGGCGCACCAGCGTCATTCCGCAGGCGGGGCTCGCGACCGACGCTCGATTCCCAGAGGCGCAGGTCGTGTCGCAGGTAGCGCCCCGATTTCGGCACGCGCATGAACTGCTTCGACACCAGAGAGTGTTGGGCGTTGATGCCGGGATAGAGGTCGAGCGGGAGGCGAAGGTACGCGTTGATGTTGCGATGCCCCGCCAGATACTTGCCCACCAGGCCACTCGTGTTCGCGAGACCGTCCGGGAACGCCGCATCACGCGACAGCAGCAACAGATGCGGTGACCACGTGAATCCGGCGGCGAGCACGAAGGTCTTCGCCACGATGGTCACTTCCTCACCGGACTTGTCGGTACGATTGCCGGTCGCGCGAGAGATGACGCCGGACTTCGGATCGGCGAGCAGTCGGCGCACGAGGATCTGCGGCAGCAGCGTGACCTTCCTCGACTGCACCAGCGCATCCCACGTGAAATCCGGCGAATATTTCGCGCCGGTCGGACACACGGGATAACAGGTGTCGCAGCGCTGGCACTGCGCGCGCCCCTGGTTCGGCACGGAATTCTTCGCCGACGGCGTACTCCAGCTCGCGATACCGGCGCGCGTCGCCCAACCCTGCAATTGCTTGAGGTTGTAGTTCACTGGCAGCGGCGGCAGCGGATATGGCTTGCCGCGCGGATCGAGGTTTGCCGGGCCCTGTTCTCCGGCGACACCCATGCGCTCTTCCGCTTCCTGGTAGAACGGATCGAGCTCGTCGTAGGTGAACGGCCAGTCGGTGCCGACGCCGTACATCGACTTCGTGATGAAATCCTCCGGCGAATAGCGCGGCGACACACCGCCCCAATGCATCGCCAGACCGCCGACATTCATGCTCGGCGAGAATCCCCACGTGGTTCCGTATGCATTCTGGTCATCGAGATGATCCTGCCGCCACGGACTCTCGCCATACGCCTGAAAGCGCGCGCGCGCCTTGACGCGATCCGCGAATGGTGTCGTCGAGCGACCAGCTTCCAGCACGGTGATCTGGCGCGACGTGCCTTCAGACAGTTTCGCGGCCATCAGCGCGGCCGTGATCCCGCTCCCGATGATGACGATATCAGCGTCGATGGTCTTCATGCGCGCAGCCCGATGATCGGCAGCGGCTTTGCATTCGCATCGCCAAGCACACGACAGGTGCCGGGCAACACCTTGACGCCGAGTGCCAGATCCCACGCGTCCGGACTCGACGCCCAATGAGCCAGCAGCGCGAGCGCGACGTGCGGCGCATGCAGCGGCTCCGGCAGCCGGTCGCTGCCCTGCGACGCGAGCATCGGCGCCAGCAACTCGCGTCGGGCGTCGATCGACAACTTGGCGAACGGTTGCTGCCTCGACTTCCGCGACATCACATCGAGCGCGGCCAACTGCGCACGCCATGCCGGTGCCGGGTCGGGCGGCAGGTAGCGCACATCCGAATAGCCGTAGCCGTGCATCTCTTCCGCCACCGGATCGTAGCCGTCCACCCACGCCACGAACTGGCCGATGGCGGCGTCGCGACCCTTCTCACCCAGCTCCGCAGGAAGCACCGCATTGCCGACCGCATCGAGCACGCTCCGATCGAAGCCGGTGACCCGATCATTGGCGGGCGCACCGATCGTTTCAGGAACGTGTGATTCGAGTTTGCACCCGACCGCCGTGGATGCCGCAAGCACTCCTGCAAGCTTCAGGAAGTCGCGGCGTGTTGCGCGGTCGGGGCGGTCGCTCATGTCATGCTCCTGAAAGAAACAGTTGGCGCCGGCTGGCCTGGAATCCGGGCCTGCCCGTGCGACGACTCGGGCGCCCGTGCCGACGCACGGCAAGACGAACATCCCTCGACGATTCGACGCGGCGACTCGAGTTGCGAATCGGATGAATCCGCGTCATCAGCCATTGTGTTGCATGGATTGGATCGGCACAAGCGTCACGTGTGCATCGTGCAATGTACCGGGTCGCGACCTGCCGGATGCCGCGCATCCTGAACGAATCGTCGTGAACCGGATGCCGCTTCCGGCTCGCCCCGCACCTGCTTCTTCACTCGGAGTACCGTCCATGTCGTTCGGGATCTATCTGGTTGGCTTCGCGTTCGTCATCGGTGGCGCGGCGTGGGGATTGTCCGTCGCCGGCGTACCGAGCCTGTACATCGTCATCGCGTGCGTGATCATGTTCGGTGTGGGAATTCTCACGGGCGTCTCCAAGACGCGGCAGAGGGATCATTCCTGACCGCTGAGCGCAATCGATCGATCGTGACGCGTCCGCCAGGCACAGCGCTGGCGGTCGCGTCGGATCCGTCCGATATCAGCGTCCGGCGCTCTCATTCCTGAAGACGCTCCCGTTGCGCATCACGAACACGACACGTTGCGTGGCTTCGATCTCCGTGCTCGGATCACCGTCGGTCGCGATGATGTCAGCATTGAATCCGACCGCAATTCGCCCGATCTGCTTCTCGAGCCGCAGCGACTCGGCGGCGCGCGAGGTGGCCGACACGATCGCGTCCATCGCCGATTGCCCGCCGCGCCGCACCCGGCAGACGAGTTCCTCGGCGTTGCGCCCGTGTGCACCAGCCACTGCGTCGGTCCCGAACACGAGCTTGAGCCCCGGCGTCCTGCTGGCCGCGCGGATACCCGCCTCCGCGAGCGGTATCGCCTTCTCCATCGACGCGAAGCCGACGGCGTTGTAGTTGCCGATGCCTTCGAAGCGCACCTTGTTGTCGAGATAGTTGTGGAAGACGAGACCACATTGCGGATCGAAGAACGTGCCGCGCGCCACCATCATCGCGCGCGTCGCGTCGTCGGTAAACACACCGTGTTCGACCTGAGTGCAGGCGTTGCGTGCGGCGCGTTGCACGGCTTCGGCGGAGTGCGCGTGGACCACGGAGCGCAGACCGAGTGTCGTGGACTCGCCGCACGCGGCCGCGAGCTGCTCGTCGGTCATCGTCGCTTCGCCGCCATCCCGGATCGACTTGGATGCGAAGATCTTGATGACGTCCGCGCCGGCCGTCTTGAATCGGCGCACCGCCGCTCGCAGCGAGTCGGGTGAGCCGCCACCGGTGCGTTCGTTGAGCGAGCCGAGTGAGGTGATGAGGCGCGGCCCCGGAATGAGGCCGAGGGCGATGGCAGTGCGCAGCACGTCGTTGTCGGCTTCACCGATGCTCTGCACGGTGGTGAACCCCGCGCGCAGCGTGACCCACGCGTTGCCCGCCTGATGATACGCCTGCTCGGCCGGTGTGTCGCCGTCGCTGTCGGTGTGGAGACGGTTCTCGTCGTTCACGTACCAGCCGAGGTGCACGTGTGTGTCGATGAGGCCAGGAAGCACGGTGCGTCGGCGCAGGTCGATTGCGTTGGCAGGCAGTGGTCCAGTGGCCGGTCGCAGCGCCGTGATCCTGCCGTCGACGACTTCGATGTCGGTATTCGTGAGCGTGCTGCCGGTGCCGTCGAGGATCCGGCTGGTGCGCAGGATCTGCGTGCCTTTCGGCGGTGCCTGTGCGAGCAACTGGCCGGCGGCGAGGAGCGCGACAACCAGGGAGCGAGAGAGGACGGACGACATGTCGGCTCCGGAGACGTGCGGTGAAAAGCGTGGGATGAGGCAACGTTCATGCAAAAACGGCGCAACGTCCAGCGCGCGACGTCAATGCGTGCAAAACCGGCTATCTTGCGCGCTCTTGATTCCTGACCGGGCGCACCGTGGTCGCCCGGATGCCTTCGTCCCGCCGGAGCACACTGTGTCACCTATCGCTGCCCATTCGCATCGCTTGCGACTGATCGCCGTTTTCTGCCTGACCGCACTCGCGCTCCCGGCCTGCGGGAAGGACAAGGATCCGGCGACAAAGGATGGCGCGACCGGCGCGGCGACCGGCTCGCCTGCGACGGCCGACAGCGCCGAGGGGCCGGTTGCACCTGCTGCAAAGCGGGTCGCGCGCCCCGACTCGATGCGTGCCCTGTACGTCAATGCGTGGGCATCGGGCTCGCACACACGCATGGACGAGCTGATTCGCGTGGCCGATGCGACGGAGGTGAACGCGTTCATCATCGACATCAAGGAGTCGGACACCTTCCTCTCGTACGACTCGACAGCGATCCCGCTCGCGAAGGAGATCGGTGCCGACCAGCGCCCGGCCACGAAGTGGCTTCACACGCTGATAGATACGCTGAATGCGCACGGCATCTATAGTGTCGCGCGCATCGTCGTGTTCAAGGATCGCATGCTGGCCGAGAAGAAACCGGAGATGGCGATCCGTCACGTGAATGGCGGACTGTGGCGCGACAAGAAGGGCGGCGCATGGGTGAATCCGTACGATCACAAGGTGTGGGACTACAACATTGCGATCGCGAAGGAAGCACTCGACAAGGGTTTCTCGGAGGTGCAGTGGGATTACGTTCGATTCCCCGATGTGACGAACACGATGCGCGCGACGATGGTGTACCCGGGTGCGAACGGCAAGACGCGCCAGGACAACATCGGTGAGTTCATCCGGTACTCGAAGGTGCAGCTGGCGAGCTACAACGTCCCGGTGACCGCTGACGTCTTCGGCCTCGTCACACACGACGTCGCCGACGTGCAGATCGGCCAGCACTGGGAGACGGTGATCACGGCAGCGGACGCCGTGCTGCCGATGGTCTATCCGTCACACTATGCGAACGGCCATTACGGCTTCGCGCGCCCGGGTGCCGTGCCCTACAACCTGATTCGCGTCGCACTGACCGATGCCGTCGTGCGCACGAAATTCGTTGCCGACTCGGCGAAGGTTCCCGTCGGTGAGATTCGCCCGTGGCTGGAAGCGATGAGTATCCGCGGCCTGTCGTACGGTGCACGCGAAGTCCGTCAGCAGATCCAGGCGACGTACGATGCAGGGCTGAAGAGCTGGGCGCTGTGGAATCCGGGATCGAAGTACGCCGAGTTCGCCGGCGCACTGCGTCCGGCGAACGGCGGCAAGAGCCCGATCGAGCAGAGCGGGTGGGTGACGCCGACGTGGACGCCATCGCCCTCGTTGCTCAGCCAGGTCACGCAGATTCGCGAAGCCCGTCTCCGTCCGCCGGCTGCTCCTGCCGTCAAGCCAGGCGCGGCTCCGATCAAGCCTGCATCCTAGTTGCGCGAACTGAAACCGCTGGTGTCGCACAGAGGCACGGAGGCACAGAGGCATTGCGTGCGCGAAGCTGGTCGGCGTGCTGCACGCATGAACTGCAGCACGCGGAGCCGCGGAGCCGCAGGCATCTCTCGCATGTCGGCGGGTACAGTATTCGTGGGCACGTTTTCTTTGTAAACAGCAACAGCAACAGCAACAGCAAACGGCACCTGCACACAAGTCGGCGAGAGCACACAGGGACGGTGGTGGCACCCCGCAGTTCCAACAAAACATTGCTGTTCCCTGCGACGCTGCGGCCCCGCGGCTCCCGATTCAGTCGTTATCTCCGCCCGCGTACAGAAGCGAGATTTCGCGCGAAGATCCTCTGTGCCTCCGTGCCTCTGTGCGAGTCAAGCACTTCAAGGCCCGAAATGCAAAACGGGCCGGCCCTCGCAAGAGAGGCCGGCCCGTTGCACGTCAGGACATACTAGTACCGGTAGTGATCCGGCTTGAACGGACCGGCGTTGTTCACGCCGAGGTAGCTCGCCTGCTCGCTGGTGAGCTGGGTCAGCTTCACACCGAGCTTCGGCAGGTGCAGACGCGCCACCTTTTCGTCGAGGTGCTTCGGCAGCGTGAAGACCACCTTGCCGTACTTGTCGGCGTTCTGGTGCAGTTCGATCTGCGCCAGCACCTGGTTGGTGAAGCTGGCACTCATCACGAAGCTCGGATGGCCTGTGGCGCAGCCAAGGTTCATCAGGCGGCCTTCGGCGAGGATCAGGATCGAGCGACCGTTCGGCAGCACGAACTCGTCGTACTGCGGCTTGATGTTGATGCGCTGCATGCCTTCGACCTTCTTCAGGCCGGCCATGTCGATCTCGTTGTCGAAGTGGCCGAGGTTGGCGATGATCGCCTTGTCCTTCATGCGGCTCATGTGCTCGACCGTGATCACGTTCTTGTTGCCCGTCGCCGAGATGAAGATGTCGGCGTAGTCGACCACGTCTTCGAGCGTGGTGACCTGGAAGCCCTCGAGCGCGGCCTGCAGGGCGCAGATCGGATCGATCTCGGTGATGACGACGCGTGCGCCCTGGCCCTTGAGCGCCTGTGCGCATCCCTTGCCGACGTCGCCGTAGCCCATCACGACAGCGACCTTGCCGGCGAGCATGACGTCGGTGGCGCGATTCAATCCGTCGATGATCGAGTGACGGCACCCGTAGAGGTTGTCGAACTTCGACTTGGTGACGGCATCGTTCACGTTGATGGCAGGGAAGGCGAGTGTGCCGGCCTTCTCCATTTCGTACAGGCGATGCACGCCGGTGGTCGTCTCTTCGGACACGCCACGGATCGCGGCCAGCACATTCGTCCAGCGGCCCGGATTGGCGATCTGCTGCGCACGCAGGAGGTCGAGGATCACGCCCCACTCTTCCGGCTCGTTGTCGCTGTCGAAGCCGGGCACGGCACCGACCTTCTCGAACTCCATGCCGCGATGCACGAGCAGCGTCGCGTCGCCGCCGTCATCCAGCAGCAGGTTCGGACCGCCGCCGTCAGGCCACATCAGTGCCTGCTCGGTGCACCACCAGTATTCCTCGAGCGTCTCGCCCTTCCAGGCATACACCGGCACACCCGTCGGGTCGGCGACGGTGCCCATCGGGCCGACGACGACGGCCGCGGCGGCGTGATCCTGGGTCGAGAAGATGTTGCACGAGACCCAGCGCACATCGGCACCGAGTTCGACCAGCGTCTCGATCAGGACTGCCGTCTGCACGGTCATGTGCAGCGAGCCCATGATGCGTGCGCCCTTCAGCGGCGCCTTACCCTTGTACTCCGCGCGCAGCGCCATCAGGCCGGGCATCTCCACTTCGGCGAGGCGCAGTTCCTTGCGGCCCCATTCGGCCAGCGACAGATCGCGCACCGCATACGGCGGGCGTGCCATCGACATCATCGTCTCGAGTTCGGTCTGTACTGCTGTGGCCATCGGAAGAGTCCTCAGTATGGTATCAGGATGCTACTAGCGTGAACAGCGCCGGACCGACCGCCGCCGGGTCCACCGGCAGCGCGACGTAGCGCGTCGTACGGAATCCCGCCTTCGACAACCAGCCGCGCAACGAGCGCTCGTCGAAGCCCAGCCAGACATGGCCCATCTGCGTGCGGTACTCCTCACGTTCGTGGGCACCCATGTCCGCGATCAACAACCGACCACCCGCACGCAGCACACGCCGCGCTTCCTTCAGCACCCGTGACGGCTCGGCCACGTGGTGCAACACGAGCATCAGCACGGCGACATCGAGTGAGGCATCGTCCAGCGGCAGTGCCTCGAGCGACCCTTCCGCCACCGAGACGTTCGACTGGCCCTGCAGCCGCTGACGCGCGGCCTCGAGCATCGCCGGCGAACCATCGATCGCGTGGACATGTGCGACATGACGCGCGAGGGACAGCGAGAGTGACCCGGTGCCGCAGCCGAGGTCACCGACGATGAGGGTGTGGTCGAGCAGCGCGAGCGCGGCACCGAGGTCCGCGCGCGAGCCGAAGAGTGACGCGACACGTGCATCCCACTCGGCGGCGGCCGACGTGATGAATGCCTCGCTGCGCGAGCGGCGGGCGACGAGCACCGACTCGACGCGCGCGAGGTCCTGCTGCGCGGCGACCGTCGTCTGGACCGGC
>JACMLX010000221.1 GCA_014379355.1 Gemmatimonadaceae bacterium
ATGCGTTCCTGCACCGGTCGCGGCGACGGCTGCATGAGCGGATACAGGAATCGTGTGGCGACGAGCGGATCGTCCTTCGCCAACGGCAACGTCGGTGGCGGAACGATGAGCGCGAACCACGTGATGACGGCGTGGGCGGCCACGCTGATCGCGACGCTCGAAATCGAGAACAGGGCACCGGCGCCGCCCGACGTCGGGTTGGCCATGACGCGCGTGATCCGCCGGACCGCGAGCCGGCGGTGGACGTTCACATGACGAGTCGTCAATCGCATCGGCATCGGGACCTCCTCCCGTAGCCTTGTCCGGACATCCGGCTTCCTCTCCCGAGTGGCCGGTGACCATCAGTATTGCCGGTGGCGCTCACGACGGCCAGTGTGTCGCGACCGCACGGCTCGACCACCACAGTTCTCTGACATGCCGACACCAGCCCGCGGCCGTGGCAACCGCGCCCGCGGTAGCTTTCCATGCTGTCATCCCGGTTCCGGGATTCCGATCTCACTGCAGCCAACCTCGGCATGTCCTACGAACTGCTGCTGTATTCCGTGTCCGACCGGATTGCGACGATCACGGTCAACCGCCCCGACAAACTGAACGCCCTCAGCGCCGCCCTGATCGGTGAGTTGGGCACCGCGATCGACGCTGCGGTTGCCGACCCCTCCGTCGGCGGTGTCATCCTCACGGGCGCCGGCCGCGCCTTCGTGGCCGGTGCCGACATCAGCGAACTCGCCGGACAGACGCCGATGGGTGCCGTCACCCGCGCTCGCCGCGGCCAGGAGATCTTCGGCCGATTCGAGCGCAGTCCAAAGCCGACGATCGCGGCCGTGAACGGTTTCGCGCTGGGCGGCGGGTGTGAGCTCGCAATGGCTTGCCATCTCCGTATTGCGTCGGAATTCGCGAAATTCGGACAACCGGAGGTCAAGCTCGGCATCATCCCGGGCTATGGTGGCACGCAACGCCTGCCGCGCCTCGTCGGGACCGGTCGCGCCCTGCAGCTCCTGATGACGGCCGAGGTCATCGACGCCACCGAGGCGTATCGCATCGGCCTGGTCAACAAGGTCGTGCCAGGCACCGACCTGCTGCCCACGGCCACGGCGATGCTGACGGCGATGATGGCGAATGGCCCGCTGGCCGTGCGCGCCTGCATCGACGCGGTGGTGCGTGGCCAGGACATGTCACTCGGCGATGCACTCGCCTATGAAGCGGCCCACTTCGGCACGCTCTCGTCCACGGCCGACATGGCCGAAGGCATGCAGGCGTTCCTGGAGAAGCGAGCGCCCGGATTCTCGGGCGCGTGAGCTCGAGCGTGGTTGCGGAGGCGGCGCACACCGATGCACCGCGCGCCGCATCGGTGCGCGTGACACAGCTCACGCTCACCAGCTTCCGCAACTACGAACGCGCCACGCTCACGATGCCGTCCGACGGCGTCGCGCTGCTCGGCGACAACGGCCACGGTAAGACGAACCTGCTCGAGGCCATCTACTACCTCGAGCTGTTCCGCAGCGCACGCGGCGCACGCGACAAGGATCTGGTGCGTTTCGGCGACGCGGGCTTTCACGTCACTGCGTCGCTCGACGGATCACCGCGCGGCGCGCTCAGCGTGTCAGCCGGCTTCGACGCCAGTACACAGAAGAAGAAGGTCGCCATCGACGGTGTCGAGGTGTTGCGACTGAGTGATGCGATCGGCGCGGCGCCGGCGGTGCTCTTCTCGCCGGCGGACGTGGCACTCGTGCGTGGCGCACCGGCGGAACGGCGCCGTTATCTCGACGTGATGCTGGCGCTCTCCGATCGGCAGTACCTGCTCGCGCTGCAGCGCTATCGTCATGCGCTGGCGCAACGCAACGCCGCGCTACGGGCACTCAACGGTCACGCGCGTGACGAGGCGATGGACGCCGTCGCCGCCTTCGAGCCGGCACTGGCCGACGCGGGCGCGATCATGCTGGTCAAGCGCCACGCCTGGTCGGTCGATGCGGCACCGGTGTACGCCGACGTGCTCGATGCCATCGGTGAGCGCACGAGTGTGTCACTGACTCTCAAGCGCGGCGGCGGCGCGCGCGTGCTCGAAGCGGATCTCGCCGAGTGGCTGCGGACGACATTTGCTGCGCAGCGCGCGCACGATGTCCGTCGCGGCACCACACACACCGGCCCGCATCGCGACGAAGTGCAGCTGCTGCTCGATGGACGTGACCTGCGCAGCTTCGGCAGCAACGGACAGCAGCGCAGCGCCGCCATTGCACTCCGCATGCTCGAGGCACGCACGCTGCACTCGGCACTCGGTACGGCGCCGCTGCTCCTGCTCGACGATCCGTTCGCGGAACTGGATGCCGATCGCAGCGCCCGCATTCTCGGCCTTCTGGGCAGTCGCGGGCTCGGTCAGGTCGCGCTTGCCGTGCCGCGCAGTGAAGACATTCCGCGTGCGCTCACCGGACTGCAGACCGTGCGTGTGCAGAACGGCACACTGGCACCCGACGCATGAGTGATGCACGGAAGAAGGGACAGCCCGTCAGCATCGCCGACGTGATGGCACAGGTGCTCGCGCAGAAAGGCATGACCGAGCGCATCGCGCAGGTCGGCGCGATGGACGACTGGGCGACCGCGGTCGGTGCGCAGATCGCGTCCGTCACGGAACCATTGTCGGTCACCGCGGACGGGGTGCTATGGGTCCGTGTGACGACGGCCGCGTGGATGAACGAATTGAGCCTGCTCGCGCCGACACTGCTGGAGCGACTGAACGCCGTACCGGGCCGCGCGCCGGTCAGGCAGCTCCGATTCCGCCTCGGACGCAGCTGAGTTACGCGTCGAGCCGCTTTTCGTACGGTACCGCGTCGCCTGTCTCCACCCAGCGCTTGAGCAGGCGCAGGTACATCGCCCAGCAGAAGCTCGACACGCGATAGTGGTCGCTCGCCTGGCGCCATCCCGTGTGGGCAAAATGCAGCCAGGTCACGTCACCACGCGGTTCGAGCACGAACGAGACCGTCGTGCCCAGCCAGTCGGCGCTCGCATGTGTCATGCTCAACGCGAATGACCCGTCGTTCGTGCATCGCGTGACCCGCGCGCGCCAGTCATACTCCTCGCCGAAGAACAATTCGTAGTCGGCACCGACGCGTGCCTCACCCGAGGCGCCGAGTGTCCACCAGGCGTCGAGGCCTGCGGGCGAGCTGACTGCCGCAAAGACTGCCGCGACCGGTGCCGCAATCGGCAGGTCGTGCAGGATGTCGGCCATGGTGCAACCCTCCGGAAGCGCGAGAAGGCAACGCACGAATCAGTTGTGTGCAGCGTCGTACAATTCTCGGCGCCGCAACGTGCACGTCACCGCACACATCGACACCCATCGATCGGATCTACGCGGAGACCGAATCGAAGATGCGCACCTGCGTCCAGAACGTGCCACACTCGGCGCGGAACCGATCGTGCTCCGGATGCACCTGGTACGCCTCTTCGTCGGCCGCCGTTTCGAACACGAGCACGAGGGCGTGCGTGTAGTTGCGATCGATAACGGGACGATTCGTTGCCGCAGGCACGCCGGTGTAGCCCTGCTGCACGCTGGGCAGCGCCATCAGCTTCGGCATCCACGACAGAAACAGGTCACGATCTGCGACGGGAAGATTGGCGCGCAGCGAAAAATAGACGGCATGTACGAGCATGATGTGCGGGTCCTGTTGGTGGGAGTGACTTCGCGAGACGGCAATGAGCCGACGGAACCGCGCGCGGCTCATGCAGAGGTCAAGCTATGGAAGTTCTGCCCACGTCGGAGGGGCCGGGTGGTCCGTGCCGTTTTGGCGTCCGCACGGCACCTTCCCACGCCCGACGACACGACGGGAGGGCAGCGCCGCGGCCGCCCGCACAACCGCCACACCGGTGGGCGATATATTCGCCGTGTCGTTGTCGCACCCACCGCCGTCCGCCCACTCCCTGCGAGGGTAACCTGATGCTCGAAGGCCTGGCCAAATCACTGAAGGATGTCCTGCCGGATGCCGCCGACGCCCTGGTGGATCGGGCGATGGGGGTGATCAACGATCCGGCGCATGGCGGGCTGACCGGCGTCGTCGAGAAGTTCCGGGCCAATGGCATGGGCGACAAGGTCAATTCCTGGATCGCTGCCGGAACCGCCAACCTGCCCATCACCGCCGAGCAGGTCCGGTCGGCGCTCGGCAATGAACACGTCACGGCCATCGCAGCGAAGCTCGGTATCGATCCTGCGGCCGCCGCCGAGAAGCTGGCCGCGATGCTGCCGCAGGCCGTCGACGCGGCGACGCCGAACGG
>JACMLX010000222.1 GCA_014379355.1 Gemmatimonadaceae bacterium
GCACGATGTTCGCGAACACCGGGCCCTGCACGAACGTGAACACGCGACGACCCGTCGCCGCATCATCCTGCAGCAACTCGGTGCCGGTGATGTCGCTCGGCATCAGGTCGGGCGTGAACTGGATGCGATTGAAGCTCAGGTCCAGCGCCTGCGACACCGTCTGCACGAGCAGCGTCTTGGCGAGGCCCGGGACACCCACCAGCAGCGCGTGACCGCCGGCGAGCATCGTGGCGACGAGATTCTCGACGATCGCTTCCTGACCGACGATGCGCTGTGCGATCTGTGCCACGAGCGACTTGCGTGCAGCGCCAAGGCGCTCGAGCAACGCGATGTCCTCGTGCGAACCAGCTTGTAATGGTGCGCTCATTGCTGACGGGTGACGCGCGATTGATGAAGAACGACGGCGACAGCATCGCCGTCGCACGCGTCACGGAAGAGTGAAGCTCACCTGGGTTGTTGCCGGATGGTTCTCACTGCGGAACCGGGCAATCGCTGTAAAGGTGCCACGGGGCAGCGTCTCCTGCCACGTCGCCTCGTAGTCTCGCGATTCGTGTTGCTCGAGCAGATGTGTCCGCATCGGCTGCGTGAACAGGCGGCCGTCACTCCACATCCACACATCGCGGCCACGTGCATCACGCACCACAAAATCGACTTCCTGCCCGTCGGCAAATCGCAGCTCGTGTCGCTTGTCGCTCGAATTGTTCGCAGTCAGCTCGAACGACACGATCTCTACGCCTGGTGTCACGCGAAGGTTGAGCGTGATCGGTGCGCCCGCCGATGCGTGCTGTGCCGCCGCCTCGCCTCTCGCCGGGAGCGACAGAACCTGCTTCTGTCCGTCCACGCCGGCGTAAGTGAGCGCCTGACCCGAAGCACCCGTCCGCGTCAGCGGGGACGAGTGGTCGGAGCAGGCGGCACAGCCAAGGGCTGTGACGACGAGCGCGCTGCACGCGCGGAGGCGGGGCATCCGGAAAATCCTCTCTGAATGGTAGAGTCGGTTCTGTTATGTCAGGCTAATGGGGCTACCCATTCACCGTCAACACGACCGGACTAAGCTTTGGTCACATGTAAGTCTCGACAGATTCGTGAGTTAAGGCAAGCGAACCGATCGGTCAGGGTTGCCGTGCTCAACCATACCGCAACATGCGAGCCACTCATGCTCCAGTTCGCCAGAAATTCGCTTGCGAAAAATTTCACAAGCGGCTAGCCTTCGCCTCGAATGACAGGTGCGTCCGGCAACGGTGGGCTCCGACTGGCAGCGGCCGGATTCCAGTTCGCGGCGGCCCTGATCGCCGGATTGTATGGTGGGCAGTGGCTCGACCGGCGCTTCAGTTCCGCGCCGGTTTTCCTGTATGTCGGCGTCGCCACTGGCGCCATTGGTGGAATGACGGTGCTCTACCGGCAGCTCATGCGGGTGCAGCGCGACGATGAGGAGAGACGCAGGCCATGATCCGCGCAGTGATGCTCTATCTCGTTGTCGCCCTGCTGGTTACGGCTGCCGCAGCGTGGGTCCTGCTGCTCGTGTATCCGGGCGCCGACGCGCAGCGCGCGATCCTCACCAGCGCGCTGCTCGCCCTCGCCATCCAGATGGTCGCATTCATCATCCTCCAGCTCTTCAAGGGCAAGAACGTGATTGCCGGCTGGGGACTGGGTGCGCTGCTGCGCTTCGGCGGCCTGGGCGTCTACGCCCTCTTCGCCACGCGCGCACTTGGCCTCGACATGAACACCGCGCTCGTCAGCCTGGCCTGCTTTCTCTTCCTCTCGATGCTGATCGAACCATTGCTGGTCAACGTATGACGACCCGATTGCTGCGTTTCCTTACCGCCGTATCCGCCCTGCTGATCTTCGCGCTGCCCGCTCGTGCGCAGGGTGTCGAGCAGGTCGACATCATCACGCCCCACATCACCGACTCCCACGAGATCGAGATTCCGTGGCCGACGTGGCCCACGCTGCACAAGGTGATCGAGCTGCCGCGCTGGCACCCGTTCACGCTGCCAGTGATCGGTGAAGTGGACATGTCGCCGACCAAGCACGTCATCTGGATGCTGATCGCGGCGTTCACCGTCGGTGCGCTGCTGATCTTCGCTGCCAACGCGCAGGGACGTCAGACGCGCGCGGTGGGACATTCGAAGGGTTTTGCCGGTGGCATCGAAGCGATGGTGCTCTACATCCGCAACGAAGTCATCATCCCGAATGTCGGCCATCACGGCAATGGCTTCGTGCCGTTCCTGCTGACGCTCTTCTTCTTCATCCTGTTCTGCAACCTGTGGGGCATCTTCCCCTGGGGCAGCACGGCAACAGGCAATGTGTCCGTCACGGCAACGCTCGCGATCATCACGTTCTTCGTGGTCGAAGCCGCCGGCGTGCGGGCGCAGGGGCTCGGGTACCTGAACACGATCTTCTACTGGAACAAGGACCTCAACATCGTCCTGCGGGTGCTGTTGTTTCTGATTTTGTCGCCGATCGAGTTCATCGGGAAGCTGACCAAGCCTTTCGCCCTCACGATCCGACTGTTCGCGAACATGACCGCCGGGCACATCGTGGTGCTGGCGCTGATCGGGATGATCTTCGCATTCAAGAGCATCGCGAGCGGCGCACCATTCCTGATGGCGGTCGCGATCAACATGCTCGAGCTGTTCGTGGCGTTCCTGCAGGCGTTCATCTTCACGCTGCTGTCGAGCGTGTTCATCGGGCAGATCCGCGAGGCGCACCACTGAGGTGGTCTTGAACGGGGCCGATGTGCTCGCGTGCATCGATCCCGTCGTTGTAACCGGTCGAACGACTGGTGAATCCCGTTGAGCCTCAGGGCTCGCCGACGGGTCGGAATGCGGCTCCGGCTGCAGACCCATGCGAGACACTCCGAACTCTTCTTTCTGGTACTGCTGCAATGACGATTCTTCCCCTCCTGCAGGATGCAGCCGCGGTCGCGGCCTCGAACTCGAAGGGCCTCGCCGCCATCGGCGCCGGCCTCGCCGCCGGTCTGTCGATCATCGGTGCCGGCATCGGCATCGGCAACATCGGTGGTCGTGCCGTGGAAGGCATGGCGCGTCAGCCGGAAGCGGCTGGTCGTATCCAGACGGCCGCGCTGATTCTGGCTGCGCTCGTCGAGGGTGCCGCGCTGTTCGGCGCCGTCATCGGCTTCCAGCTCGCCGGCAAGATCACCTTCTGATGCTGCGTCACGATGCGCGGGCTGCGACACATCCATGTCGTGGCCCACGCCTCGCGCAGTGTCTGCAACACACTGCTTCGCCGATGTGCGCCGATCGACGCCGTCGCTGACACAGCATTCTACTCTTCCGCTTCGTCCCGCCATGCGCCGCACACTCGTCACGCTGTCCCTGTCCGTCACATCTGCGACGTCGCTGCTCGCGCAGGAACACGCCGCCGCCACCGGTGAGAGCGTGAACCTGCTCGATCCGAAGGCCGGCCTGATGTTCTGGACGCTGATCATCTTCGTCGTCCTGCTCGTCGTCCTCTCGAAGTTCGCCTACAAGCCATTGCTCTCCGCGGTTGAAGCACGTGAAGCGGCGCTGGAGAAGGCGATCAGCGAAGCGAAGGCCGATCGCGACGCCGCCTCCAAGCTGCTCGCCGAACAGCAGAAGCAGCTCGCCGAAACGCGCGCTGACGTGCAGAAGGTGCTGGCCGATGGTCGCGCCGCCGCCGAGTCGATGCGCTCGGAGATGCTCGAGAAGGTGAAGGCAGAAGGGGCCGACATGCTCGATCGGACACGCCGCGAGATGCAGGCCGAGAAGGAGAAGGCGGTCGCCGAATTGCGTCGCGAGGCGGTCGATCTCGCCATCTCCGGCGCGAGCAAGGTCATCGGTCGCAATCTCGACAGCGCCACCGACCGGTCGCTCGTCGAATCGTTCCTGTCGGGCCTCGATGCGCCGAAGGGGACGCGCTGATGCGCGACTCCACGATCGCCCGCAACTACGCCGAGGCGCTGGTCACGCTCGCGCAGCGTGCGAAGGATCTCGACGGGTGGGGCCGCATGATCGACGACGTCGCGCAGCTCGTGACGAATGACGTGAAGGTTCGTCGATTCCTCGAGTCGCCGCGTGTGCCGGTCGTGGCCAAGAAGGAGATTCTGCGCAAGGCGTTCCAGGACCGCATGCCGAGGCTGATGGTGCGATTCCTCGAGGCGCTGGTGCAGAATCGTCGGCAACTGCTGATCCCGGAGATCGCGAGCGAGTACGCGACGCTGGTGGACGAGAGCCTTGGCCGCGTGCGCGCGGACATCACCCTGGCGCGCGAGCCGCTTCCCGGCGAAGTCGATGCGATTGCCGCGTCGGTCAGCCGGACGCTTGGTCGCACCGCGGTGGCGCAGGTTCGCATCAACCCTGACATCATCGGCGGCGTGATCGTGCGCGTCGGTGATTATGTGAAGGACGGCTCGGTCCGGCGCAGACTTGGGCTGTTGAAGTCGAAACTGGTGCAACAGGCGCGCTGAACTAGACTCAGCATCGACGCACGGCGCCGCTCCCTCCACCGGTCGGCGCCGTGGAGGGTTCACCTACCGCCTCTCCCAGGATCGTCGATGCGACACACGCGCTCACTGTCTTTGCTCGCTGTCCTGCTGCTGCCGTGTCTCCTCGGCGCACAACGGTACGGCAGCTCGCCGACCAGTGGTGATACGGTCGGTTACTGGCAGCAGCGCGCCAATTACGAGATCACCGCGCGTCTCGACGAAACGCGACAGGTGGTGGTCGCCACCGGCACGCTCCGGTACACGAACAACTCGCCGGACGTATTGACCGAGATGTATGTCCATCAGTACCTGAACGCGTTCCGTCCCTACTCCAAGTGGAGTGATGCCGACGAACGCGAAGGCCGCACGCGTTTCCAGAATCTCGAGGATCCGGCCTTCGGCTTCGAGCGTTTCACGTCGCGACCGACCGTGGACGGCGTACCGGTGACGGTGGATTATCCCGGCTCGCCCGACAGCACCATCGCGAAGTTCACCCTCCCGAAGCCGCTGCGGCCCGGCCAGAGCGTGAACGTGGTGTTTGCGTGGGAAGCACGCCCCAGTACGGTCTTTCGCCGGCAGGGGCGCCGTGGGCGCCACTACGACCTGGCGCAGTGGTATCCGAAGGTCGCCGTGTACGATCGCGGTGGGTGGCAGCACAATGCGCTCATTCCCGCCGGCGAACTGTACGGCGAGTTCGGCGATTTTCGCGTGTCGCTGGTGCTGAACGACGACCAGGTCGTCGGCGCGACCGGGGTGCCGGTGGCCGGTGATCCGGGCTGGGAGAAGGCGAAGCGCAGCACCGGACCCGTGCTGCTGCAACGCACGGCGTACGGCGCGGGCGGTGCGAACGCGATCATTCCGATCCCCCCGTCGTCGATGCGGACGGTGGTCTTCGAAGCGAAGAACGTGCACCACTTCGCGTGGACTGCCGATCCGGAGTACCGCTACGAAGGTGGCGCGTACGTGCGACCGACACCGCGCCCGAAGGCGGATTTCAGGATCTGGGATACGGTTGCCGTTCATGTGCTGTATCGCCCTGCCGATGACACGACCTGGGGCCGCAACAAGGTCGTGCAGCGCACGATCGACGCGATGAAGTGGCTCGAGGAAGTGTATGGGCCGTACGCGTATCCGCAGATCAGCGCGGTACATCGCCTGGACGGTGGCGGCACCGAGTTCCCGATGATGATGCACAACGGCAGCCCGGCCTTCGATCTCATCGTGCACGAAGCGGGGCACATCTTCACGTACGGCATTCTCGCCAACAACGAGTGGCGCTCGGCGTGGATGGATGAGGGGCTGACGAGTTATCAGACGTCGTGGCGCACGGGAGACACGCCGCAGGAGCGGGCCGCTGCCGCGCTGTCCACGGATCCGCGGTGGGCCGCCCCGCCCCTCACGGCGCCCGAGATGCAGCGCCGTGTCAGGCTGATCGAGATGGCCGAGGCCGTCGGCAGCAATTCGGAGGCATTCCGGTCGTTCAACAACTACAACGCGATGGTGTACGATCGCGCCGAACAGATGTATGGCGCGCTGCGCGATGTGCTCGGTGACTTTTATTTCCGGCGGCTCTGGCAGGAGTATTATGCAAGCTGGGCGCTGAAGCATGTGGATCGCCTGTCGCTCGTGCGGTCCACGGAACGCGTCACCGGCACGTCGATGGGGTGGTTCTTCGACCAGTGGCTCGACAAGGCCGGTGAGGTGCGCTACGAGATGAAGGATGTGACGGTCACGCAACGCAAGCCGAACGAGTGGGTGACGAGTGTTCGCCTCGTTCGTATTGGTGCATACCGTCATCCGATGCCGGTCGGGATTCGCACAGCGACAGGTTGGACCTTCGTGCGTGGCGACCCGATGAAGGACGATCAGCGGATCAGCATGAGCACGCCGGAGAAGCCCGATCTGGTGCGTCTCGACCCGCTGGCCCTGACCGATGATGTGCGCGCCAGCAGCCAGCAATGGCCGCCCCAGACACCCTAACCCGACCGACGACCGATGAGTGGACCTGCAGATGTTCGCACCGTACCGAAGCCGTGGGGTCACGAGACGATCTGGGCCCTGACCGACCAGTACTGCGGCAAGGTGCTGCACATCAAGGCCGGCGAAGCGTTGAGCGTGCAGTACCACAACGTGAAGGACGAGACCGTTCACCTGCTGACGGGGCACCTGCTCTATCGCGTGCAGATAGACGGCGTGCTCACCGATGTGCATCTCAAGCAGGGTGAGAGCTACCGCATCACGCCGGGCACCATCCATCAGATGGAAGCAGTGACGGACTGCGACGTCCTCGAGGTCTCGACCCCGCATCTCGACGATGTGGTGAGGCTGGAAGACAAGTACGGTCGCAAGGGCACCAGCGCACCGTAGTCTCCGACGTTTATTTGTGCGAGCGACGCGGCCACCCTCCGCGCCGCCCCGTGCCGTTCCCGAAGTCCACCCACACGAGTCCGATCACACCCATGAAGGTCATCATTCCGTTGGCTGGCAAGGGGACGCGCCTGCGTCCGCACACACATCTCGTGCCGAAGCCGATGCTGAAGGTCGCTGGCCGACCCGTGATGAGTTACGTGATGGACGACGTGATGAAACTCGGCAACGTGGAGCAGGTGATCTACGTCACCGGCCACCTGAAGGAGAAGGTCGAGGCGTACGCCGTCAGCAGCTATCCGATCCCGAGCGTGTTCGTCGAGCAGGCGGTGCAGGATGGAACGGCGGGCGCGGTGAACCTGGCGCTGCCGTATGTCGATGGACCGGTGATGATCATCTTCGTCGACACGATCTTCGACACCGACCTCTCGGTCATCAACAGCACCGATGCGGACGGCATCATCTGGGTCAAGGAAGTCGAGGACTATCATCGCTTCGGCGTCGTGGTGTCGGATGCCGATGGCCACATGACGCAGATCGTCGAGAAGCCGAACACGCCGATCTCGAGGCGTGCCAACATCGGCCTGTACTACATCCGCAACTGGCAGCTGCTCGCCGAAGGTGTGGCGCACGTGCTCTCGCAGCCGACCAACAAGGGCGAGTACTATCTCACCGATGCGTTTCAGTACATGATCGAACATGGCGCTCGCATCCAGGTGGTGGACGTCGAGGGCTGGTACGATGCAGGCAAGCTCGACACGCTGCTGGAGACGAACCAGGCGATGCTCGAGAAGCGCGACCTGGCGCGTGTGCCCGAGGGGTTCAGCGGCGCGACGATCATTCCGCCGGTCTACATCGAGGACGGCGCGATCGCGACCGATTCCACCATCGGCCCGAATGTGTCGATCGGCAAGGGCTCGACCATCGTCGGCTCCACGGTGCGCGACACAGTGATGGGCACCGGCTGCACCATCACGGCCAGCGCGCTGCACGACAGCATGCTCGGCAACGGCGTCATGCTCTCGAACGTGAGGGGCAGCATGACCCTTGGTGACGACTCGGAGTTCAGCGGCGACTGATGGCGTGACGCCTGACTGGTGCCGACGCCTGCGTCAGCGCCAGCCGGCCGCCGCCGTGACGATGCGCAGCGCGCGCTGGAGTCCGAGCACCCCGCGCGTGTCGTCGTACCACTCGTCGTGTGTGTGTGTGCCGCCACCACGACCGCCGGCCCCGATCGCGATTGCCGGAATGCCCATCGCGATCGGTACGCTCGCGTCGGTGCTGCCGGTGGCCAGTCGCGGATGACCGCCGATGGCGCGTGTCGCGCGTTCAGCGATGCGCACCAGCGCCGCGTCGTCAGCCAGCGCACCCGACGGCCGAGTGCCCAGCAGCGTGACGGTGGACATCAGTGGCGTGGTGTTCGGTGCGCGCCGCGCATTCTCGCTGCGCTCGATCCGCGTGACCGTTTCGCGCAGTGTGCGCTCGAGCATCGTGAGCGTGCTGTCACTGTGACTGCGCACATCGAGCTCGAGCCAGCCTTCGCGCGGAATGCTGTTGATGCTTTCGCCGCCGCCGATGCGCGCGATCGTGAGTGTCGTGCGCGGCTCACGCGGTAGCGACACCGCCTGCAGCGTGGCTGCCAGCGCCGTGATGGCGTGCACTGGATTCGCCACGCCGAAGTCGGCCCAGCTGTGGCCCCCTGCGCCAGCAAAACTGATGCGCCAGCGCGTGCTGCCCAGTGCGGAGTTGACGATGCGATCGTCGCCGGCGCCATCGATCGCGATGACGGCATGCGGCGCCGGTGACGCATCGCGCATGAGGTGTTTCATGCCGCGCAGGTCACCGAGGCCTTCCTCGCCCACGGTACAGGCGAACACCACCTCGCGCGGCGCACGGAGGTCGCAGGCGTGCAGCGCATCGGCGAGCGCGAGCACCGCCGCGAGGCCACGCCCATTGTCGCCGATGCCGGCGCCTTCGAGTCGCGCGCCATGCTGCGTCACGACCGGCGCCGCATCGCTGAACACGGTGTCGAGATGCGCACAGCACCAGACGGCGCCCTCGCTGCGCGAGGCGCGCTCGACCTCGTGATGCCGGCGTGCGATGACATTGCCCACCGCGTCCACCACGACATCGTGCCACCCGACGGACGAGAACTGCGCCGCCATCCACGCGCCGCGCGCCGCCTCGCTGCCGGTCGGTGCGGCAATGCGGGTCACGTCGCACTGCCAGGTCAGCGTACGATCGTTCTGCGCCTCGAGACGCGCGCACGCGCCGTCGAGCGGAGACGTGGCGCGCCAGCGCTGCAGCACGGAGCGTGGTCGAAGTGACATGGGGCAAGAAAGCATCCTGGCCTCCCGTCCGGCAAGCGCGCGCCCGGCCCGGATGTTGCCACGCACTTGTCGCGATACACGTGTACCGATCGCAAGTGTAGATTCAGGGGAATATGAACTCGCCAGACGACACGCCGTCTGCTTTGTACGACTGGAATGCGCCGCCAGCACGCCGGCGCCCGATCGACGTCGCCGACTCCACGCTCTGCGACGGACCGCTGAGTCCCTCGGCCATCGATCCGGCACCGCTCGACAAGCGCCGCCTGCTGACGCGAATGTCCGAACTCGGACTGCGCTCGGCCGCGCTCGGTCATCCGGCGTTCGGACCGCGCCAGTTCACCGATGCGCTCGACCTCGCCCGTGAGCTGATGCGGGCGCAGTGGCCCATCGATGCGTCGTGTGCCGCGCGTGCGAACGTGAAGGACGTCGCCTCGGCACTCGATGTACGCGAGCGCTCCGGCCTCGACGTGGAAATCGCGGTGGCGGTGCCGGTCTCGCCGATTCGACTGGAGGCGGAAGGCATCACCATCGACCGGCTGCAGGAGGCGACGGAGACGTCACTTGCCTTCGCGCTGCGGGCCGGCGCACGCGTCGTCGGTGTGCTCGAGGATGCGTCACGCACACCGCCGGAGATGCTCGCGGTGCTGATACGACATCTGCTGGCGTTGGGATCGACCGCGATTCGTGTGTGCGACAGCGTCGGACACGCGACGCCCGATGGGACGCGGGCGCTGATCGCATTCGTCGCCGAGCAGGTGAAGGTCAAGGGCGGCCGCGCGGTGCGACTGGAATGGCATGGCCAGCAGGATCGCGGTCTCGCGCTCGCAAATGCGATGACCGCCGTCGACTCGGGTGTCGATCGCGTCCTTGCCAGCGCGCTCGGACTGGGCGAGCGCAGTGGCACCGTGCCGATGGAGCTGCTGCTCACCAATCTGCGACTGACCGGTCGATGGCCGCACACGCTCGGTGCGTTGTCGGAATACTGCGAAACGGCAGCGGCGGCGTTCGGCGTGGCGATCGCTCCGGAACACGCCGTGGTCGGCGCGGATGCGTTCCGCATGGGCAACGGTGCGCACGCGACGGCGATGGTGAAGGCGCTGCGCGCCGGTGATCGGTGGCTGGCCGACAACGTCTGCTCCGCCGTGCCGGCCAGTCTGGTTGGCGCGGAGCAGCGCGTGGACGTCAGTCCGGTGTCAGGACTGTCGAATGTGCGCTGGTGGCTCTCGCAGCACGGCTACGACGCGACGGATCTGGTGCTGATGCGCGAGTTGCTGCTGGCCGTGAAGCAGACGCAGCGCGCCGCCACGGATGATGAGTTGCGCGCGATGGCTGATGCGTTGCTGTCGACGCGCGCCGCACGCGTCTGAGCAGTGCGGTGCGCGGTGCGCTGTGACGGGCATCGCGAATGCGTCTCGCGTGCGTGCCCATCACATGTCACTCAGGGCTGAATGACGCCGCCGCCCGGATTGCCAGACCCACTCGCGGCGCTCACACCCGCTGCACCGACGATCGCGAGCACCAGGGCGCCGATGATGGTGAGTGTCGTCCGCTTGCGAGAGAAGGTGCGCACCTTCACGTCCTCGATGTACGGTCGCGGAATCGCCGCGGTGGTGCCGCTCGACTCGAATTTCTGACGACCGGTGGTGTACATGTTCTCGACCGCGAGCACGAGTGAATCGGCACGCGAGCGCAGGACGGTTCCGTCGACTTCGTTGACGCCGGCGCCGAGGGTCGATTGCATCGCGACCGTTCCGGCGAGCGTGAGATGCACCGAGACCGGGGTGCGTTCCGGCAGTGCGGGATTCGTAGTCGGAATGAACGCATAACAGCCGTTCACGGACAGCAGAAACGCGACGGCCAGTGCCACACCGATCGAACGCCGGGCCGCGATACTCCGCGGCCCGGCGTCGATCGAGCGGTGTGTTGCTCGTGAAGTCACTGACACGCGGTGGGACGATCCTGCGCCGCAATCGTCGGCTGCGCTTCCTTCAAGACCTGATTCTGCGTGCGTTCGTCGAAGCTGATCGGGAAGAAGCACGGACGCTTGGTGGCGGCACGAATCGGCAGCCAGCGATCCGCCGCCTGGTTGAACCGATAGTGATCGTGCAACCGTCGGGCCTGCAGGAACAACCCGACGCGCCGCTCGTGGATCAAGATGTCCTGCGCCGCCGGCGTGCCGCTCCATGCCGGCTTGGCATCGATGGCACGGGCAAGGTTGATGTTCGTCGTGAACCCTGCCGTGTTTCCGGTCGCCAGCGCTGCCTCGGCGAGAATCAGGTACATCTCGCGTGACGACGTGACGGTGTAGCCAAGGAACTGACCGGACGCCTGGCGGCAGCATGCATCGATCGCTTTCGCGAGCGTCGCATCCGGCGTACCACTGACCGGATCATTGAGCTTGATGCCCGCGAGGCCTGCGGTCACGACCGTTGCCGTGCCATTCACGTACGGTGCGCCGGCCCGCAGCTCGAGACGCTGGTTGGTCTCGAACCCTGTGTTGAAGTAGCCGGCCGGCTGGCCGGTTCCTGCCGCCGTGGTCGTGAACTTGAACACGTATGACGCGCCCATCGCGGCGAGTGCTGCCGTGGCGTCGGCATTCGCGCCGGCGTCGTTGATGAGCGGTGCAGTCGGAAAGCCGCGCGGTGCGCGCAGCGTGGTCCAGACAGCCTTGCTGAACTTCGCCCGGGCGCGCAACCCGAGTGCCTGCTTCTGCAGCTCAGCGTTGCTGATCGTCGTCGCCAGCGTGGACGCCTTGTTGAAGTACGCGACGGCCGAGTCGAACGTGATGCGCATGTTCGCTTCGCCGATCGATGTCGCGGGTTCGGTTCGATCCGAGGCGATGACGAAATCCTCGTAGTTCTCGCCGATGAACAGGTACGCCGTACCGGCAAAGATGTAGGCCCGAACGAGATCCTCCCGCTTGAGCAACCCGGTACCAAGCGCTTCGAGTGTCTTCACCGTGTAGTCACCCTGCCAGCGCGCCGCACTTACGAACGGATACGTGCCGTTGCTGTACTCGTTCACCGGATCGCCGATGTCGCCACCGTCGAGCAGGTTCCAGTACTCGCGTGAACCGGCCCACTGGAGTTCGTCGGAGGCAGCGCTGGAGATGCCAACGAGTCCGTTGATCGCCAGCTGAAGCGAACCACCGAGACCATTGACCAGCGACGTGGCCGCCGTCGGATCCGAGATGGCTTCTTCGGTGACTGCGTTCACGTTCTTGACGTCGGTGTTGAACAGGCCACAGCCGACGAGCAGCGTGCTGGCGCCGACAACGAGCGCGCCAGCGCGAAGCCCAAGGGTGCGACGGGACAGGAACTGCGTGATTCGTAGCTGCATGATTCTGATCGCCCCCCGTTAGAAGCCGAAGTTGACTGCGAAGGAAAAGCGCCGTGCGATCGGCACACCGAATGCTTCCGTGCTGGCAAGGAAGTTCTGGTCGAGCACCGACGCCTGCCGGTCGATCGCGTTCACTTCCGGATCCACGCCGGGATACTTGGTCCACAGCAGCAGGTTGCGACCGGAAGCCGTGAGGCTCATGGTGCGCGCGCCGAGCTTGCCGGCGAGCGTCGGGCTGAAGTCATACGTCAGCGCCAGTTCGCGCCACCGCATGAACGTGCCGTCCTGAGCCTGGTTCAGGCCCGGCTCCAGCAACCGACGGTACTTCGTGACGTAATCCTGTGCCGCCGCAACACGCTGTTCCGGCGTCGACGCCGGATTCAGCAACGGGCGGTGGATTTCCGTGAACTCGATGCGGTTCGAACCGATTGACGGATGCTGCGACAGACGGAAGCCGTCGGTGAGGTTCTGCACCTTGAAGCCGGTGCGATACTCGAACAGCGTCTGCACACGCCAGTTCTTCTTGAAGCGATACGTACCGCCGAGTGCACCCGTCCAATCCGGGAACACGTCGCCGTTACGCTGCTCGAAGAGGATGCCCGTACCCTGATAGTCCGCCAGCAGCGGCTGCAGTGTACCCTGCACGCCGGAGTTGAGGATGTCACGCGGTGTGGCGAAGTAGGCGAGCAGTTCCGCCTGCGTGGCCGCCGTGCCACGACCGTTGAAGTTCACCGGGACTTCCGTCGCCGGGTTGTAACACGTGATCGGCTTGCCGGCCGAGTTCGTGGCCGGGCCACCTGACGGGCAGGCGGTGGCGAGCAGTGGCTCGTAAATGGAGCCGAGCGGATCGCCCTGCTTGAGGAAGCCGCGATAGCGGAAGTAACCAACCTTGATCGGCGGTGCGCCGCCGAGGCTGCTCAATGTCTGCTTCAGGTACGCCGCATTCGCGAACAGTTCGAGACTGCTGGTGGCGTTGCGGACCGGGAACACGCGGACGTTCAGTTCGAGGCCGTTCGCCTTGATCTCACCGAGGTTCACCGTCTGTGTGTTGCGGAACCCGCCCGAGCTCGGGAACTGACGCGACACCAGGGCGTCGCGGACCGTGCGATCCC
>JACMLX010000223.1 GCA_014379355.1 Gemmatimonadaceae bacterium
GCTAGCGCATTCGGCTCTAGCGGGCGACTTTTCCGGAATCTCAGCAGCACATTCGCACTTACACACCCCTTCGGAGGTGGCATGACGCTATCTGTTCGCCTGCGCTCGGCGGGCTCGCTGTTCGCGCTTGCGATCAGCGCAGCGCCGCTGTTTGCGCAGACGCCCCAGGCAGGAACGGTCGAAGTCAATGCTGGGGTCCGTGTCTCGGACGTCGGCATCAAGAACTATTCGTCCGTGACCTCGCCGACCGGCCTGCTCGGTCTGTATCTGCATCGGAACTTTGCTGTCGAGGCTGAAATCTCGTCGGCAAATGGCCGTGTGACGAACGTTCCCGTTGGTACGCGGACGTTGTCTTCTTATACGCCGATTCATCTCCGCGGTGTTTTCTCGATTCCGATTCAGGAGCAGGTCGAACTGCTTCTCGGAGTTGGCGCTGTACGCAATGAGCAACGCTGGCAGGAGCCGAACCTGGCTCCGGTCGGCTCCAACTCGTCTCAGGGCGTGAAGAAGTTCAATGAATACAGCTGGGCTTCGCTCATTGGCGCACGCCTCGGCCTGACCGACAATGTGGCGTTCCGCGCTGCCCTCACGGTTGACGGTTCGCAGTTCGACAATGCGGACAATCGCCTGTTCAACGGCAAGCGCAGCACGAACATCGGCGGCCAGTTCGGCGTCAGCTACCTGTTCAACACCAAGCCGAAGGATGCTGACGGCGACGGTGTGGCCGACAAGCTCGACAAGTGCGCGAATACGCCGGCTGGTGTCCGGGTTGACGCGACCGGCTGCCCGCTCGACAGCGATCGCGACGGCGTGGCGGATTACCAGGACAAGTGCGCCAACACGCCGGCTGGCGTGACGGTGGACAGCACGGGTTGCCCGGTGGACAGCGACAAGGACGGCGTCGCGGACTACCAGGACAAGTGCGCCAACACGCCGGCTGGCGTGAAGGTTGATGCGACCGGTTGCCCGCTCGATGGCGACGGCGACGGTGTGCCGGACTTCCGCGATCGCTGCCCGAACACCCCGCGTGGTGATCAGGTGACCGCTGAAGGCTGCACGATCCCGAAGGATTCCGATGGCGACGGCGTGAACGACGACGCCGACAAGTGCCCGAACACGCCGGCCGGTACGAAGGTCGATGCCACGGGTTGTACGATCGTCCGGACGGTGCTCGACACCGCGAAGACGCTGGTGCTGGAAGGCGTGCTGTTCCGCACGAATTCGTCGAGGCTCGCACCGAGCTCACGTCAGATTCTGCTCCGCGCCGCTGACTTGCTGAAGACGTCGTCGGATGTCCGTGTCGAAATCGGTGGTCACACCGACGCCACCGGCTCTGCCCGACTGAACACGCGCCTCTCGCTGGCTCGTGCAACAGTGGTCAAGAACACGCTGGTTGCAGCAGGTATCGATGCATCGCGTCTCGAGGTGAAGGGTTACGGCCCGAGCGTGCCGCGTGCAACGAACCGCACACGTGCCGGCAAGGCCCTGAACCGCCGCACGGAACTGAAGCCGATCCGCCCGTAAGGAATCGGTCGCACGATCGAAGGGGGCACCTCCGCAAGGAGGTGCCCCCTTCTTCGTTTCATCGCACCGCGCAACATTCGACTGCTCGACTGCTCGACTGCTCGACTCTGCTCAACGACCGCGTAACTGCTCAACGACCCCGTAACTGCTCAACGCAGAGGCACAGAGGGACTTAAAGGCGCACGTGCGAACCGCCTTGACGCCAAGCCGCAAAGGCGCAAGGCGCTCCGCTGATAACGAGCACGGTCGCGCGAGGCGAGGGACGAAATTTTGGGAATGGCGGTGAGCCGTGGCTGTTCACATTGCATCGATTGCGCGTACGAGCAGCGCGCGCGCAGCGCCGGAAGTCGGCGCTGGTTTGTTTCGCCTTTGCGCCTTTGCGGCTTTGCGTCATGGCTGTTCAAAGATTGAAAACGCAGCGTAGTCGAGGCCGCGCGCGCAGTTCCCAAGGCCGTTCTCTGCGTCTGCCGCCCGCCGTTCCTTCGCGACTCCGCGTTTGGCGGTTCGAAGGTTTGCGTTGGACTGTGCGATGACGCTGCCTCGCGCCCGCTCAGACCGGGCGCGCCGAACGAGCTGAAGTCAGGACTCGCGCACCGACGCCGTGTCGAGGTCGAGGATGCGGCGGATCTGGAGGGCGAGTTCGTTCACGGAGAGTGGCTTGGTCAGATACCCCGCCGCGCCCAGCTCGTAAGCGCGTTCCGGCGTCATGCTGGCGCTGAAGCCCGTGCAGACGACGACAGGAAGCCCGGGGCGGATGCGTTGCGCCTCGCGCAGCAGGTCTTCGCCGGACATGCGTGGCATCGTCATGTCGGTGATGATCAGGTCGTACTCCTCCGTGTCGTCACCAAGATTCTGTAGCGCCGCCTCCGCACTCGTGAACGTCGTCGTGCGATAGCCGAACCGTGCGAGTGCGTTCGACAGGAAGGCGGCGACGGCGGGTTCGTCATCGACCACCATCACCCGCTCCGTGCCATTCGGCACAATGCCTTCCACCCCGCGAGGAATCGACGGTGACGGACGCCCGACGTCGGCGGGCAACTCCAGGATCGCCGTCGTACCGCGACGCAGCACGGATTCGAGCCGGAGGATGCCGCCCATGCCCGTGACGATGCCATGCACCATGGCCAGGCCCATGCCGGTGCCCTCGTCCGGCGGCTTGGTGGTGAAGAACGGGTCGAGCGCGCGATCGAGCACGGCGGGGGTCATGCCGGTGCCTGTATCCGATACCTCGAGTCGCAGATATGACTGCCCCAGGATCTCGCTCTTGAGCAGTCTTACCGTGAGCGTGCCACCGGTGTCACGCATCGCGTAGATCGCGTTGCCGCAGAGATTGAGCACGACCTGATGCAGCTGGCCCGCGTCGCCCAGCACCGCCGGCACGCGCTCCTCGTCATGGAAGTCGATCGTGACGCCCGGCGGCAGTGTCGGCAGGAGCAGGCGCACCGTCTCGCTGATGATCGGCTCCAGTTCCACGGGATGCAGTTCTTCACCACTGCGACGACTGAACGCGAGGATGCGCTGTACCATCTGGCGTCCGCGCGCGGCAGCGGTCAGCACCTGCTGCAGGTCGGACTGCAGCTCCTCCGACTCGGCGTCCAGCATCGCGAGTTCCGCGTAGCCGATCACGCTCGCGAGAATGTTGTTGAAGTCGTGTGCGATCCCGCCGGCGAGTGTGCCGACCGCCTCCATCTTCTGTGACTGACGCACATCGGCCTCGAGGCGGCGCCGCTCGGTCACGTCGAGGGTCAGCGCCATGCCGAAGCGGATCGTGCCGTCCGCATCGCGCACCGGCACGGCACGGACGTCGTACGTCTTCTCGCCGAGTTTGAGCTCGAATTGCTGCTCCACGCCGTCCAGCGCGGCGCGACAGCGGCGCTGCACCAGTGACGCGGTGTGCGAATCCATGCGATGGCCGAATGGCTGGCCGATCAGCTCCTGCTGATCGAGCCCCGCATCGCGCAGGCCGCGGCCCGCGGCGAGCAGCAGGTTCGCGTCGCGATCGAACAGCAGCACGGCGCCGCCGGGATAATTCTCGATCAATGTGCGATACAACTCGTCGCTGAAGCGCAGCTGGGCGCTGACCCGCTTCTGCTCGGTGATGTCGATGGCCGAGCCGAGCAGGCGCGTGACGGCGCCGTCGGCGTCGCGCTCGAAGACGGTGACGCGATCACTCAGCCACCGCCACTCGCCGTCGCCGCCCATGAGGCGGTACGTCATGTCCATCTTCGCATCGGTGGAGTGGCGCAGCGTGCGCGCCGCGCGACGGATCGAGTCGACGTCGTCGGGATGGTAGAGCATCAGCTGCTCGTCGCGCGACATGACGGAGAGTCGCTCCAGCGAGTGGCCGAGCATCTGCAGCAGCGCGTCGTTGGCGAACGTGACGTGGCGAAGCCTCAGGTCGAGGACGTACAGGTACGTCGGCACCGTGGAGACGATGCTCTGCAGCAGGCGCCGATGCTGGTCGAGCGTCTGCTCCATCTGCCGGCGTTCCTGCTCGGCGCGCCGGATGTCGGTCATGTCGTGAACGATGCTGAGCACACCGGTCACCACGCCGTCCTCGAGCAGCGGGGCATTCGACACGAGCACGCTGGCGAGCGAGCCGTCGGCACGGATCGCGCGCGCCTCGTAGGAGGAGAGCTCGCCGTTGAGCGTCCGGTTCACGTGGACCATCGCCCGCTCCCGATCCTCAGGCGCCGTGAAGCGGGACAGCCGTCCGTCCTTTACCTGCAGATCCGAATATCCCGTGATCCGACGGGCGGCAGCGTTCATGCGGACCACATTCGCGTTGCGATCGAGCACGAAGATCGAATCCGGTGCGCCGTCGAACAGGCGCTGCCAGCGGTCCCGCCGGTCTCGCGCCACGCGCACCGCCGACGCCTGCAGCCAGGCGATCGTGACGAGCGAACCCGCCTGCACCGTGAGCACCATGAGGAGGAATGCGCGCGGCGCGGTCGGCTGGTCGAACGCACCGAGCGGTGGCGGGACATCGATACCGAGCGAGACCAGGCCGATCACGGTCATCATCGTGATTTCGGTCGCAATCGCGACCGTGATGGCCTGGCTCTTTGGTAACCATCCGATCGCAGATGCCATCGGAATGGCAAGACAGGGCGCCAGCAGGTACGGCCCCGCGCCGGCGTACCATGTGAGCAGCGCGATCACCGGCAGGTCGATGCAGGCCTGGATTGCATCGAGCCAATGCCGGCGCACCGGCTGCATGAGGTATTCGAGTGCGATGACGAGTAGCGAACTGACTGCAATCCATGACGCCCAGATCGCGAACACCCAGCGGGGCAGTTGCTGCAACAGCTCGCGATCGAGCAGTGCAGCGACGGCGCTGAGTACGATCCAGATCGCCAGTCGCCCTCGTGCGAACCGCGTCACGAGGTAGGCGGGGACCGGCGACTCGGCGGTGGAAGCATCCATCGTCTGCATCAGTTACGGCGCGTCGGATTGGAGAGGGCCGCGCATGACGACTGCGGGTCGCGTGACGGGGCGATCGGAAAATACTGCATGGGGGCCGACCGGGATTTCCACAGTCGGACGACTATGGACGTGCTTGTCAGATCACGACTTGGCGCGTTTGTCCACACTGCGGTGGATAACGTATCCACAATATCCACAACGACTTACGTGGCTTTTGTTCGGGATTGTGAGCGACGGTCGCGGAGTGTACGCTTGTTCCCACGCGGCCGGCGCTGGTCGTGGGTGCGGTGTGAATCGTCGTGTGGTGAGGAAAAGGTCAATGTCAGCGCCAGAACCGCCGCCCGATGAACATCTCACATTGCTCGCCGGCGGAACGATCAATCGCTCAGGTTTGCGCGGTGAGCTGGGGTCCGAGAGTCGTCAACGCGGCGAGTTCAAGCCACGCGGCCAGCAGGTCGAGATTGGGATCGCCGGTCGAGGCCGACCGGGCGGCGGTACACTGCGCCGTCAACTCGAGAGCGATGCTGCGCGGATCGGCCCGACCGCGGAGCCCGACCGCGAGCAGTCCGGCCGCGTCAGCCAGACGCTCACGCACGAATTGCTGGAAGCGAAGCCGAAGCTCCGTCTCATTGGTGCTCGGCGTGAGGTCAGTCACACCTCGCCGTTGCTCGCGCAGCGCGGCGAGCTGCGCGACCAGCCCGTCGAGCGTTACCGGGTCGGGATGGAGGAGCAGCTGGCGCCAGATCGTCCAGAGCGGCGCCGCAGCTTCGGCAGTCGCCTGCGCGGCGCGATCAGCCGCTGCCTGCGCCGCTTGCTCGAGGCGGTCAGCGACCGGGCCCTGCTGAAGCCACGCTCGCGTGTGAGCGACACTGGTCGGACCGGCAACGGCCGCGAGCGCGCACATGCGCACCGCGTGACGGAGCAGCCCCTCCGCGTCCGTACCGGGCTGGAGGCCGAGAGCACGGTGGAGCAGGTTGGCCCGTTCGGCACCCACGCGGAGCGCCGCTCGCTCGAGGCTCGGTGTCATGCCGGTCGAGCCGGAGCGGAGCGCATCGCGGCCAAGCAGCGCCGCGAGTTCGTAGGCGGTCGCGAGCGTGTGCGCGGTCTCGCGAAGCGCGGGGTCGACGAGCGGCGCGACCGCCTTTTCGGCGGCGGCGAGAGTCGCCAGACGCAGGGCGATCGGCATGGCGTCAACCGCCCAGTGCCGATCGACGAGATCCGCGCCGCTCGCGGGCGGCGCGGGGAAGATCGCGTGTGATGCGCTCGTCACGGCGTCAGGACCTCCAGGCGCTGCTCCAAGTTCATGTGACGCCAGTTGTTGTGCGTCACGAAGCGGTTGCAGGGCAGTACCGATTGATCGTCCGGTGACAAATAACCCGGCGTCGTGCTTCCAGGCAACACGGATGCGGCGCACAGCGTGGAGAACGTGACGTGGCACTGCCGCTTCCAGCCGTACCGAATGCCCGAGCTGACACCGCATCGCCCGCCGACATGGCGAGTGCGCGCGCCAGCATGGATACCGCCGACCTGACGCTCGAGGTGTTGATGCGCCAGGCATTGGAGGTGCCGGGCGCCGCCAGCGCGCTGCTGGAGGCATTCGCGGCGCAGTCGCGCGCGCTGCGCCTCGTGCA
>JACMLX010000224.1 GCA_014379355.1 Gemmatimonadaceae bacterium
ACCGGCCACGTGCTCCGGACCGAGCGCCGCTGTCCACGCATCCGCGACGAATCGCGCCACACCGGGCTCCACGAAGCGTTGTGCCTGCAGATCCCCCGCAAGACGCGCGGTCGCGGCATCCCACGCCTGGCGCGGCGCAGTGCGATCGGGCAAGACACGCAGCAGGCCGTCGTCGTGCACACGCAGCAGCAGTTCCGCGAGTGGCATCGCGTCGCTGCTCACGGCATCGAGCAACAGGTTCCGGAACCGGCGCCGGTCGCGCATCGGCCATTCGGCGGCGTCACGCACGAGCCGCTTCAATTCTGCGGCGAGGCCCGCGCGCACGTCGATCGGCGCCGCCACCTACGCCTGCCTCATGGCGATGCGCCACGTGCGACCCGGAGCGCCATCCGTACTCGTCGCAATCGCCAACTCCAGACCATCCGTCAGCTGCACCGGCGCATTCCGGGCGATCGCACGACCATCACCGGTCGTCCACACCCGATCGGTGAGATTCACGAGCCACCACACGCCCTCGTGAAACGAGGTGTACGCGACCGGCTCGCGGGACACTGCCTCGCGCGGCCGCACATCGGCATCGAGATGCCACTGGTGCAGCGTCCGGTGATGGAACAGCGCCGTCACGATACCATCGTCACGCCACGCCGCGCCGACGCCACGGCCGGAGCGCAGCATCGGCACGACACGATGCACCACCTCGCCCGTCCACGCGTCGATCAGCGGACCGCCGTCGGGAACGATCAGCCATCCTCGGCCGGACGGCGTCGGCAGAATCCGCTCGAGCGTGCGATAGAATCCCTCTTCCCACTCCACGGCGTCAGGGCGACGCGACGGTGCGTGCAATCCTTCCTCGAATGCGCGACGCATGAGTGGCGCCAGATGCGGGCCTAGCGCGTCGACGCTGACGGCGATCGGCGCATCGGGCGTGTTGCGTTTGTCGATTCGGTGCTCGACGAACAACGCCTTCACGCCCATCGACAGTTGTTCATCCTCTTCGGCACTGCGCGTGCTGTGCACGAGCGTGCCGCGAAGCGGATGTCGCTGCAGCAGCAGTTCGTAGCACAGCACTGCCAGCGCATGTCGATCGGTCTCGATGGTGGGCAGTGACTTGCCCGAGACCACCTCGGGCGCCATGTAGCCGGGCGTGCCCAGCACCGTTGGCGGGGCGAGACCCGGAACCACGAGTGCGTCGATGTCGATCACGCACGCGTCTCCGCCACGCAGATCCACGAGCACATTACGGTTCGACAGATCGCTGTGTGCGAGTCCGGCGAAGTGCAGCCGGCGCACGGCGCGTGCGAGCCGCATGCAGACCTGCAGACGCGTCAGGAACGACCCCTTCTCCGCATCGGGAATCAGCGCCCCGGCCTTGCGGCCCGTGAACCAGCGCACCTCCTTCTCGACACGGTTTCCGAAGCGATCGTGCATGAAGAACGCACCGCGATACACCGGCATTACGACACCGAGCGACGGTTGTGCGAACGAATGGGCCCGCGCAAAATCCGACGGCACGGCGCCTGATCCATCCACGATTCCCGTCGGCCAGCAGAATGCGTCACGCCAATAGGCGGCTCCGGCGCCACGCGTCGGGTCGTAGCTCGACACGATGCGCCTGAGGCGTTCCACCCGTTCGGCGCGATCCTTCAGCGTGCCGAAATAGAACGCCACGACATCGCGACCATCCATCGACAGGAACGCGACCTTCTCGGCGCCGCTGGCGAGCGGTGTCGCGCGCAACGTGATCGTGCGGCCGTCGGTGGTCTGCACCGGCACCGACATCGCCGCGCGTGTCGCACCAGCGCTCATGCGTGCACCGGCGCCGAGCGCCATGCCAGCAGCAACGTGCGATCATCCACCTCACCGCGTTGCTCGAACGACATCCACTGCAGCATCGCGTCGGCATCGCCAAGCAATGAACGCATTGGCTGCTGCTTCGCGACGCCGATCGGGTCGGTCGTGCCGTCGCGCCACTGTGAGACGAGCGCGCTGCCACTCTGCTCGAGCGGATGAAACGGATCGTCGATGCCATCGGTCATGAGGGCGATCAGCGACACGTCCGCAGCCCGAACCTGCCGCAACGCCGCCGCCTGCGTCATGGCGCACGGGTCGGGCACGAAGCAGGTGACCTCGCCCGCCCACGCCGTTTCGCGTGCACCACCAACGCGCATCACGTCGCCATTCGTCTTCTGGACCAGCACCGCGCCATCACCGACCTGCGATACAAGCATCAGGTCACCGGCCAGTGCGACCAGCACCAGCGTCGTGCGCAGCGATGACGGCGCGACGTCAGCAATCGTCGCCAACTCGTGCAGCCGCATCGCGGCATCGTGCACCGCGTGCGCCATCGCGGTTCCGAGCCGTGAGACCGCATCCGCGTTCGACACGTCGGCGTCGAAGCGCGCGGCCGTGCGCGTCACCGCGAGGTCCGCGGTCACCGCGGCACCGATCCGACTGGGTGCGCTCGAACCCGCACCATCCGCGACCGCGAGCACCATCAGGTCGTCGCGCACCACCGACGCCAATGCATCGTCCCGATGTTCACCGCGATGCCCATGCGACTTTCCGCGCACGCTGGCACCCAGCACGCGCCACCCCGCGGCGTGCGCCCGCAGCACCCGCGGTTCCGCCTCCGCCGTCTCGATGAACGGTGGCGTCAGTTCGGCCAGCAATGGTGCCGGGCACCACGAGACATCCGGCACACGCGCACTCCACACTGCCGGCGTGACCACGTCCTCCGCCGCCAGCGGCAGCACCGCTTCAGTTTCGTCCGTCACCAGGGACGCTCCGCACGCGTCACGGAATGATCGTGATGCCCGGCGGTGGCGGCGGCAGCGTGATCGCACCACCATCACCCACCGACCCGACCTTCGCGCTGGTCGTCTTCACGCTCGCCGAGACGAACTTGAAGAAGGCGCGGAACGCATCGGGTGACATGTCGCGCATCTGGATCACGGTGTCGGTCGTCTCGCGCAACGCGGCCAGGTCGGCATGATCACCGCACGCGACCGCGATGATGTTCGCCGGCCGTCGATTGCGCAGCTGCGCTGCGTATTCCGCCCATCCCGTATCCGTCGGCGCGCCGTCCGAGAGAATGAACACCAGCGGCTTCCAGTCGCCCTTCTGGTCGGCCGTCGTCCGCACGACTTCCATCTCGAAACACTCGAGCAGCACACGCAGCGCATCACCGTAGTTGGTCTGCCCGGTCGCGTCCATCTCGGGCGGGATGAAATTGCTCACCTCCGTCAGCGGCACCACCTGGATGGCAACATCCGCGAACGTGATCACGCTGAGGTACGCACTCTCCACCGCCTGCGGACCCGTCAGCAGGTCGCGATGCAACTGCCGGATTCCCGCTTTCACGCTCTCCACCGGTGTACCACGCATGGAGCCGGAGACGTCGGCAAGGATGTACACGGGAAGACGGCGCAGCGACACGAACACTCCGGCGGCAAGGTGACGGCACACCCGTCGGTGCACCACATCGGCAGAATCGTCTGCGGCACCAGACCAGGCGTTCCCGCAGTCCGTGTGTAACACGCGAGGCAGCTCGCACGTTTCGCAGCCGTGGTAAGGAACTTGCCCGCGCCGCCGCGTTTGTCACGGCGTGCGTGCCTCTCCGGCACCGGGCGCGACCGATTATTCGTCCAGCGGCACGCTGCAGGACAGGCGGATGTTTCTCCGACACGCGACGCGCCGGCAGCGCGCTCGTGAAGGGCTTGGCCACGACGTCCGTATCGAGATGCAGACGGCCACGAGCGCGGTCGCCGTCGCCTGCGACGGCGAAGCGACACGTACCGGAGGCTTCAGGATCAGCCGGCCACAGTGGCCAAACCACGCCGATTGCGCGTCCACACACGCCGCAATCCGAACAGCAGACCGCCTGCCAGCAGCAGGAGTGGCGCGACGTACACCACCGTCCAGATCACCGCATTGACGGCCACTCGTCCCGTGCCGGCCAGCGCGCGGAGCGCGTCGCGCAACACACCGCGCGGTTGCCATGCGTCCGTCGCGATCGGTGACGCCACCACGTCAGGCCGCAGCTCGAGTGTGATCGTGGACAGCGCCGCGAGCTGCGACAGCGACTGCAGCTCGGCCGCGTGCTGATCGATCTCGCCGCGGACGCGCGCCAGTTCCGTGTGTACCTCGAGCACGTCGGAGGCGCGCTGCGTGCGGATACGCACCGTCTTCAACAGCTCGCGCAGCTCGGCTTCTGTGGCACGGAGATTCGTGAGTTGCGCGGTCAGGTCCACCGACTGGCGTGTGACGTCCTCGCCGGTCACTGCCTCGTTGTCCACCCGCACGGCGACCTGGCGGAGGCGCGCGATGGTCGCGTCGAGCTTCGCCGATGGCACGCGCACAGTCATGCTGGCGCGATCCATCTCGCCGTCGCGCCAGAGCCGTGACGCCCCGAGAAAGCCGTCCACCGACGTCGTCGCGTCGGCGACGAGTTGCGCCGCCTTTCGAACATCGCTGACCTGCAGCGAGAGCTCGGCCGACCGCACGATCATGCGCGCCGTCTGCGTAGGCGTGGTTTGAGACGGTGTCGCCGGCGCGCCGACCAGCGATATCGCCCGCGGTGCACCACCCGATCCCGCCTTCATCGCCGCATCGGCCATCGGTGCCACCGACTCGGCCAGGTCCATGGCGGGCGCGGCCGGCAGATTGTCCGGCGCACTCCGACTGCACGCGGCGGCCAGCACCGCCATCACCCACACGCCCGTTCGCGACATCGTCTCCTCCCGACAGTGGCACGCGAGACGGCACCGGAGTGTGCACGCATCGCGTTCACAGGGGAGATGCCGGAGCCGGCCGGCCATGCACATCGCACCCGGGAGTGGACAGCCAACGCCTCCACCCCCCACCGTGTACCCATCCACAGAGACGCGGAACACGGCATCTCGCCCCTCTCGATCGCGCCACGGTGGCGCTCCTTCTCAGGCTTCATGACCTCGGCTGGGTACACCACCGGTCTGGCGGACGGCAGCAACGCCGACGAGCCGGGGCTGGTGGTGCAGGTGCAGCAGGGCGATACCGATGCGTACGCGGTGCTCGTGCAGCGACACCTGCCGCGCGCGCTGCGTGTCGCGTGGCGCGTGCTGCGACATCGTGAGGATGCCGAGGATGCGGTGCAGGATGCGTTCCTGCGGGCGCTGGAACGGATCGACCAGTGTGATCCCGAACGTCCGTTCGGGCCCTGGTTCTTCCGGATCGTGGCTACCACCGCGATCAACAAGCAGCGCTCGTCGAAGCGTCGTGAGACGGATGAATTGCCGGAAACGGCGGTGAGTGATGTGATCGGTCCTGCTGATGCGGCAACGCTGAGCGTGTTGCGCGGTGAGGTCGATGCCGCGTTGGCCACTCTGCCGGCCATGCAACGGCAACTGATCGAGATGGTGACGTTCGAGGAGTTCACGCCGACGGAGGCGGCCCAGGTGCTGGAGATCCCGGCGGGCACCGCCCGATGGCATTTGCACGAGGCACGCAAGGCGCTGCGAACGCAGCTGCAGTCGTGGCTCGGAGACGGTGGAGAGGACGAATGATGAACGGCCCGATGGATGAGTCGAACGACGCGATCCGCGATCACGACCTGAAGGACCCGTCGCTCGATGCGCTCTTGCGACGCGCCGATCGCGCCCCGTCGCCGGCAGCGCTGGGCGATCTCCAGGCCCGCATCCTGTCGGCTGCAGCGTTTCCGCTGGCGGCGCGGCGACGCGCGGCGCGTGCATCCACCACGGCCGATACACTGGCCGCGTGGGTGCGCGTTGCGTTGCCGCTCGCGGCGGCGGCCGCAATTTTCGCCGCGGTCAGCCTGTCCAGCATCGAAAGCACCACGCTGGCGGATGCGGAGTTGCGCGAGAGCGATCCGGCAGCGCTACTGAGCGCACTGGAATCGAGTGATGCGAGCGGCCTGGCGCGGCAGGTGATCATGAACGACGCGGCGTCGACCGTCGGTCTCGACTCGGACGCCCGATGACGGCGCCGCGTTCCAGGATGATGGCCATTCTGACGGTGGTGGCGATGCTCGCCGTCGGTGTGTGCATCGGCGTGGCGCTCGACCGCAATCTGCTGCATCGGCGAGGCGACGGGCGCGACCGCGGTCGCGGCCGAGGCCCGTTCGGCATGATGAACGAACCCGCCGATTCCGCCAGTCGCACGCGCATGCGCGACCGCATCGTGAAGCGGATCACCGACGAGCTCACGCTGACGACGGCGCAGGCTCACGCCGTGGATTCGATCTTCGCCCGGCAGGAGGTGCAGCTCGATTCGATGCGCGCTCGCGTCGGTCCGCAACTCGATTCCCTGCGGGATCGGATGCGTCAGTCGATCGATTCCGTGCTCACACCGGAGCAGCGCATCAAGTTCGCGGAATCGCGCCGGCGATTCGATGCGCGCCGCCGCGCGAACGACGGTGACGGTCCACCGCCACCGCGCCAGTAGCACTCGGACGTACGGTGACGGACGGGCCCGGCGTCGTTGAGGAATCTCTGCAGAGTTCGGGCCGCGTCCCCAATTCTGCAGAGGTTCCTGAAGGATCCTTCGGCACGCGCACGGCGTTCGTCCTGCAATGCGAGACATCCAACTCGTCTGGTTCAAGCGTGATCTTCGCATCCGGGATCACGCGGCGCTGAGCGCGGCCGCAGCGCGCGGACCGGTGTTGTGCCTGTACGTCTACGAACCCGAGCTGCTCGCGGCGCCCGATCACGATCCGATGCATCTCTCGTTCGTGAACGAGTGTCTCGACGACGTGGAGCGATCGTTGCAGTCACGCGGCGTGACGCTGGTGCGGCGTATGGGCGACGTGCCGTCGGTGTTCAGCGACGTGCAAGGCACACTGCGGGCGATGTCGCCGCCTTCTCGAATCGACGCCATCTGGGCGCATGAGGAAACCACCGGCTGGCTTGCCTATCAGCGTGATCGGCGCATGCGGCGATGGTGCCGTGCCGATGGCATCACATTCCATGAACTGCCGCAGACGGGCGTCGTGCGTCGGTTGGCGAGTCGCGATGGGTGGGCAGCGCAATGGGAAGCGCGCATGGCAGCCGCGCCGCTGCCGGCGCCGCGTCGCATCGATGGCGTGTCACTGGACGATTCGGGAAGCGCGTGCGCTCCGGTGATTTCCACACTGCATGCAGGCCAGCGGACGTCACTGCAACACGGCGGTGAGACCACGGCACGCCAGACACTGCGGACGTTCCTCCGTTCGCGTGGCGAGGACTATCGGCGCGCGATGTCGAGCCCGGTCACGGCATACGATGCCTGCAGTCGCATCAGCGCGTGGCTGAGCACCGGCGCTCTCTCGATCCGGACCAGTGAACACGCCGCACGCGCGCGGGTGGGGCAACTGCGCCAGGAGGGCAGCGAATCACCCGATGTGCAGCAACGATGGCTGGCGAGCATCCGGAGTTTCCGCACCCGCCTCCGCTGGCACTGTCACTTCATGCAGAAGCTGGAGGACCAGCCGCGCCTCGAATTCGAAACAATGTGCGACGCATTCGTCGGCCTGCGCGACGAGCAGGTCGTCGACGAGGCGCGTCTCCATGCGTGGCACCATGGACAGACCGGGTTTCCCCTCGTGGACGCGAGCATGCGCGCCGTGCGGGCCACCGGATGGCTGCCGTTCCGCATGCGCGCGATGGTGATGTCGTTCGCGAGTTATCACCTGTGGCTGCACTGGCGTTTCACCGGCCCGCTGCTCGCGCGCGACTTCCTCGACTTCGAACCCGGCATTCACTACAGCCAGTGCCAGATGCAGTCGGGCGTGACCGGCATCAACGCCATCCGCATCTACAATCCCGTCAAGCAGGCGCTCGACCAGGATCCTGAAGGCACGTTCATCCGCACCTGGGTTCCCGAGCTCGCGTCGCTACCCGCTGGCGCGATCGCCGAACCGCATCGGCTACCGGCGATGCTGCAGGAGATGTACGGTGTCGTGATCGGTCGCGACTATCCGGCACCGATCGTGGAGAACGCTTCGGCAATGCGGCTGGCGCGCGAACGCGTCTGGGCGGTGCGCGAGGCGCCGGGCACACGCGAGGCGGCGTGGCGCGTGTATGAACGGCTGGGCAATCGCGCCCATCCCTTTGCGCAACGTCACCGGCCCTGACCTCATCCACGATGCGCGCGCCGTGTGCAACGAGGCGCGACGTGAACGGGCGTCAGTTCCCGCGCTCGATCCGCACGAATCGGGTCCAGTTGTCCGGCTCGTCCTGGATGGCATCTGCCAGTACGATCAGGCCGTAGCGTAACGCGGCACTGTGACTGGCGACGGCCGCGATGCTCACGTCCTTCTTTTCACTCACCATCTTCGCTGCGCCGGCCGTGTCGTAGAACGGTTCGATCCGCGCCCCGAACGCCTGCAGAAAGCGGCGACACTGTGCCAGTGCGATCGGATGACTGGTGACCAGCTTCACGGATTCCAGTGACGCCCCCTGTACGCCAAGGAGCGCGTGGACGACCAGCACCTCGGTCGTGCCACCGATGTTCAATCCGACGCTGAAATCGTCGAGCGCATCGAGCGCCGAGGTGATCGGCCCGATCGACATGTTCTCCACCGGCAGCACGGCGCCGTCGGCAGCGCCCGCCTTCACCGCGGCCAGCATGCTGGTGAACGATTCGCAGGGCACGGGGATCGTGTCGGGACCCCAGAAGACACGAATCGCATCCTCACTGAAGGCGCCGAGGGCACCCTGAAACGCGATCCGGGGTCGTGCGGTCGTCATGCGACGAATGTATCCGGCCCACGAGCCAGCGCGTACACGACCGCGGAAAAACGAGGTGCCCCCGGCAAGCCGTCGCTCACCGGGGGCTGAACGTGCTTCAGGGCCCACCCGCCCTTCCACACGAAGAACTCGTTGCCGCTGTGTGGCTCTCGCGAACCGGACCTCGTGCCGAGTCAACCGCGCAGGCCCGGGTGGGGTGCCCGCGGGTCATACCAGGTCAAGCACAGCGAACTCGTCCATTAGACGCCCAAGTGAATCACGCGTCACGGGTACCACGAAATCCAGCGCCACGACACGTTACCGACCTGCCCCGTCTCGTCCCGGACGCCTGCCGGGTGCGTCACCTGTTCGACGGGTGAAGGACGGCTTAGGCCGCCTGGCGTCACGATGGCAGACCGCACGTGCGGCGCGTTACGTCCCTGAGAGTCTTTCCGTCGATTTGTCGCGTGATCTGGTATGAGGAGACCAGCCACGCAGAGGGTTCCTGCATCGGGCAATGCGGCGCCGGACCACCCGTCGCCAAACGCTCTGCAGCTCGTGTCGAACCCCGAAATCTCCAACCCGCCGGCCACGCCGATTGTGCCCGACTCTCACGCTGAAGTCACGACCCTGCTCGTCGCGCTCGCGCACGGTGAACCGGAAGCGATGGATCGCCTGCTGCCGGCGATCTACGATGAGCTCAAGCGCCTCGCCTCGGCGCAATTGCGTCGTGAACGCGACGAACACACGCTCGGCGCCACCGCGCTGGTGCACGAGGCCTACCTCCGGCTCGTCGATCAGCGCGCCGTGAACTGGCAGGGGCGAGCACATTTCTTCGGCATCGCCGCGCAGTCCATGCGACGCATCCTGGTCGATCACGCGCGTCGCCGCTCCGCCAGCAAAAGGGCGCGAGATCATCAGGTCACGCTCGATACCGCCGTCGCCATCGCGAGCGACAGCAACAGCGACGAGATCCTCGCGGTGCACGAGGCATTGGAGCGACTGGCGGAATTCGATCCGCGACAGGCACAGCTGGTCGAGCTGCGCTACTTCGCGGGCTTCACGATCGAGGAGGCAGCGGACCTGCTGGGCATCTCCACCGCCACCGCCAGTCGTGACTGGACGGTGGCGCGCGCATGGCTTCAGCGAGAACTGGCACCGAATGCCTAGCGACGCACCATCACGCGTCGACCGAATGGACGCGAATCGATGGGCCCAGCTGAAGCGGGTGTTCAACGAGTTGATCGAGCTCGATGATGTCTCGCGCGAGGAACGGCTGTCGGAAATCGACGACGAGCAGCTGCGCGATGACGTGCGGGCGCTGCTGCGCGCCGATGCCGCGGTCGGTGCACGATTCGAGCGCGCCCCGACGCTCACTGGTGCGACGCAAGCGAGCGTAGAACTCGACGACGAGCTGGAGCCCGGCAGACACGTTGGTGCCTGGCGCCTGCTTCGATTGCTTGGACGTGGTGGCATGGGCGCGGTCTACGAAGCCGTGCGCGACGACGCCGGTTTCACGAAGCGCGCCGCACTCAAGATGATTGCGCGTGCCAACGCCGACGCCGGACTGATTGCGCGCTTCGAGGCGGAGCGCCGGATCCTGGCCCGGCTCGAGCACAGGAACATCGCGTCGCTGCTCGATGGCGGCGTGGACAGCGAACGGCGCCCGTGGTTCGCGCTCGAATACGTCGAGGGGGAACGACTCGATCACTGGAGCAACACGCACGCGCTCGATGTGCGTGCGCGCGTGCAGCTCTTCCGACAGGCATGCAGCGCGGTGCAGTACGCGCATGAGCGGCTGATCGTGCATCGCGACATCAAGCCGGCCAACATGCTGGTCGCCGAAGATGGCACGCTCAAGCTGCTCGACTTCGGTATCGCGAAGCTGATCGACGACAGTGACAATCCGCTCACCGAGTTCGGCGCGGCGCCGATGACCGCGGCCTACGCGAGCCCGGAACAGCGCGCCGGCCTGCATCTCACCACGGCCACCGACATCTACTCGCTTGGCGTGGTGCTGTACGAATTGCTCACCGGCATGCGTCCGAACGCCGGGCAGACGACTGACGCGGCGACGCTGCCGCCAAGTCGTCGCATCGAGTCACTGGATGAGGACACGACCGGTCTCGCCGTCGACATTCAGGCGCGGCGGAAACTCAGCCGACAGTTGCGCGGCGCGCTGGATGCGATCGTGATGATGGCGCTGAGGCCGGAGCCGGATCGTCGGTATGCGAGTGCGCAGCAGTTCGGCGACGATCTACAACGGTGGCTCGATGGTCGCACGGTGCGCGCCCAACCCGACACGATCGGCTACCGGCTGCATTCGTTCGTGCGCCGCAACAAACTGGCGGTGGCCGGCATCGCGACCGGTGTGCTGGCGCTGATCGGCGGCACCGTGATCAGCGTGCAGCAGGCCCGATTTGCGCGGGCGGAGCGCGACAAGGCGCGCGCCGAGGGCATTCGCACGCAGCGGGTGAACGAGTTCTTCCAGACGGTGCTGAACCAGGCGTCGCCGCGTGAAGGCGGGCGGGCGCTGACGGTTGCAGAGGCACTCGATCGCGCCGTGCCGATGATCGACACCGCCTTTGCGTCGGAGCCGGATATCCGCGCGTCGGTGCAACTGTCGCTCGGCGAGACGTTGCAGAATATCCAGCTGCATGAACGCGCACGACCGCTGCTGCAGCAGGCGTACGAGTACTATCGCACGCGCGACGGCGTTGTGCCGTCACAGCAGCAGACCGACGCGATCTGGAACCTGGCGACCGTGGCGCGCCAGGACGGCAAGCTCGTCGAGGCCGAGTCCTTGTATCTGCATCTCGCGAACGTATTTCAACATCGCCCCGATGCCGACGCGAATGACGTGGTGGTGACGCTGATGCGCGTGGCGGGTTTGCGACTCGACGCTGGCGATCTGACAGGCGCAGTGACTGCCTACGACTCACTCATTCCGAAGCATCGCATCCGCAACCGCACTGATTCGCTCGACCAGGCGACGTACTTCGCGTCGCGGGGCGTCGCGCAGGCGACGCTCGGCAGGTTTGCGCCCGCCACCGCCGACTTTTCGCGCGCCGTGAGCATCTTCGACGTCATGCTCGGCAAGGAGAGCTTCGCGGTTGGCGAAGTGCTGCAACCGTATGCCGGTGCGCTGATGTTCGAGGGAAAACTGACTGACGCGGATGTGATGGCGCGACGCGCGATCGGCATCAGCACCCGCGCGTTCGGCGACGCAGCCACCGGCACGCTCTCCGCCAAGCGGATGCTTGGCACGATCATGGTCGCAGGCGATCGCTGCGCTGATGCGATTCCCGTGTTCAGCGAAATCCTGTCGCATCGCGGACCCGATCTGCAGGACACGGATCCGAGTGTCGGGTATGCGCTCCTGTATCGCGGGTATTGTCGCGCGAAGTCAGGCGACGTGCGCGCTGGCGTTCGTGATGCGCGCGAGGGCCTCGAGCTGTGCAAGGCGCTGTTCGGCGGGACGCACTACATCGTGCATCTGGGCGAAAGCCTGATGGGCGCGGCGATGGGCTACGGTCCGCGCGCGGATCGATCGGAGGCGGAGCAGTTGCTGCGCGCCGGAGCGCACGGGTTGCGGGAGACATTGGGGGCTGGGCATCCGCGGACGAAGGATGCGGAGGCGCGGCTCGCCGACTTCCAGCGTCCGGCACCGACGAGACCCGTCGGTGCGCGACCATGACATCCGCGCGCTTCTGGTCAGCGCAGGGTCAAACGGTTCCGTCGCGCGAGCCTCGGCGCGCCGCGAGCCGTCGTGCCAAGGCGTGCCTACTCATCAAAATCCGAGAGCGCTCCGAAATCCGGGAGCGCTCCAAATTCCGCGAACTGCCCGAAGTCCCGTTCCGTCTGCAGGTCTTCCAACGTCTCCTTCTGGCCGTACACCACCCATTTGCGTGCTTGCTGTCCGTCGACCCAGCAAAAGCAGAGTTTTCGCTGTTCGCCGTGGGGTAGTTCGCCATCCTTTTTTTCGAGGACTGGCTTGGGCGCGTTGCCGTCGTAACGATGCGTCGTCTTTCCCTCCTTTCCTCGCTCGTAGTGCGCACGGATCGTATACGGCCGCGCGAACAGCATCGTCTCGAGACCACCCGGGTCTTTGAGCTTCAGGTGAAGCTGCGATGCGAAGCTGTTGAGCGACTGTGCGACTCGGCAGGATATCTCGGCCTTGAGATCACGTCCCGCATTGCATCCGACGATGCTGATGATCTTCGGTGCGACAACGAGTCCACACTTGATCAGCCGGGTCGCCCAGATTTCTGCATTCAGTCCGCCGACGGTTTGGCTTTTCCAGTCGCCATGCCCCAGGATGTAGAGGCGGCTCTGCCTGTCTACAGTCGTCAGGGCTTTCGTCAGTGCCTTCGTTTGATACACGTCGACGCTGTTCGAACCGGCAACGATGTCCAGTTCAACGCAGGCCGTCCTGAGTCCGGACCGTTCGGCCTTCAAGGTCAGCATGTCCCGCAGTTTTTTCATGTCGTTCGTCAGCGCGTTCGCCGACGATGAGACGATGAGCTGATTCGAGTAGGCATCCTTGAAGAATCCCACGTGCTCTCCTCTCGGCGAATGAGGTCTGTCGATCGATTGCGGAGACCGGTCCATGCGACGGCGCGGCCAGCAGTGCTGCGCCAGTCGTGTACCAGAATAGCGGAATGCCCAGCTCGGTGAATGTTGGAGCCTGAGGGGCCACCGCTGACGTCGGGTGCGTCGCATGAGCGTCCGGCCAGCTCCGTCAAGCCGCCTCCTTCGCGATTCAGCGTTCTGGTCGTGTGATCGTCTCCGTGCCGACTCAGACGGCCTGGGAAGGCATTCGAACTGCCGGGTCGCGCACGCCACGCGCAACGCGCAGCGTAAGCATCGCGATCACCAGCACGACGATGTTGGCGCTCCACATGGCCAGCACCGGAGGAATCGCCGAACGATCGGCGAGCTGTTCGCCCGTGATGATGCACATGTAGTAGCCGGAGAAGACGACGAGGCTGATCCCGACCTGTGCCCAAAGACTGATGCGTGACGCACGACTCGCGATCCCTGTGGCGAGCAACGCCAGCAGCACGCACGCGGCGGCCAGCGCGAACTTTTTCTGGATCTCGACCTCATAGCTCGCGACCGAGGCGCCGTCGGAATCCAACGCCGTCACGGCACGCGGTGCTCTGACCAGCCTCGCCTCTGCCTCACGCAATTCGTGAAGGGTCATGCTGCGGTCGCTCGGGGCAACGGCAACCCCACCGGCATAAATGGACTGGAGCCGCAGGTTGGCGCGCGGGACCAGCTCGGCATTCAGGGCGAGACAGCAGAGCGCGACGGCAGATGCCATGCCAATGACTGGTGCAAGTCTGGGCGCACCTGCGGAGACAGCCGGATCGTCGCCGTAAGCCGCAGTTGGCTTGCGGGAGCCTGCCCAGAGCACCGCCAAGAACACCGACATCGGGATCGTGAAGGCGGCAGTGTACGGAATCGAAAACAGGATCACATCGAACGCGGTGTCGCTGAGGGGAGCAGCCGCGCGCGTCACGGCGCCCTTCGCCACGAACAGTGCCGTCAGCGCGGCGCTCGTCGAGATGAACGCGAACGCGGTACGCCGGAGGATCGTGACGTTTGCCGTGGTCAGCGCCTGCCGCTCTTCAGACAGGCGCTCGTAGGCTCCGCGCCGGGCAAGGTCCGCCAGCCCCGTGAGGCCCGCGGCCCACACGGCGCGTGAACCATCAGGTTCGCTGCGTCTGAGTTCACGGTCGAACAGATCGAGCATCGCGTCTCCCTGTCGCGCCCGAAGCCCGCGCGGCATCAGCGGCAGCAGCGCACGGTAGGCGCGGCGCCAGAGCCCATGCTCGCTATTCCCCTCTCGCCGGCTGCTCATGCGCTCGCGACCTGTGTCGACAGCCTGGCACGCGCTGTCCGGGCCATGGCCTCCAGCCGGCCGCATTCCGTGTCCAGCGACACGCGGCCCGCTGCGGTGATCCGATAGAAGCGTTCCCGACCCGAGCCGCCTTCAGGCCGGTCAGACTCGGCGAGTTCCTCGATCCACGCCAGGCGGACCAGTTCCTCGAGAGAGCCGTAGAGCGTGGCGGGCCAGAGGCGCACCGCGCCGTCACTCAGGCGGCGCGCATCGTCCTGGATCGTGGTGCCGTAGCGCGGACCAGGGGCGAGCGCGAGAAGGATGTAGAACCAGTTGGGCTTCATGCATCGGCTCCAGATGAATATATCCAATCATACTATGCCTCAATAGTATGAGTCAAGAGCATAGAGAGTCTGCGCTGTGACCGCGTCCGCCAGAAAACGAAAAACCCCTCGCAGTGGAGGGGGTTTTCGCCATTTGGCAACGCACGTTGGAGTTCGGCGAACTGACGTCACAGCCCACAGCAACCTGTCGGCGTGCACGGTCTCTCGTCAGAGTTGCAGGCTCTATCGTCAACCGAGAATCGACTCCAGAATCTCGTCGATGGGCCGAGGCGCGCTGGCAGCAGCGGCCGAAACCATTCGCAGGCATTCGCAGGTTCACTGCCACCGCAACCGGCGAGCGCCGTCTCGTCTCCGAGTGCGACGTGCAAGAGAGCAGTGAACATCCACATGCCGTTCCTATTTCTTCGCGGCTACCCGACCGCGACTGCTCCTGCAGTCATTGCATGCACTCCCGACGGGCAGCGGATCCATAGGCGCATAATCCTGCGTCTCGCCCGCCCGGGTCCCCGACGTGAACCGGCACATCGTGCTCTTCGCAGGAGACGGCGAATCATCATCTGACGAGCCAGCTCGACGCGCGACCACTCTGCCCGTGCTGCCCGCCCCGTCCCGGGAGGCACTACCCACGGGCAGCCATTCTCTATTCGGGTATCGGGCGCATCGACGTGTCCGCTTGAGGCACATAGCTATGTCGTCAATGGCAAGCCAG